>JADMKA010000017.1 GCA_018780145.1 Vitreoscilla sp. | reverse complement strand
GCCTCCTCCGGGCGCATCAGCCGGCTACGAACCGTCTGCCGCCCAGACTCCTAGGTGATCGCAAGAGTCGTGCGCGAGGTGTTGCTCGGAGATTGCGGCTCCAGTGCCGCCCCGATCCATCGGAAGTCAACCTCATTTTCGCCAGGTCGTCGACGATGCGCGGCTTTGGGCGTGTCCACGACTCTGGAGCAAGGTCGCGCGCCGTTTCAACGACCCACTCCACATGCTGGCGCTGGATCGATCTGGTCATGGACACAGCGGCGGGGCCCGTGCCGGGTGCGGTGCGTTGATCAGCGTATTCCTCAAGCGAAGCGGCAAGAGTAGCGGCCCGGGGACGCCGAGTTGTTGATGCTGTTGATGTTGTTGCTGCAGGCGGGTCAGAACGGATCGTCGTCGTCGTCGAACGCCGGCGCGGCGTTGTCGGAGGAGGAAGTGACCGGCCTGCGCCGGCCCTGCTGGCGGGGCCGAGACGGACCACAAGGCGATCCGGCGCGACGGCGGCCGGCAGGCCTTGCTCGGGCTGATGCAGACGCGCGACAAGCTCTGCGAGCGCATCGGCGACCACGACTTCGAGCGCCGACTGGACGCGCTGGCCTCGTGGCGCGGAGGCTGCGCGACGCCTCCCGGCCGGTCCCTGGCAGGGGCAGGAGTCTGCGCCTGCAGCGCGATCGTTTCGCCGGGCGTAACAGTCCATTGCGCCGCGTGCCGTTTCGCGAACCTAGGGACTTCCCTAGTATTCAGGCGTTACTTCCATCCTTTGAAGAGGTCTTAGATGAATACGAAAGATGTCGTGATTGCCGCATTGCTCGCCGTCGGCGCAAGTCAGGCCGTGCTGGCCCAGACCACCCGCGAGGTCGAGCCTGCGCACGGGTTGACACGCGCCGAAGTGATCGCTGATCTGAAGATCTACCAGGAGTCGGGTCTCGCCGATCTCAGCCGCCCCGACTCGGAGGACTGGAGATCGAGCGCCTACCGCGAGGCCGCCGCCCGGTACGCGCGGCTGCGCAACTCGCCGCGCTTTGCGCAGCTCGCGCAGCAGATCGCGGCGGGCCGGGACGGCAGTCAAGTCGTCCGCTGAACTGCGCGGCGAGTTCAGCGCCGCAGGCCGGCGAGCTTGCTGCGCGCTGGGCCCTCGCCGTCTGGCGCGGGCAGCCAGGGATCGCCGGGCGATTTGAAGGTCGCGGCCAGGAAGTCCAGGAACGCGCGCGTCTTTGCCGGCACGTACTTGCGCGTCGACATCGCGGCATAGACGGTGTGAGCGCCGAGCGACCAAGCGTCGAGCACGCGCACCGGCGTGCCTTGCGCCAGGGCGTCCTCGACGATGTACGAGGGCAGCGCGGCGATGCCGACGCCCGCCAGCGCGGCCTCGAACAGCGAGTCGGAATGCTCTGCCGACAGGGCGCAGGCGGGGCTGACCTCGGCCGCCACTTCGCTGTGCGAGGCCGTGCCTTCCGCCACCTTCGTCAAGCGCCAGCTGCGCGACGGCGTGCCGGTCTGCACCACGAGCGCGCGGTGCCGGGCGAGTTCGGCCGGCACGGTCGGCGTGCCCTGCCGGGCCAGATAGTCCGGCGAGGCGCACAGCACCACATGCGTCGTCGCCAGCCGCTGCGCAATGAAGTCGCCCTGGTACAGCTCGTTCCGGGCGATCAGCAACGAGACGTCGAAGGCCTCGTCGAGCGTGTCGAACGCGACGGCGCTGGCCAGGTCGAGGGCGATCTCCGGATAGCCCGCATAGAAGCGCGGCAGGTGCTTGGCCAGCTGGTGGCGCGCGAACGATGGCGACACCAGCACGCGCAGCCGGCCTCGGGCCGTCTGCGACGAGTTGCTCGTCAGCGCCTCGGTCTCGTCGATCTCGGCCAGGATGCTGCGCGCCCGCGGCAGGTAGATCTCGCCGGCGCCGGTCAGGGCCAGTCGCCTGCTCGAGCGCTGCAGCAGGCGAACGCCCAGATGCGACTCCAGGTCTGCCACGAGCCGTGTGATCGCGGCCGGTGCGACCTCGAAGGCCCGGGCGGCCCGGCGAAGCTCTGTTCGTCGACTACCTTGACGAAGGCGCGCATTGACTGGAGTCGGTCCATGGAGCGGGTTCGAGTCTGAATCGACCGGGGGCGGGGCGCGATCCTGAGGCAACGCTGATCAAGTCCACCGCGAGGGGCCGACTGGCGTTGGGCACTGTGTGAAGGGCGCTGAAGGTCATCCAGTATCGTTTCGCTGACGCGCGACCGCGCGAGCATCTTGACCCGCGCGTCGCCGGCATCGTCGCCGCGGTTCCGGCGGCCGCCGACTACGAGCTGTCTTGCCTGGCCGCGCCGCGCGTGCCGCTGGCGCTGGTGCTCGCCGAGAAGGACCGCTGGCTCGCGCCCAGGTTTCACGGCGGGGCGATACGCGATGCCTGCCGAACCTGCGAGGTGATCGCCGACATGCCGGCAGCCGGGCATGGCTCGATGCTGTCGTCGTTGCCGCCCGGCATCGACGGCATCGCCGGTGAGCTGCTCAACGATCCACTCGGATTCACCCGCGACAACATGGGTGAGGTTGACCGAAAGATCGCAGCCTTCTTTACACGCCACATTCCGCCGATCTCAGGCACGCGAGCGGCGAATGCCTTGGCACCAGCTGCGGCTGACTGACGTAGGCTCCCCGAACGGCGCTCTGCTCGGGACAAGCGGCGGATCCGACGCAGGCGCGCCACGACACCATGGAGCGCATGTTGTACCTGCGGTTGATGAAGTGCAGGCGACCGATCAGCCCAGGCGAAAGCCGGCGTAGCCCTGCTGCGCCACCTCGGCCATGCGCTGGCGGTAGCGCGGGGCGCCGCCGTTGTAGATCATGTAGCGGATCTTGTCGTGCCCTTCGACGTTGGAGTTGTAGCCCGTGAACCAGGACTTGGCCTTGCGCAGCAGCAGGCCCTGGTACATCTCCTTCACATGCGCGGTCCACTCGGCCTGTGCTTCGGGCGTCGGCTCGATGCGGTGGATGCCGCGTTGCACGGTGTGCTCGAACAGCCCGCTCGCCCAGTCCACCACGGTCTCGATGCCCCGAGGGAAATTGGTCGACAACGACGCGCTCTGCGGACCTGCCAGCATGAACATGTTGGGGAAGCCGGCCACCTGTAGACCCAGGTAGGTGAGTGGCCCGTCGCGCCAGCAGTCGCGCAGGCGCCGGCCCTCGGTGCCGACGAAGTCGATGCCGTCAAAGGCGCCGGTGACGGCGTCGAAGCCCGTGGCGTAGACGATGAGGTCGAACTCGTAGTCGCGCTCGCTGGTGCGGATGCCGGTGGGCGTGATGCGCTCGATCGGCGTCTCGCCCAGGCTGACCAGGTGAACGTTGGGGCGGTTGTAGGCCTCGTAGTAGCGCGTCTCCATCGGCACGCGCTGCACGCCGAAGCCGTGGTCCTTGGGGATCAACTTCTCGGCCAGCACCGGGTCCTTGACGCGGGCGCGGATCTTGTCTGCCACGAAGGCCGAGAACTCGGCGTTGGCGGCCTCGTCCATCAGCACGTCGCGGAAGTTGCCCAGCCAGATGGCAAAGCCGGGTGTGGCGTAGAGCCGCTCCCAGAAGGCCAGCCGTTCCGCGCGCGGCACTTCGGCCACGCGGCGCCGGTCCGGGCCGTGAATGAAGCCGCCCGGCGTGTTGTCGCACTTCTTGAAGATCTCGGCGTAGTCGGCCCGGATCGAGGCCATCTCCGCCGCAGAGATCGGGGCGTTGTGCAGCGGTGCGCACCAGTTGGGCCGGCGCTGGAAGACGGTGAGTTGGTCCACCTTGTCGGCGATCGCACTGATCAACTGCACGCCGGTGGCCCCGGTGCCGATCACGGCCACCCGCTTGCCGGCCAGTTCCACCGGCTCCTTGGGCCAGTGGTAAGTGTGGAAAGAAGGGCCGCGGAAGCTGTCCATGCCCGCCAGGCGCGGCATCGTCGGCGCCGACAGCAGGCCGATGGCGGTGAGCAGGAAGCGGCAAGTCAGCGTACGGCCGTCAGCCAGTTCGAGCGTCCAGATTTGCTGCTCGTCGTCCCAGACGGCGCGCGTCAGGTTGCAGCCGAACTGGACGTGCGGGCGCAGCCCGAACTTGTCGACCACGTGGTTCACATAGCGCAGGTTTTCGGGCTGCGGCGAGAAGTGCTCGGTCCAGTCCCACTCGGCCAGCAGTTCCTTCGAGAACGAGTAGCCGTAGGTGTAGCTCTCAGAATCGAAACGGCAGCCGGGGTAGCGGTTCCAGTACCACGTGCCGCCGACATCGTCGCCGCGCTCCAGCACTGTGACGTCGGCGCCCATCCGCAGCAGCTTGTGCAACTGGTAAAGGCCGCACATGCCGGCGCCGATGATCACGAACTGACGTTCGGGGGCTTGCGTCCGGGGCCTCGCGGCTGGCTCTCTTTTGACCAAGACTCATCTCCGTATTCTTCAGGCCGCGCCGGGGGAGGGCCACCACAAGCGCTGCGACGGTGCTTCCAGCAGTCTGCACTGGCGATACAAACCAAACGTTTGTTCGATATGATGCCAGAAGGCCCGTCTCTACGGGCTCGTCGGTCCATCCCTTCCAGCCATCGATCGAAGGCCTCCACATGTGCAGCATCGAGTCCTTGCTCAAGAACAATCGGGCCTGGTCGGCCCGCTGCGTGGCGGAGGATCCAGGCCATTTTCGGCGGCTTGCGCAACAACAGGCGCCGCGATACCTGTGGATTGGCTGCTCCGACAGCCGCGTTCCGGCCAACGAGATCCTCGGCCTGCGCCCGGGCGAGGTCTTTGTGCACCGCAATGTCGGCAACCTGGTGGTGCACTCCGACCTCAATTGTCTTACCGCGCTGCAGTACGCCGTCGAGGTCTTGAAGGTCGAGCATGTGCTCGTGGTCGGGCACTACGGCTGCGG
>JADMKA010000013.1 GCA_018780145.1 Vitreoscilla sp. | reverse complement strand
TACCTCAAACCTCAATCGAAGTCAGGGACTTCCCCTCTGCCGCCCAGACTCCTAGCCGCTGGCTCGCAGCGCCCGCGCTACGCGACCTACGGCGGTGTCCTGCGACACCGCTTTCTGTGCCTCCACCATCCGGTCACGGCTGCGCGCCGCGTGCTCAAGCAGTTTGCTCACCTTCGCGGGATTCACCCGGGCAGCAACGTTCGTGCCTGTCCCGGCGAGGTCAGGCACCGTCATCCCGCCGAGCAAGCCCGCAGATATGTCGTACCGGCTGGACCAAGAGAGTGCACTGCCTTGGCCTTCGAAGCTGGCCAGGAAGTCGAAAAACATCACTAGCCCCTGCTCAAGGCTTGCACACGGCCTCTTCTTGAAAAGTGTCACAGCGAGCGTTTCGATCATGAACGAGCGAACGTTCGCGGTGGAAGGCAGATTTCCGTTCCAGTACTTGAGCAGCTTGATGAGCGGCTTGAGCCTGCCCCCGTTTAGCTGATTTGCAGCCACGGCCTGCGCCGAGTGGCGCTTGGGCGAAGACTTGATCCAGTCATCCGCATCCCGGTCTGGAATCCAGATGAAGTCCGAACCCGGTGACTCCTCGATGGCCGGTACACAATCGATATCCAAGTGGAAGAGTTCCAGTCGTACCGAGCGCCTCTGACCGTACGCCGAACTGACGGGGTAGCGATACCGGATCGCGCCAGCGAAGGTCTTCAGCACGGCCTCGGGGTCAGGTCGACTGAAGAGCGCAGCAAGACCGCGAGTCCAGAAGGAAGGATCGATCACGAAGATGATGTCGACGTCGTCAAGCGGCCGAATGGCGGTGTCGCGTGCGTAGCTCCCGCTCAGGTAAGAAGCCTTGATGCGATTTGCCATCTGACCGCTGTTTAGCAAATCCCGCAGGTGGTTCTGGCTGCGTACCGCGCCAGCCTTCTGTGTACGTGTGGGCTCGATCTCACTCAGCAGCGACCACAGATGCGGCTCGACGCTAGCCATAGTGCACCTGCCACAAAAGGCGGCCGCGCGCGCGGCACGGAGGCACCTGGCCCATGAACTGCACCTGAAGGCTGATCAGCACATACCTGCCGAAGTCGTCCAGCATTTCGATGTCGGATACCGCTTTAGCAATGCCGCCGAAATGCACGAGATCCTGCGCGGTCTCGTTGCCCGACCATATTGTCGCGGCCCTTTCCGATTTCGAATTGGCGCGCTGACTCACACCCGCGAGCATGGATACGCAGGCTTGATATAAGCATGCATGAATTTGCCCTTCGAGTCCGATGCCATGAGCTGCTGGTAGATCGGCTCGGGCACGTTGTAGTACTGATAGACCCCGCTGCTTTTGAACTCAACTTCAAGCGTGCTGCTGGTCGGCTCGTAACCAATCGACAGCACTGTCGATGAATCCACGGTCTCTCGTTCCATGCTCTCTATCTCCTCTTGTTCAAGCGGGCTGCGCAACACGCGCAACGTGGTCCAGGTCGGGTTTTGTGCGCGCCAAGATGCCGCGACGCGTTCGTAGCTCTCCGGCAGACGAGAACCCTGCCAGCGCTTGGCGACAGCAGGGTCTTCGCTATTCGGTCGATGCTTCTCATCTGGCAGAGTGATGCGACAACGGATGGGGAGGCGCGCGGCCTCGCCGGTGATGATGGCCTCCCCTACGCGCAGCACAGGCAAGCTGTCGACCACGCCCGCTAAGTTGTCCGGCAACGACGCCTGAACCTTCGCGCGATCCGATGAATTCGAGAGACGCAGCGCGACAAATGTGCCGCACTGAGAGAGGATGGTTTCATCGACCTCGGACGGTCGCTGGCTAACGACCATGGCACCGATTCCGAACTTGCGCCCTTCTTTCACGATCCGTTGAACCATGACGCGTGCTGGCCCATCAGCATCCTTGGAGAGATAGCGGTGCGCCTCTTCCATCACTACAAGCAACGGCCTTGCGATGCCGCCCTCGCTCTTCTCCCTACCCCAGAAGAGCCCCTCATAGATGATCTTGAGAATCGCACCAATCAGACGGGCAACCACGGTGCTGGGAATCCCAGATAGATCGAGGATCGTGATGGGCTTGTCATGCCCTAGCCATGCCTGCAGGAGTGCGGGCAAGTCCTTCGAAGCTTCGCCATTGAGGTCGGGTTCCCACTCGCCGGGATGCAGCAAAAAATCGTATTGCCTATCCAGCAAGCGAGACCGCATTTGATCCAACGGGCGGCGAATGCCAAGCACGCCGATCTGATTTATGAAGGGCGCTGCGGACCCGGCGCCATGAGGTTTGTACCGGGGAGCCTTCAGCGTCGCCGCATCACCGGCCTCATCCAACGCCGGCTGAGTGCGTGGTTGGTCGGCCCATGTCTTGATCTCGGGTTCCAGCAATTCGAACCAGAGTTTTTTGAGGCTGAATGGAACGGGACTGTCAGCCGTCATCGAGTTGAGGTCCAATCCGGCAACCGAGGTGTCGTTCACCAGCTTGGTCTTGTAGTCAAAGATGCGATCAAGAATCTGCGACAGCGGTTTGTCGTCGAGCTTGCCCATCAAGAAGGCGAGGAGATCGGCTGGATCGAGTGCCCAGAACGGAATGTGCAGCGGCTGTTCATCGGCACTCGGATTGACGCGAAAGACGGTCGATACCGAGCGCAGTGCGCGGCCGTACTCGCCGTGAATGTCCAGCAGCAGAATCCGTGCACTCGGAAACCCGGTCCCTCCCTCGGCACTTCCCCCCAACGCGATCGACCGCAGCAAACTTGCGACGGTCGTGGACTTGCCGGCCCCCGTTGAACCCAGCACCGCGCTATGGCGCGTGACGAGCTTGTCGAGATCAATGCGAACGGGGATGCCCTCAGCGTTCGCCAGCCGTCCGATCATCACTTGGCCGCCGTCCTGCGTACCGTAGATGACCGCGAGATCCTCTTCGGTCACGAGATGGACTTCGTCCTTGACGTTTGGGTACTGACTGATGCCGCGCTCGAATGACGCACCGACGATCTCGCCCACAAGCTGGATTGTCATCCACCGGTCGCCATGATCATTAGGTTCGCGCGCCACTTCCGGCGCTGCATTCGCGCCGACTTCGGCGACGATGCCGTACAGGTCGTGGTAACCCTGCGGGATGCGCACGAAGCTACCGACTTGGCCGATGCGGTAGCTCTTCCCACCAATGATTGCGATGCCCGAAGCCACGCTCGGCGACTGACGCACGCTGATCGCGGCACCAGTCACGGCGCCAACGTGGCCAAGCAATGTGGGCTTCGAATTCATGCTTTGCCGTCGGCAGGAGCCGCAGCAGGTAACGCGGCTGCAACATCCGGCGGTGTCGGCGCGACAGCAACCTCTGCATCCACGGCCGGAGCGGCAGACGGAAAGTGCTGGGCCGCGCGTGATGATGCGAAGAACCGCGCGAGACGGTCGAAACGGCCGAGTTGAAATTGCGCGGGCCCGCCCTTCTCATCGATGCCCCAGTAGGTGGCTCGAATGGCGCCCCAGTCGCGTGTCGGCATGTCCCCCGGCATCCACGGCGCGGCAATGCCATTGATCATGGCCTTGTCCGGGGAATACAAGCTCATGTTGGCGCGGCGCCCAGCAATGTCGCGGGCGTGGACTTCTTGCTCGAGCGGCTTAAACTGAAACGCGAACACGCTGGCCGAGGGATTTGCCGCCAGGCACTCATCGATTCGTGCGGAGATGTGCGCGTCGGCAAAGGAAAACCCGGTGACGATCAGCAGCGTGTCGGGTGTCATCAGGAATACGCGCAGCCTGTCGAAGAGTGCGGCATACGGCGCCTTCTGCGTCTGGTCGTACTTGAGGTGCTCTGGGAACACCAGGTGCGTTGCGTTGGCTCGCCCGGTGCGTACCACTTCGCCTCTCACGTTGGCGGCCCAGCCGAGCGAGCCATGCAACTTCCACAAGCGCGTCCAACGCGCTGGCAGATCATTGCTCGCCACTGAAGACGGGTCGAAGAAGGGTTCGCTGGCACCACTGAATCCATCGAAAAATGGGACACGGGTGCGCTCCAGCGCTTGCTCGAACAGCAGGTCGTAGTTGGTCGTGAAAATTTCCACAGGGTGTTCACGCCCGGTGCCGCTGATCCACGTCACGAACTCTGTGTACGGCGAAGGGCCGTCGTGAAGGGGCTTGTTGACGATGATGCCGATCTGTTCGCAGATCGCGTCACTCAGCTTCTTGTACCCTTCCCCGTCAAGGTCATGGACCTTCGTCTTGCCAATGACGCCGGCCAGGCTGCGCACCCGCGACAGGGTCGTTTCGATGTTCGGGGCGTCGAGTTCGGTCCGTACGGCATCCAAGGTCTTGCCGTAGTCGGGGTTCAGAGCCGCCATCACCATGTCGGTGAGGCCCGCCACAGCAGGAATCAAGGGCTTGTCGCTGCCTGGAGGAAAGATGCCGGCCGGTGCACCCGCTCCGACCAACAGACCAATCCGCTTGCGCCCCTGGGCAATGATCTGCCGCAGGCTGGCCATGTATTGATCTGGATTGTGGACACTGACGGTCATCGCGCGCTCCCCTGTTATTGGTGCGATTGACGGTGACTCCCGCCTTCAGTGCCTCATTGTTACATTTTGCGGTCACTTCGTCTCCCCCGGAGAGACGAACTTGCCGCCCGATATGGCTTATGTTATATTTATTGCGCAGTATGTTTCTCTTTGAGAACCAACTTGAGCGAAAAATATCATTCGCGGACCAAGACCCTGGGACCGCGCGCCGCGCAGCTCTTCACCGAGCTGAATGAACTGCGCCGCTCGACGTTCACCTTGGCGGATGTCGGCAAGATCACCGGCCTGTCGCCTGCGGCCGCACGCAACCTCGTGCACAAGGCCCAGCAGCGTGGCTTGATGACCCGGCTGAAGCCGGGTTTGTACAACCTGGTGCCCTTCGAACTCGGCAGAGCTACCGAGTACGTCGACAGCCCGTACCTGATCGCGCGCGAACTCGCCGGCACCGCACCCTACTTCCTCTCGCACGGCACCGCTCTCGAACTGCACCGCATGGTGACGCAGCCGAACTTCACCGTGTACGTGTCATGCACGCGACGCGTGCGTCCGCAGGTGGTCGGTGGCTACGACTTCCGGTTTGTCCACATCACCGCAGAGCAAGAGTTCGGAACCATGAAGCATTGGGTCGACAAGGAACGCTTCGTGATGATCAGCGACATGGAGCGCACGATCATCGATGGCCTCCGTCACCCAGCCTATGCCGGCGGCATCACAGAAGTCGCCAAAGGCTTGTGGATGAAGCGAACCGAGCTGAAAACCGATCGACTGATCGAATATGCACGCCGCCTAGACGTCGGCGCTGTCGTGCGGCGTCTCGGGTTCCTGCTGGAACACTATGGCCTGGCCGACGCTTCAGTGCTGGAACCGCTGCGCGGCATGCTGACCGCGACTTATCAACGCCTCGATCCGCTGCTGCCGGCTGACGGCGCATTTCTCTCTCGCTGGCGGCTTCAGCTCAACGTCACCCCCGATGAACTGGACGCCGTGAGACTTGGCTGATGATCCCTCAACGCAACATCTCGTTGATTTCCAACACGCTGGTGTCCGCTGGCGGGCGGCGCATTCCCGAAGCGGTCATCGAGCGGGACTACGTTCTGGCCTGGTTCCTTACAGGGCTGGCTGGACACCCCCTGCGTGAGGTCTTGGCCTTCAAAGGCGGCACGGCGCTGCGACGCTGTTGGTTCGGGGACTACCGTTTCTCGGAAGACCTGGACTTCACGTTGGTCCGGGCAATCACGCTCGATGAAATCCTCGCGGGGTTCACCGAGATTAACGCGGCGGTGGAAGCCGCCTGCGGCCTGCGCATCGCGTTCGACCGCGAAGACCGGCACGGGCACCAGAACAGCCACACGTTCTACCTGAAGTACCAGGGTCCACTGCCGGCCGCGAACGACGTGAAGGTCGACATCACGATCACCGAGGTCCTGTGTTTCCCGCTGCAGGAGCGCCCGATCCATCGCACGTACGACGGCTTCGACGATCTGCCCGCTGGACCAACCCTGAAGGTCTACGCCATCGAAGAGATCGTGGTCGAGAAGCTGCTGGCCTTGAGCGACCGGGCGCGCAACGAACCGCGTGACCTCTATGACCTCTGGCATCTGTTCGGGTCAGCCGACATGCGCATCGCAGAAATGCGCGGCGAACTCGACACCAAGCTCGCGCTTCGGCAGCGTGTCATCGCGGGCGTGGAACAGGCCATTGCTGCCAAGGAAGATCGCCTGCGCAGGCTCTGGACCAGTCGTCTCGCGCATCAGATGAGCCATCTTCCCCCGTTTGACGACGTCTTTCGGGAAGTGATGCGTACTGTTCGCGCCGCCGATTTGCCGCACTCCTGACATTCGTCGCTGACCTCACGCCGCATACAGACGGTCAAGAGAACTCGATCCGACACAAGACTCGCTCAGCGGCAGGATCTCTACGAGACACGAAACGGAGGTGTCTGGATCATCTGAAAAGTACCCGACTGATAGACTGAGACACAGGAGCTTCGCCGATTGGTTCACCTCACGTTCGTCCCGACAGGTCTCACTGAAGCACAGGTTTCGTGTGGGGTAAATCGTGGGGTTCGGCTACCCCCATGAGACCAAAGATCTATATGAATCAACCGCCTGGAGCTGATCCCGAGCTTCAGGTGCAAAACATCGAGTGAGTTTTCAGGGGGTCCCAAGCGATTCCCGAAAACGCACTAACCCACTGTCGTGTAAGAATATTTTGTCCCAGGCCGTCCCAGGGCGTCGCAGCGAAGCGCGCGCAACCTGTGGGGTTTATTGTGGGGTTTTTGGGGTTCGCGGCGCTTCTGGCGCGTTCATCCGATCAAAAACCCCACAGCCTCACAGGAGCCTATGGGACATGAACAGACATGCCGGGAATGGGCGGCGACGACGTGACCGCGGCGTTGCGTACCCAGTACCCACCCGAGACTCTGCCGATCGTGGCGTTGACGGCAGCAGCATTCGAAGAAGATCGCGAGCGCTGTCAGCGCGTTGGCATGAATGACTTCGTGACCAAGCCAGTCAGTGCCGAGCGCTTGCGCGCAGTCCTCGTCAAGTGGAAAGACCGTGGCGCATGGAGCGCTTGCCATCTCGCGGCGATCGGCGCCTTGAAATCAAGCTGAACGGTCGGGGGCGCGGACCTCACGAAATATACTGTATATACTGTTTATACCGTTTTATGGAGTTCCGCATGGCCACTCGCAAGACCGCTTCGAAACCCGCCGCCCAACCCGCACAAGGCCGCGCAGCTGCGACCCCCTCTGCACCCCTGCCCGACAAGCCGGCAAAATCAGTTGCCGTGCCCATCGCCAAGAAGGCGGTGCCGGCGAGTGAAGGCGGTTCCGGCAAACCCAAATTGGTACGTGACAGCTTCACGATCCCGAAATCCGAGTATGCGGTGCTGGGAGATCTCAAGCAGCGCGCCACCCGCCTGGGTCAGCCGGCCAAGAAGTCCGAGCTCATCCGGGCAGGTATCGGTGCCTTGAATCGGTTGACGGACAAGGGGTTTCAGGCCGCGCTGGCGTCCGTGCCCAGCCTGAAGACCGGTCGCCCGAAAGGCAAGAAAGGCGCCGCCGCCAAGTAGGCGGCGACGCGCAGCACCGGTATTCCACAGACTTGCCCACAGAATCTGTGGACAAGTGGCACGCCTGCAGCTGCCACGTCGCGCGACTTGCGGATCAATAGACCTCGGGTACCACGATCTCTTGCGGCACGGGTTGCCGCGAATAGTCATCGCGGCGCTGGCGCGGCGGCAGGTCGATCGGCGGGTGCACGACCTCCTCGTAGGCCATCTGCCCCAGCAGGTGGTGGATGCAGTTCAGGCGCGCCTTCTTCTTGTCGTCCGCCTTGACGATCCACCAGGGCGCCTCGGGTATGTGGGTGCGTTCCAGCATCACCTCCTTGGCCACGGTGTATTCCTCCCATCGCCGGCGTGATTCCAGATCCATCGGGCTGAGTTTCCATTGTTTGAGCGGATCATGGATCCGCCCCAGAAACCGGATGCGCTGTTCGTCATCGGATATGGAGAACCAGTACTTGATCACCTGGATGCCGGAGCGCACCAGCATGCGCTCGAACTCCGGACACGACCTGAAGAACTCCTCGTACTGATCGTCGTTGCAAAAGCCCATGACGCGCTCGACGCCGGCCCGGTTGTACCAGCTCCGGTCGAACAACACGATTTCGCCACCGGCTGGCAGGTGCGACACGTAGCGCTGGAAGTACCACTGGGTGCGTTCCCGGTCGTTCGGCGCCGGCAGAGCCGCCACGCGGCACACCCGGGGATTCAGCCGCTGCGTGATCCGCTTGATGACCCCGCCCTTGCCGGCTGCATCGCGCCCTTCGAACAGAATGACCACCTTGTGGCGTGTAGCGACCACCCAGTCCTGCAGCTTGACCAGCTCGCCCTGCAGGCGGAACAACTCCCGGAAGTAGGTGCGCCGATCCTCCTTGTCGGCAACGTCAGCGCCCAGGCCCTCCTGTGCCGCGATCTGGTCGATATGGCGGTCTTCGAGCTCAAGCTCGAGCTCTTCGTCGAAGTCGTCGCGCAGATCCCGGTGAATGCGCCGGATGAGTTCTTCGTCGGATGGGTTCATGGTGGGTCCTCGTTGCGGGCAGAAGCCGCGTCGGAAGCAGCCTAGACGAGGTACATGGCCACGCTGTGACAACCGTTTCCAGACCCGCGAGGGTCATGGGCCGTCCGCCGAGGCCGGGCGACACCCGGACGTCACGTCCGCCACACACACTGCTTCGGCCCACAACCCCGAGGAGATTTCGATGCGACACCTGATTCCTGGCCTGTCCGCGGCACTGCTGCTGGCCGTGGCCGGCTTCGGTTCGGTTCCCGCCCTCGCCGCACCCGCGGCCACCGCCAAGCTGCAACCGGTCAGCAACTACCAGATCGGCGTCCGCCCACAGTACCTGGTCGACCAGATGCGCGACGGCCCGCTGAAGCGACAGCT
Organism: Vitreoscilla sp.; assembly: GCA_018780145.1. Taxonomy (GTDB): domain Bacteria; phylum Pseudomonadota; class Gammaproteobacteria; order Burkholderiales; family Burkholderiaceae_C; genus Ideonella. The sequence continues at coordinate 41,800 of JADMKA010000013.1, read as the reverse complement.
CAAGTCTTGCGAGAACATCCCCACCAGCAAGAGCCAGTTTTCCATTGGCCACCGTGGCGCAGCCATGCAGTTCCCGGAGCACACCAAGGAGTCCTATGTGGCCGCCGCGCGCATGGGCGCCGGTGTGCTCGAATGCGACGTGACCTTCACCAAGGACCGCGAGCTGGTCTGCAGGCACTCGCAGTGCGATTTGCACACGACGACCAACATCCTGGCGATCCCGGAACTGGCCGCGAAATGCTCGGTGCCGTTCACGCCCTACGACCCGGTGACTGGCGCTCCGGCCAATGCCAAATGCTGTACCAGTGACCTGACGCTCAGCGATTTCAAGCGCCTCACGGGCAAGATGGATGGCGCGAACCCCAAGGCCATGACCGTGGCCGACTACCTGAAGGGCACACCCGACTGGCGCACCGACGCCTACGCCGCCACGGGCACGCTGCTGACCCACAAGGAGAGCATCGACCTGTTCAAGCAGCTCAAGGTCGACATGACCCCGGAGCTGAAGGAAGCCAGCGTCGCCATGCCGTATGAGGGCGACTACACCCAGGAGAAGTACGCCCAGCAGATGATCGACGAGTACAAGGCCGCCGGCGTCTCGCCCAAGCGCGTCTGGGCCCAGTCGTTCAACCTGAACGACAACCTGTACTGGATCGCCAACGAGCCGGCCTTCGGCGCGCAGTCGGTGGCGCTGATCCCGGTCGATCTGCCTAGCCAGATCCCCGCCGCCACCGCCAAGCTGCCGTTGATGGCCGCCCAGGGCGTGAAGGTGGTGGCACCGCCGATGTGGGCCCTGCTGGCCCTGGACGGCAAGGGCCGGATGGTGCCCTCGGACTACGCCCGCGCGGCCCGCGAAAACGGCTTCAAGATCATCAGCTGGACGCTCGAGCGCTCGGGCACGCTGACCGATGGCGGGGGCTACTACTTCCAGAGCGTGACGCCGGCCGTCAAGGGCCCGGGCGACTACTTCACCGCGCTGGATGTGCTGGCCAATGACGTCGGCATTATCGGCATGTTCTCCGATTGGCCCGCGACGGTCACCTACTACGCCAACTGCACCGGCCGCTGAGTGAATGCGCCCCGTGCGCTGTCTTGTGCATCAGCCCCCTTCGGGGGGCCATGCAGGGCCGGCGCACTGGGTCAGTTCAGCTCACCCCAACCCGTCGCTACCCGACGAAAGTGGCCCTGCGGATCGAGAGCCCTCGCAGGGACCTGCTGTGCGGTCCCCTTGAGCAACTCGCCACCCAGTTGGACAATGGCCTCCTTGGTGGCCTTGTGCGGTGACACCTGAGGGCGTTCCGCGTGCCCGGTGTAGACCCGGAAGCTGTAGACGGTTACCACGTTCGAATCGTCCATTGGGAACTCCACCAGTGACAGGCGAAGGCTGGATCATATCTATCCAGCCCGACCACGTTCAAGGCCCCGGTTGATACACGGCAATCCGGCTTGCGCGGCGGACGAAACGGGACATCGACCCGACGCTCATGCCACCACGAACCGTGACCTGAGCGCAGCCAGCCGAGCCAACAACGCCTCGGGGTGTCGCACCTCCACGGTGGCTTCGCCCTGGTAGAACACGCCGTCGTTGCCGTCCAGCGTGATGACATCGCCTTCTCTGAGGACGACCTCGCCCACCTGCAGGGTGCGCGCGGCCTCGTCGATCCGCAGGTCGGCGCAGCCCACCAGGCAGACCTTGCCCAGTTGCCTGGCGACGACGGCGGCATGCGAGGTCCGGGCGCCGCGCTGCGTGAGCAGGCCGCGGGCGGCGTCGAGTGCCGCGATGTCGCTGGTTTCGGCGTCCCGCCGCACCAGCACCACGGCCGCACCGCAGGCATGGCGCGCCACGGCGCGTGCCTCGTCGAAGGCGATCTCGCCGACGGCCACCCCGCTGCTGGCGGTCGCTGCACGGCCAAGCCGGGCGAGTCTGGCGTCACCCAGCCCGACGATGCACCGGCTGGCGAGCGCGTCACGGTCCAGGCCGGCGGTTCGCTGCAGCGCCTGCTCCGGTCCGATCAGTCCTTCGTCGAGCAGGTCGAGGGCGATCCGCGCGGCGGCCTGCGGTGTGCGCTTGCCGGAGCGGGTCTGAAGCATGTACAGGTGACCGTCCTGCACCGTGAACTCGAAATCCTGCATGTCGCCGAACGCCTGCTCGATTCCTTTCGCGGCACTGGACAGCGCCGCCCAGACCTCGGGCAGCACGGCAGCCAGCTCGTCATGGCCGTTGGCGCTGCGGCGCCCGGACACCACGTCCTCGCCCTGGGCATTGAACATGAAATCCACCCACAACGCCGGCTCGCCGGTGGCCGGGTCGCGCGTGAATCCCACGCCCGCGCCCGATTGCCCGCCGGCGTTGCCGAACACCATGCACTGCACGGTCACGGCCGTGCCGATCGCGTCGGCAATGTGGTTCAGGCGCCTGTATTCGACGGCCTTTGCAGATTGCCAGGAACGGAACACCGCCTCGACCGCCCCGCCGAGTTGCTCGACCGGGTCCTGCGGAAACGGGCGCGCCGCGCCGCGCGCATAGGCCTCAAGGTAGGACTGCGTCAGCGCACGAAGTTCCGAGAAATCCAGGTCGCGCTCGTCGCGGTCGCCGAACAGGGCCAGGGTGACCTCCTCGAAGGTCCGGGCCGGCAACCGCGCCACGACCTCCCCGTAGGTGGCCACCAGTCTGCGGTAGGCGTCCCACACGAGCCGGGGGTTGCCTGTCTGGCGCAGGAAGCCTTCCACCGTCGTGTCGCACAGCCCGATGTTCAGCAGGGTTTCCATCATGCCGGGCATCGACACCGGGGCACCCGAACGCACCGAGAGCAGCAGCGGTCGCCGCCGGTCCCCCAGGGCATGGCCTGTCGACTGCTCCAGGGCCCGCAGGGCATGGCCCCACAGCGCCGGGCCGGAACCCTCGGCACGTGCCGCCGGGTCGCTGCAATAGCGCGTGCCGACGACAAAGGCCGGCGGAACCGGCAGCCCCAGTTGCGCCATGCGCAGCAGGTTCCAGGCCTTGGCGCCAAGGGTCTGTGGCGAGGCGCCCTGCCCGCTCGTGGCCGGGTCGCCGTGGCACCCGATCAGGTAGACCTCTGGAGGCGCCACCAGGGGAAGCTCATGGCCGGCAAACACCACGTGCTGACCGACGGGTCGAGTGGTTCGCAATGTGCTCATCCCAGCACCCCGGCCTTGTCGAACGCCAACTCGCGCAGCCCGTAGGCCGCCACCAGCAAGCGGTCGGAGGCCAGCTCCAGGGTCACGGCCAGGTCGTTCACCAGCATCAGCGACGGCGCATCCTGAACTGCTGCCAGGATGACACGGCGCGCGTCGCGCAGCATGGCGTCGCATTGGCGCTCGGCTTGCAGGACGCGCCAGGTCGCGCCGAGGAAGGCATCGTTGTCGTCGGAGTCGCTGTCGCCTCCGAGCGTCCGCGCGATGGCCAACGCCTTGACCTGATCCTGCGTGGCCTGCAGCACCGTCGAGGCCAGGCGCCCGAGCACACTGCGCACCTCGTCGATCCAGCCTTGCCGATGGTGGTCGGCGATCAGGCTGACCAGGAAGGCCGATTCCTCCAGGGCGTCGGCCACGTCATCCGACTGCTCGACCAGCCGCGCCACGGGGCGCCAGCGTGGTTGTCGCTCCGCCTTGTCGCGGGCCTGCATCACCAGGTGATCGGCCTTTCGCTCCCAGGCCTTCGCGCGCGCAGCGAGATCGGCCGCGGCCCGTCCTGAACTCTGCACCCCATGCGCCAAGCCATCGCTCACCGCCTGGGCCAGCGCCTGGCAGTAGGACGCATGTTCGGCCAGCAGGTCGAACTCGCTGGTGCGCTGGCGAACATGCTGCGCCAGCAACATGCGGGTTTCGTCGGCCACCAGGGCGGCGGGTTGCCCCCGCCGCAGGGCTTCGCTGGCGAGCTTCAGCACGGCCAACAGGAAGGCGCAGGCATCGGCACGGCCCATCACCTCGTCCAAGCGGTCGCCAATGCGAAAGGCGCCTTCACCGGCCGCCTGCATGGCCGCGAAGATCAAGCGCTCGCCACCGACCTGCAGCCAGGCACGGTGGCCCAGGTCGAGCCGGGCCGCGTCGGCCAGCACGGTGATCGCGTCGCTCTTCTCGACGAAGGCCTGCAAACGCTTGCGGGCGCGGTTCCAGTCGATCAGGAACACGGTGCGCGAGCCGATGCCTTCCAGCGCCGCCTCCACGGCCGCGTCGTCCGGACAGTCGAACCGCGCGGTCCCCACCGAATAGGCTTCGCCCCGGTTGAGATCGGCATGTGTACGTGACTCGGTCTCCGACCACTTCGCACCCACCGGTGCCAGCATGGTCTGGAAGAAGTCGAACCGTACCCGGTGCAGATCGGAATAGGTCAGCGTGATCGCGCGGTCGGTCACCTGGATCACCAGCACATGGGCGTCGTTGGTGCCGATGTCGTTCTGGATCAGCAGGCGTTCGCCGTCTCGAGTGGCCGCCGTGTCCAGGCCGGGGTGGTCGAACTTCAAGCCCGCGGTACGGTTGAGCCCTCGCATGAAGGCTGCGACACGCACCCGGTCCTGGGGTTGCAGGTCCCACACGTGGGCTCCGTCGATCACCTCGATGGCCAGGGCCCCGGCAAGCTTGTTGATCTGCTTGTGCAGGTCCATCACCAACAGGTGCAGGCTGTCACCGTCGCTGCGGCGACCGTGGGTCAGTTGGTCGACCTGCCCATGGCCGAGCCTGTCCGGCGCCAGCGCATCAAGCCACGCGAGCCAATGCGCGACACGCAGTTGCGCCGGCGACGCGGACTCCGAGCTCTCGACAACCGGTCGAGCCATGACCGCCAGGTCGTCCTTCAGGCACTTGACCAGTCTGGGCAGGTCAGGGATCAGCAGGTCGTCGTCCACCCGCCGGGCCATCGCCGCCAGGTCATGCAACCAGGCCGAAGGCAGCCCGGCGGCGGCGATCTCCTGGCCGAGGTCGGGCGCTTCGCGGTTCGGCCGATCGGCATGCGATGAAGCCGATTGAATCACGGTCAGGTAGACCTTGAGCCGGTCGTTGGCCGCCAAGGCCGACTTGACCCAGGCCGGCATCATCAAGCTGTGTTCTCCGAGCGAGGCGACTGCCTGGGTCTTCTTCATGGGATGGATACCTTGTGGCCGGGAGGCCATTTCAGACTGCGATCGTTCGATGTAAGGGGCGCCTTGCGGTTTGCCGCAAGACGTCCCCTCGACTTAGGGGCTAGGCATAGGTCATGCGCTATCCAGTGTTGACGATGGCTTGGCCTCAACCCTGCTTGCTGTCGACAGCTTGGCCGCTCTTCGCATCCTCAATCCACACGCGCCAAGTGCCTCCAAATGCATCGGTGCGTCGAATCTCGTACTTCACCTCGTATAAGCCGCCCGCCGCTGCGACGAAGTTCAATGTCACCGATTTCGTGCTCGCACCTGGAACATTGAGGTCCACTCTCATGGAGTGCGCACCTGGAGACAGTTCGTATCTTCGGAAGAACCCGACACCCCTGTGCCTTCCGTCAACTTCCACAACGTTCACGCCACCTGCGCCAAGTACTCCGCGGTACTCAACAATGGCGAGTTGACCGATTGATTGACTCTCCGCCCCTGGTGTTCGGTAGACGGAATTTGCGCAGCCGACAACCAGAAGGACAGAGAGGACGGCAACGGTACAGGAGCGTGTAGTCATGATTGCTCGTTTGATGTACTGAGAGTGAGGTGGCGACATGAATGCCCAACGTTGGATGAAATGGCGCTGCCTTGGCGGGTCTGGATCGAGGAGTCAAGTCCGGGCGCCGTGACGCACCAGCACGTAGTCGCCGGGTGCATCGCCCAGGACCGAGCTTGCACGCGGTGTGCGTGCCTTCACCTGCTTGCCACTTCCGTGCCGGGCCAGCCACGCGTCCCAGGTGGGCCACCATGAGCCTTCGTGGCGTTCGGCTCCATCTTCCCAGGACGCTGGCTCAACCCACGCACCATGCGCCGGGCGAAGGCACACCGCATGGTGCCGGTTGGCGTGGCCGGGTTCACTGACGATGCCGGCGTTGTGCCCGCCACTGGTGAGAACAAAGGTGATCTCGGCTGCGCAGAGCCGGTGGATCTGGTAGACCGAGCGCCACGGCGCGACATGGTCCGTCTCGGTACCGACGACGAACATCGGCACCTGGATGTCGGAGAGGGCGACAGGATGCCCTTGGACCGGGTAGCGGCCCTCGGCCAGCTCGTTGCGCAGGTAGCAGCGGCGCAGGTACTCGCCGTGCATGGCCGCCGGCATCCGGGTCACATCGGCATTCCAGGCCATCAGGTCGCTGGTGGCAGCGGGTTCGCCGAGCCACAAGGTGCGCAGGCGCTGTGACCAGACCTGGTCACGCGCGTGCAGGAATGCAAAGCTGCCCGCCATCTGTTCGCCACTGAGGTAACCCTGCCGTGCCATCAGATCCTCGAGCAGGGTGACCTGCGATTCGTCGATCAGCACGCCCATCTCGCCGGGTTCGCTGAAATCGGTCTCCGCCGCCAGCAGTGTCACGCTGGCCAGCGTTGCCATGCGGTCCTGCCCCTGGACACCGCCCGGCCGGGCCAAGGCAGCCGCGGCAATGGCCAGCAGGGTTCCGCCCAGGCAGTAGCCGCAGGCGTGCACGGCCTGCGCCGGGACCAGGTCGGCCAACACCTCCAACGGCTCGAACACGCCTTGTTGAAGGTAGTCGGCCATGCCCAGCGCGGCATCCTCGGCATCCGGGTTGCGCCAGCTCACCATGAACACCGTGTGGCCCTGCTCGACCAGCCAGCGCACCAGGGAGTTGCGAGGCGACAGGTCGAGGATGTAGTACTTCATGATCCAGGACGGCACGATGAACACCGGCTCGGCGTGAACCGAGGCCGTCAAGGGCAGGTACTGGATCAACTCGACCAGGTGATTGCGGAAGACCACACGGCCAGGCGTCATGGCCAGGTCCTGCCCGGGGCGCATGTCGGGCTTGTCGGGCTGCAGGGAGCCAAGCCCATGCTGCCATCGCCATTGATCGACGGCCAGAGTCCACCCGTCGATCAGGTTGGCGCCGCGGCGATCCAACGTTCGCTGCAGCACCTCGGGGTTGGCCAGACCGGCGTTCGACGGGGACAGCATGTCCAGGCACTGCCGCGCCATGAACCCGGCCAGTTCCTGGTGATGCGGTTGCATGCCACGCAATCGGGTCGTCTTGTTGACCCATCCCTGAAACGCCTGCCAGCCCCACGCGGCGGGGGCCCACGGCCACTGCCGCCATGCCGGATGCGCGAAGCGCGGATCTTCCAGACCGGGATCGTCGCCTTCGCGGCAATGGGCAGCCACCTCGGTGGCTTGGCGGAAGGCCAGGCTCGCCAGGTAGGCCGCCTGCGCGGGCTGGCTCGCCAGGTGCAATGCCCAGTCGGTGGCGGCCAGCGCCAACGCAATCGGCGACAAGCCCAGGGTGGCCTGGGCCACCGTGGCATGAAGCCGGCTGTCGAACGCTTGGGCGGCACGCAGGGCCCGGTGGTCCGCGGCGTCGGTGGTGATGGTCAGGGGCAAGTCGGTCATGGAAGTCTCGGGCTGGGCAGGGAACAGTCAGGTCAGCAGCTTGAAGGCCGCTCGCGCCGCGACCCGCCCCTCGTCGGTGGGCACGACCCAGATTTCGACGTTGCTGTGGGCGGCGTGAACCGGCACCACGCGGTCTCCCTGCGCGGCTTCGTTGGCCTGCGCATCCAACTGCGCGCCTGCGAATGCGAAGGCACCCGCGACGTCGCTGCGCAGAGTTGCGTCGTGTTCGCCGATCCCGCCGGTGAACGCCAGCACGTCCATGCCGCCGAGCAGCGCCAGCAGCGCGCCGGCCTCGCGCTTGACACGGTGCGTGAAAAGCGCAATCGCGCGCTGCGCTGCAGGATCGGCGCTGGCACGCAGGCTGCGCATGTCGGCCGACAGACCAGACACCCCCTTCAGCCCGGATTCCTGGTACAGCAGCCGCTCCACGCCCGGCAGGTCCCATCCCTGGCGCCACAGGTGCAGCAGAACGCCCGGGTCGATGCTGCCGCTGCGGGTGCCCATCATCAGGCCGTCGAGCGCGGAAAAGCCCATGGTGCTGGCGATCGAGCACCCCCCCAGCGTGGCGCACAGGCTCGCGCCGTTGCCCAGGTGGGCCAGCAGCATGCGGCCCTCGGCGCGGCGGCTTTGGCCGCGCAGTTCCTGAACCAGGTAGTCGTAGGACAGCCCATGAAACCCGTAGCGACGCACGCCGGTGTCGGTGATGGCCGGCGGCAGCGGGAGGGCCCGCTCCGTGGGCGGCAGCGTCGAGTGAAACGCAGTGTCGAAGCAACCCACGTGAGGCACGTCCGGAAGGGCCCGGGCGAAGGCCGCCACGCCGGCCAGGTTGTGCGGTTGGTGCAGCGGTGCCAACGGGCTCAGCCGGTGCAGCGTGGCCAGCGTGTCGTCATCGAGCCAGCGGGGTGCCGTGCAGCTCTCGCCGCCATGCACGATGCGGTGGGACACCGCAGCCAGGCGCACGGGCCGTTTGGCCAGCGCGCGCAGCAGTAGCGCCAGCGCTGCGTCGAAGGGGCTGGTGCCGCCATCCACCTGCAGCGCCTGCCAATCTGCGCGACCTTCGCGCCATCGCGCAGCGCCACCCGGCTCCAGGCCCTCGAAGGCACCGCTCCATGCGGCCGGCCCTTCGTCCGGGTACAGGCCGAACTTCAACGACGACGAGCCGGCGTTCACCGCCAGCACGACGGCCGTCATGCCTTGCCTGCCAGCGCGCGCGCCAGCAGACCGGCCAAAGCGACTGAACCCTGGCGGGAAATCGGCGGATCTGCCCGGCTTGTCAGTGCGATCGGAACCCGCGCGCCCAGCACCACGCCGCAGCCCGAGGCGCCGGCGAGGTACTCCAACTGCTTGGCCAGCATGTTGCCGGACTCGAGGTCGGGCACCACGAGGATGTCGGCGTCGCCAGCCACCGGCGACTCGATGCCCTTGATGGCTGCCGCTTCGGCGGAGATGGCGTTGTCGAAGGCCAGTGGGCCATCCAGCACGGCACCGGCGATCTGCCCGCGGTCGGCCATCTTGCACAGCGCCGCGGCGTCGAGCGTCGAGGTCAACCGAGGGGTCACGGTCTCGATGGCCGACAGCAAGGCGACCTTGGGCCGCGCCACACCCAACGCGTGGGCCACGCCGATCGCGTTGCGCACGATGTCGGCCTTGTCCTCCAGACTGGGCGAGATGTTGATTGCCGCGTCGGTGACGAGCAAGGGTTTCGGATAGGCGGGCACCTCGAAGCGAAACACATGCGACATGCGCCGGCCGGTGCGCAGGCCATGCTCGGCCAGCACCGCGGTCATCAGCTCGTCGGTGTGCAGGCTGCCCTTCATCAGCATCGCCACCTCGCCGCGCGCCGCCAGCCCGGCCGCACCGGCCGCCGAGGCATGGCTGTGAGCCGTGTCCAACACGGTCATGCCGTCCAGGGCCACGCCGAGTTGCTCGGCCAGTGCGTGCAACCGGGCCGCCGGGCCCACCAGCACGGGGTCGATGAGGCCGGCCGCCGCGGCTTCCAGTGCACCTTGAAGAGAGCCCAGGTCGCATGGGTGCACCACGGCGCAGCGCACCGGGGCATGGCTGCGCAGCGACTGCATCCATTCGGCCAGGCGCACCTCGGGGTCGAACAGGTGCATGGTCGGCAGGGCCGCGCGCGGTCGGGCCACCTTGTGCAACGGGGCGCGCACCAGCGCGAGACCGGACACCACCTGCTCGCCCCGTTGGTTGAGCACCAGGCACTCGAGCTTCAGGTTGTGTCGCTCGTCGTCCTTCTCCAGAACCTGCACACTGACCATCAGCGTGTCGCCGACCCGCACCGGCAGGTGAAACCGCAGGCTTTGTTCGAGGTAGATGGTGCCGGGGCCCGGGAATTCGGTGCCCAGCACGCTGGAGATGAGCGCACCGGCGAACATGCCGTGGGCGATGACGCCGTGGAAGCGTGTCCCCTGCGCGTACTCGGCGTCCACATGTGCCGGGTTGACGTCGCCGGAGATCAGCGCGAAGGCACTGATGTCGTCTCGCGTGACAGTGCGCATCACCTGCGCGCGTTGACCCGGTTGAATCTCGTCGTAGGTCAGGTTTTCGATCAGTTCGTCGGGGATGCCCATGGCGCCGTCCTGCTGGGTGGTGTGGGTCAACGGACGGCGTGCGTGCCGGCGTCGACGTAAAGCGTCTGGCCAGTCATGCCGGTGGCGTCGGGGCCGACCAGAAAGGCCACGCAGCCCCCCACCTCGTCGAGCGTGACGCCGCGGCGCAAGGGGGCCAGGGCGGCACTGCGCGCCATCAGCGCGTCGAACTCCACCAGGCCGGAGGCGGCTCGCGTCGGCATCGGGCCGGGCGACACCGCGTGCACCCGGATGCCACGCGGGCCCAGCTCGAGCGCCATGTAACGCACGAGGGACTCCAGCGCCGATTTGACCGGGCCCATCAGGCCGTAGTGGGGGACCGCCTCCTCGGCGCCGATGTAGCTCATGGTCACCAGCGTGCCCCCGTGTCCCAAGTGCGGCTCGCACAGCCGCGCGAGCTGCGCAAACGAATGGCAGGAGATGTTCATCGCACGAGCAAAGCCTTCGGCATGGCTGTCGACGACGCGGCCGTGGAGGTCCTCGCGCGGCGCCCAGGCGATCGAGTGGACGACGAAGTCCAGTCCGCCCAGGTGGCTCACCGCCTGGGCCACCAAAGCATCCAGTTGGCCCGGCTGCTCGACGTCGCAGCACAACAGCGGCACCCCCAGGTCGTCCGCCAGCGGCGCGACATACGCGCGGGCCCTCTCGTTCAGGCACGAGACGACCAGCCCCGCGCCGCGCCGGTGCAGGGCTTGGGCACATCCCCAGGCGATGCTGTCCTGGTTGGCGACGCCAACCACCAGGCCTCTGCGCCCGGACAACGGCGCTTGGCCGTCAACGACACCTCCAACGAAGGATGGATTGGCGTGGTTCATGGTCTGTGGTGATTCGTGGGTCGCGAGGTCCATGGCACGAATGTGGAAGCCGCCCATGAAACTGGTGTTACAGAAGCAAGTCGATTGCGGTTCGTTTGACCGCGGTCAAGTGATCGTCGTGGGCAGGGTTTTGGGCTCGCTGGCTGGACGCACGGTCACGATTCATCGCCCTGTCATGCGCACGACAGAGCATCACGGGTTGCCCTTGTCCCACTGCACGCCAGCAACCCAGGCGTGGCCTTCAAGCGCCAAGCCCTCCGTGGCGCGCCACTCGAATGCGAGACTCACCACACCACATGGCGCCGTCGAATCGAGCGGCGAGTTCGTGTCGCCACGGACAGCTCACCACGTGGCGTGGTGCCGTCGCGGCGCTGATCGCCGCCGGCCTGATGGGCTGCTCACCGCAATCGATGCTCCTCAAGGCGGCCGCGGACCAGCTGGCCGGCCAGTCGTCGTCCGCCGAGGAGGATCTGGTGCTGGCCCGAGAGGCCAGTGCTTTCTACCTGAAGCTGTCGGAATCGGTGCTGGCGCAAACACCCGGGCATGTGCCGCTGGCTGAAGCGGTGGCCGGCGGATTCACCCAATACGCCTACGCCTTCGTGGCCTTCGAGGCCGAGCGCCTCGAAACCAACGACGCCCGTGCGGCGCAAGCCCTGCGCATGCGGGCGGCCAGGCTGTACGGGCGGGCACAGCGGCACGCGCTGCGCGCACTCGAACAGAACAACCCCGGCTTGGGGAGCGCACTGGCCGCCCCGGAAGCGCTGTTCCTTGACAGGCCGCCTCGCCTGCCCGCCGACCAGGTCGGCCTCGCGTACTGGGCCGCCGCGGCGTGGGGCGCCCACATCGCCCTGTCGAAGGACCGGCCCGATTCGGTGGCGGACCTGCCGCAAGCCGTGCGCCTGGCACGCCTGGCCTGGGAACAGAGCCCGGACCATGGCGACGGTGCGCTGTCGTCTTTGATGGGCAGCTTCGAGGCCGCTCGGCCGGGTGGGTCGACCCTGCAGGCCCGGGCCTACTTCGATCGGGCTGTGGCCGCCGGCTCGGGCAGGAACGCCGGCCCTTACGTCGCCATGGCAGAGATGCTTGCCCAGCCTGCCGGGGACCGGGAGGCCTTCACGTCGCTGCTGCAGCAGGCGCTGGCCGCCAGCGCGGCACACCCTGGCCTCGGCAACGCCGTCATGCGCGAACGCGCGCAGTGGCTGCTGGACACCGCCGACGACCGCTTCTGACCACCGCCCTTCCCTGGACCTTGCCACCCATGAGCCTCACCCGTCGAACCGCCGCCGCCATCATCCTCGCCAGCGGCCTGCCGTTGTGTGCGCAAGCCCAGGCACCGGTCGTCTCGCTTCGCATCGGCTCCTTGATCCCGAAGAACTCCCTGTACCACCAGCAACTGCTGGAACTGGGCGAGGCCTGGCGCGCGGCTCAGGGCGGCGGCGCCAAGTTCGTGGTATTCACCGACGGCAGCCAGGGTGGCGAGGCCGAACTGGCACGCCGCATGCGCATCGGCCAGTTGCAGGGCGCCTTGCTGTCGGTGGTGGGGTTGCGCGAGATCGAGCCCTCCATCAGTGCGTTGCAGAACCTGCCGATGCTGTTCCGCAGCTGGGAGGAGGTCGACTACGTGCGCGACAAGATGCGCCCAGCCATAGAGCAGAAGTTTCTCGACAAGGGCTTTGTCGTGCTGGGATGGGGTGACGCCGGCTGGGTCCGGTTCTTCTCGAAGGCGCCGGCCTTCCGGCCCGACGATTTCAAGGGGATGAAGTTCTTCGCCTGGGGCAGCGAGCCCGAGCAGCAGGCCATCATGAAGAGCCTGGGCTACACGCCCGTGCCGCTGGAGACCGCCGACATCCTGCCTTCCATCCAGACCGGCATGATCAATGTGGTGCCGTCCACGCCCTACTTCGCGCTGGCCAGCCAGGTCTTCAGCACGGCATTGAACATGCTGGAGATCAACTGGGCACCGATCGTCGGCGCCCTGGTCGTCACCCGGAAAGCCTGGGACGGCCTGTCGCCGGCCGGCCAGGCAGCGTTGCGCAGCGCCGGGGACCGTGCTGGCGTCCAGATGCGCCTGAAGGCGCGCGCCGAGGTGGACGAGGCCGTCGAGGCGATGAAGAAGCGCGGCCTGGTCGTCAACCGGCCTTCGCCTGAACAGATGCGCGAGTGGAACCAGCTGGCGGACAAGCTGTACCCACGCATCCGCGGCACGATGGTGCCGGCCGACACCTTCGACGAGGTGTTCAAGCACCTGATGGCGTTCCGCGCCGGCAGGGGCGGCTGACCCGTGCTGCATGCTGGCGCGAACGGGCGCCCGAGCCTGGCGCGGTGGGACGACGCCCTGTCGGCGCTGGCGCTGGCCCTGATGCTGACAGTCCCGCTGGTGGAGATGGCCCTGAGGCCGACGCTTGGGGCCGGGATCGACAACGCCCCGGTGCTGGTTCAGCACCTCGGGCTGATGTTGGCCATGTTCGGTGCGGTGGCAGCGGAGCGCCAGGGCCACCTGACGACGCTCGGCAGCAGCCTGGATCGGCTCGGTGGGCCGCGGGTCCAGGCGGCCGTACAGGCGTTCGCGAAGGGGGGTTCATCCATTCTCTGCGGGCTGCTGGCCGTGGCCAGCTGGCGCTTCGTGCAGAGTGAAATGGCGGCCGCCCAGCCCTTGGCCTACGGCGTGCCCGTGTGGTGGGTGCAGGCCACGATGCCGCTGGGGTTCGCCCTGCTGGGCGTGAAGCTCGGCGCCCGCAGTTTTGTGAGCCCCTGGGCACGCGCGGCCTGTGCCGCTGTGCTGCCCCTGGCAGGCTGGGCACTGGGATCGGCGTTCGATGGTGTGGCCATTCCAGTGGGGCCGGGACTGCTGGCCTTGCTGGCCCTGCTGCTCGCCGGGGCACCGGTCTTCGCCGTGCTCGGCGGCCTGGCATTGGCGCTGTTCTGGCAGGACGCCTTGCCGCTGGCGTCGATACCGCTGTCGCATTACTCGATCACGGTGAACCCCTCGCTGCCGGCGTTGCCCCTGTTCACCCTGGCCGGGCTGGTCTTTGCGAAGACGGGTGCCGCACAGCGCCTGAGCCGGTTGTTTCTGGCGCTCTTCGGAGGTGCCGTCCGCGGCACGGTGACCGCCACGGCTGTCCTGTGTTCGGCCTTCACGGCGTTCACTGGTGGCAGTGGGGTGACGATCCTCGCGCTCGGCGGGCTCTTGCTGCCGCTGCTGACCCGAGCCGGCTACCCGGAGCAGCGCGGCGTCGGTCTCGTCACCAGCGCCAGCGCATTGGGCGTTCTGCTGGCGCCCTCCGTGCCGCTGATCATGTATGCGGTCATTGCGCGTGTCCCGATCAAGGACATGTTCCTCGCCGGGCTGCTGCCCGCGGCGGTGATGGTGATCTGCCTGCTGGCCGTTGGCGGCTACCTGCGTGGATCGGCCCGCGGTCCGGCCGGTAGCGACATGTCGCCGATTCAACCTGCGCCTGCGCGCGGGCTGGGGGCCATCGGGTTGGCGGCATGGGATGCGAAGTGGGAGCTGCTGGCACCGCTGGTGGCGATCGGTTCGCTCGTCGGTGGCCTGGCCACGCCCACCGAGAGCGCCGCCCTCACGGCCGCCTATGCGATCGTGACCCAGTCCGTCGCGCACCGCGACCTGGGCTGGCGCCGTCTCTGGGACTGTCTGGTCACCAGCGCACAACTCATCGGCAGCATCATGCTCATCCTGGGGATGGCCCTGGCGCTGACCAATTACCTGGTCGATGCCGGCATCCCGGATGCGGCCATCGAGTTGGTTCAGGGTGTCGTGCCGAACAGGCTGGTGTTCCTGCTGGCTCTGTGCCTGTTTCTGTGCCTCGCCGCCGCCCTGATGGAAATCTTCGCGGCCATCGTGGTGCTGGTCCCTTTGCTATTGCCCCTGGCTCGCAGCTACGGCATCGATCCAGTGCATTTCGGCATCATCTTCCTGGCTGCGATGGAGTTGGGCTTCCTGTGCCCGCCGGCAGGCATGAACATCTACTTCGCCTCGGCCATGTTCGGCAAGCCGCTGCGGTATGTGGCGGCCTCGGTGCTGCCTGCGGTGCTCGCCATCTTCATCGGCACGGTAGCCATTGCCCTCGTGCCCGTGCTCGCCACCGGATTGCCGGCCCTGTGGTCAAGGCCAGTTGCAGCAGTGGTTGGCAATCATAGGGTAACCCCTATACTGCCCGCTCCGTCGTGGACCTTCGTTCGCTTCCAAGGAGTTCACTTGTCCGATCATCTTGCGGCATCCCGAGGCCACGCCACCTCGCCCCTCAGGCACGTTGGTTGCTGACGAGTTCAGTGCGCGGAGCCGGCGCAACGCAACCCGACTCGTCCGTCAGCATGCCTGCCGATTGGTGGTCACACCTGCGCAGACCGCCGCGCCGCATCAGCCTGGCGCTGCAAGGCGGTGGCGCGCATGGCGCCTTCACCTGGGGTGTTCTGGACGCGCTGCTGGCGGATCCGCGGGCTGAGTTCGAAGGTTTCAGCGGCAGCAGTGCGGGCGCCATGAACGCCGTCGTCCTTGCGAACGGCTGGATGCAGGGGGAGCGTGCCGGTGCTCGCCAGGCATTGAACGATTTCTGGACCGGCGTGGGCAGGCAAATGCCGTTGGGCATGGTCACCCAGGGCGAGGGCGATGCGATCACCCTGTCACCGAGCAGCAAACTGCTGGCAAATTGGGCGGGCTTCTTTTCGCCGTCGCAATTGAACCCCTTTGACCTGAATCCCCTGCGCGACCTGATCGCGCAGCAGGTCGACTTTGAACGGCTACGCACATCCTGTCCGTTCAAGCTCTTTGTGGGTGCGACGCAGGCGAACACTGGGAAGCTGCGCGTGTTTCGCGAAAGGGAACTCACGCTGGACATGCTGCTCGCCTCCGCCTGCCTGCCCAAGATCCACCACGCGGTGGAGATCGACGGCGAGCCCTACTGGGATGGCGGTTTCTCGGCCAATCCTGCAGTCTTCCCACTCGTCTACGACTGCGATTCTCGCGACGTGCTGCTCGTCCTGTTGAGCCCATTGCAGCGTGACGTCACGCCGCGCACCGTCGAGGAGATCGAGGCCCGGATACTCGAGTTGGCGTTCAGCGCGCACTTCATGCGGGAGATGCGGATGTTCGCCCAGGCAGTGGACTATGCAGGTCCCGGCTTCATGCCGATGGGCCGGCTGGAGCGGCGCCTCAAGAAGGCGCGCTTCCACATGATCGATTCCAGCCGACTGGCCAGCCTGCAGCGTACCGACACCAAGCTGCTGGCTCACCCCCCGTTCCTCGAACGGCTCAGGGAGCAAGGTCAGGCCAGAGCCACTGCGTGGCTGGATGACCACTTCGAGAATGTCGGGAACCGGTCGACCGTGGACATCAAGAAGTGGTTTGCGTGACCATTCTCTCCGCGCGAGGATCAACAGCCTTCGATGGCTAACCCAATACTTGAAAGCTTGGCCTTGTGTTTGGCCGCGGCGGCCGCGGAGGCCACTTGTTCGGGCCGAGTGAACACACCGGGGCGCACCGGCACCGCGCCGATGGACAGCGAGGTGCACTTGAAGAACCGCCGCACGCCGTGCCGGTCTTCAGCCTCGATGCCGCCGTTTGCCAACGCATCCTCGTCGAACAGGGACAAGGCCAGCTGGTTGAATGTGGAAACGATCCGCTCGCAACGATCGAGCCAGTCGTCGCTCTGGAACAGCACCACGAAATCGTCGCCACCGACGTGGCCGACGAAATCTCGGCGCGGGTCGCAGTGCGACACCAGCGTCCGAGCCACCAGGCGGATCATTTCGTCGCCGCGCCAATAGCCGTAGTGGTCGTTGTAAGGCTTGAAGTCATTCAGGTCGCCATAGCAGGCCACGAACTCTCCGCCGCTGGCCAGCAGCCGGTCGATGTGCTCGCTGATCGGGATGTTGCCGGGCAGATGGGTCAGCGGATTGGCGTGCCGCGCGGCCTCGATCCTGACCTCGGTCACGACCCGCACGAGCTGTTCGCCGGTTCCCAGGCCCAGGTAGCGGCCGCCTTCGGTGACGATGAAGCCCTCGGTCAGGTAGCGTTGGTCCGATGACGTCAGGACCGCCGTCATCGCGTCCAGCCCGGTGTGCTTGTCCAGGATCAGTGGTGTTGTGTTGGCAAACAACATGCACGGCTTGCGACCATAGAGCTCCTTGAAGTAGGGCCTCGCAT
Source organism: Vitreoscilla sp. (assembly GCA_018780145.1). GTDB lineage: Bacteria > Pseudomonadota > Gammaproteobacteria > Burkholderiales > Burkholderiaceae_C > Ideonella. The sequence continues at coordinate 24,692 of JADMKA010000013.1, read as the reverse complement.
AGCGATCAACGAAGGCTTGTCGGTTCAGCAACCCAACGGGCCGCTCGCCATCGACAATTGCCATGGCACGCAGGGTCGAGTCGTCGGCAAAGGCTCTTGCGACGTCGTCGATCGACACATCTGGGCCAAGGACAGGCGCACGGACCGCCAGCCGCTCGACGGTGAAGTTGGCGTTCGCAGCGCGCGTCATTTCGGGCAAGACGGCGATCATTGAACTGGCGATCACGTCGCCCGCTCTTTGGAGCACCGCCATGGCCGGTACGGGTTCAGGTCGGCCAAGGAAGTATCCCTGGCCAAGCTCGATTCCGAGGTCACGAACAATCTGCAGTTCGGCCTCGGTCTCGATGCCTTCGGCGACGAGCACGGTACCGAAAGTCTCGGCGAACCGCGTCAGCCCTTTCAATGTTTGAACCTTGACCGCCTCGTCCTGCAGACCGTGGATGAAGTACTTGTCGATCTTCACGATCTCGGGGCGCAGTTCGGCCCACAGCCGCAGGCTCGATCGGCCGTCACCGAAATCATCCAGTGCAAAGCGCAAGCCTTGAGCACGCAGGGCGGAAGCCGCGTCGATCAACCGGGGTAGGTCGGTGATGTGCTCGTGTTCGGTGATCTCGATCACCAGCGCTGCCGGCGAGACCTCCGCGGCATCGAGCGCCTTCATCACGCCGGGAACCGACACCCGGTTCACCAGCTCGACGATGGCGCTGGCGCTGAGGTTCAGGAACAGGCGCTTGCCGGGCGCGTGGTTCGCCCAGGAACGAAGCCCCTCGCGCAGGCAGGCCTGCTCCAGCTCGACAGTGAGGTCCTCTCCCCGCGCAGCCTGGAACAGGGCATCGGGTGTGCGCAGCGGCGAATCCGCCGGGCCACGGATCAGGCTCTCATGGCCCATCACAGCGCCGTCCTTGAGCTGCACGATGGGCTGGTAGTGGGCCACCAGGTGCTTGCGGGCAAGGATCTGTCCGACGGTCTGAAGCTTCAAGGCCTCATCCAGGCTACGGCGCATCGCCGCAAGAGCCGGTGTGATGGCAGGTGTATTCAAGGCGGTTCACTCCTCGCGATGGGACTGCGACTTGCGTGCCGCATCGACTTCGGTATCGGCACCTATCGGACGAACCTGATGGTCTGCACGTTTCATGACAGACTCGTGAGTGAAGTCTCAGGCCAGTTCGAGCAACATCGGCTGGTGGTCCGACGCGGTGGTGGTTTCGTCGACCCGCACATCGCACACACGACCCGCGATGTCCTCGCTGACGCAGACGAAGTCAAAGGTGAAGGGTTCTCCTGGCCATTGTTCCTTGTCGTGCACACCGACCGTCGGCACGTGCGGGCGGCACGCGTGAGCCAGTTCCCAGGCATCGCGGTACGCAGGCGTGCCCGGGCCCATCGGCGCCAACAAGCGGGAGTGATCCGGATCGCCGGGCTTGAAGTTCAGGTCACCCACGAGTACAGCCGCTGCCGCGCGAGGCATGGGCTCGAACGCGCCATCCGACGCGGTACCGGGCCGCGGCGACCGCGCATGCGCCACGGCCTCACGATGCAACTCGCGCAGCCGATCGATCTGGGCTGCGCGCTGGTGCGCCGAGTAGTACTCGAGGTGGGTGGTCGTCACGCGCAGCAGGCCGAGCGGCGTGTCGAGGGTCGCCTCGATCGCCACCCGCTGCATGCTCATGACTCCGGCCTCGACGGGCCAGGGAAGCAGATGCCGGAACACCTGGCGCACCGGAAGGCGCGAAAACAGCATGTTTCCGAACCTGCGGCGTCGACCATCGGATCCGAGCACATCGGTCGCAACCCCGGCAACCGGCTCGTAGCCGCCGAGACGCGTCGCGAGCTGCTCGAATTGGTCGCTGCCATCGCAGCCGGAGAGCTGGTGGTGCCCAGCCGATACCTCCTGGACGCACAGCACGTCGAAGTCCGCGAACCGCTGCGCGTGGGCCACGACCCGATCCAGATCCACGCGGCCGTCTACACCGCGCCCCCATTGAATGTTCCAAGTGATGAGCTTCATGTCTACCCCACCTGCGATCAGCGTCAACCTGAACGTCGCCATCATGCGCTCGACGCATGGGGCCTGATGGTCAGCCGAGCAACGTCGATGGGGCGCACCGGCACAGCCCGATGAACGCGGCGCACACTTGACCTGATCGGGTTCAGAATGCAGGATGACCAAAGGCAGAGTTCCCGGCTTCAAACCGTTGCCCGGCATCTACGAACCGTCGGCAATCCAGCAACTCCCGGACGGGCGGTTTCTCGTCGTCGAGGACGAGAAGGAACATCCGCTGAGCCTGGTGACCTTCGGCGCCGATGGCACGGTCAATGCCACTGCATTGACCGCCGGGGTACTGCAGATGTTCAATTCATTCTGGAACCTGGACGATCTCGAAGCGCTGGCTGCGGACGGCGCAGGGTTTGTCTATGCCATCACATCACATTCACGCGATGGCGATGGCGACAGCAAGACGTCTCGTGAGAAGCTGGTCCGGTTTCGCGTCGAGGCAGACCGTGTCGTGGCGCCCAAGGTCGTCGATGGGTTGATTGCGGCGCTGACTTCGCAACATGCCTTGCTGGCGGCAGCTGCACGGGTACGCGACGTCAAAGCCCATGGCGGACTCAATATCGAAGGGTTGGAGATCAGCCCCGATCGGCAGCAACTGTTGCTCGGCTTTCGCAGTCCCTTGCACGACGGTCGGGCACTCATCGCCCGTGTCGAGAACCCCGTGGCTGTCTTTGATTCCGATGAGGCACCCAGGATCGCTGCTTTGCTCGAAGAGCTGGACCTTGGCGGTCACGGCATCCGCAGCTTGGCCTACATTCCCACGTTGGATGCGTACCTGATCATTGGTGGCCCGACTTCACGCGAACCCGCGTCCTTTGACCTCTGGCGTTGGAGTGGCCGACCAGGTTCGCCAGCGCGCCGCGTCACCCTTCCTGGACAGTCGAGCTTCGAGAAGGCTGAGGGCATTGGCACAGCTGTCATTGGTGGCATGGAGAAAATCCTGATCGTCAGCGACGACGGGGACAGGTCTGCCCAGCGCGCGGCAGGCTACCTTCTGTTTGACCCGGCGCAACTTGAGACTGCCGATTGATTGCTCTGCAACAGGATTGCAGATTCGCTTCGGCGAGGAGTTTCAGCGCAGGCTGCAGTCACGAGGCCGCACGCTCAACGGACAACTGAAACAGCGCGGCGCTGCATGTTCGACATGTGGGGCCCGCTGTGGGGTTTTCGGGGTCAGGTAGATAAGATATTGACGCCCGACAGGCACTTAGGTTCTCACTCGGACTTCAGGTGCAAAATTTGGCGTAGCCCCGCGGCATCACTTGCATCCCACGGCGGCGCGGAGCCTTCGTTTCCCGCAGGGATCAGAGGTTCGCGCGGGTTTCCTTACCAGGATACAATGTAAGGAATCTTTCGATCCAGAAGGGACGCCATTGTGTTCGCCACACTGACCAGCAAGGGACAACTCACCCTGCCCAAGGAGATTCGCGACCGTCTGAAGCTGGATGCCGGAGCGATCCTCGACTTCCAGATCCAGGCCGACAACACGATCACCGCCCGGCACGTCCAACCCGACGCTCGGCGCATCCGGGGGTTGCTCAAGTCTCCGTACGCCGCACCACTGACCGTCGAGCAAATGGATGAGGCCGTGGCCAAGCACCTGCGCGCCAAGCACGCACCCGGCCCAGCGGGCCGCAAGTCTGCCGGCCGATGATCGGCATCGACACCAACATCCTGCTGCGCCTGTGGCTCAATGATGACCTAGCGCAGAACAAGCGCATCGACGCGCTGTTGGCGGCGCACGGCGACATGCCAGGTTCTTTGCTGGTGACGGATGTCGTTCTGATGGAAGCGGTCTGGACGTTGAAGTCGGCCTTTGAGCAGGACAAGCAAGCCCAGTTGACCGCGGTGCGCAGCCTGTTGGAGGAGACCGCGTTCGCACTCGAGGATCGCGAAGCCGTCGTGGCGGCACTCAGTCTTTTCGAAGCAGGCTCCTGCGGATTCGCCGACTGCCTGATTGTCGCCAAGCATGCCCGGCTCGGTTGCGACTTCACCGCAACCTTCGATCGAGGCATGCGCAAGCTGCCGGGCGTCAAAGTGCTCTGACCTGGCACAGCTTCGCGGGCCTGCCATCGAGATTGCGCCGCCTGCCTTCGGGTGACACGTGGTTCCCGATTGCTCGTTCGTAAGCGTGCCGCCGTGGGCAAGCAGGCCCTTGGGGTCCAACAGGGTCACCGTGGCACCAGGCATTTGCCCTGAAGCCTGATCAGTATGGTTTGACGGCTTTGCGCGCGACGAGTTGTGCTTCTCATTTGCCAGGTCTGCCCCCAACTTACGTAGAACCGATCCAGAGCCCCAATGCCGCACAGTTCACAGGTTCGCTCCTGGACAGCACCAATTGCGACCCGCGAGGCGATAGGTCACTCGCCCATCCATCTACGCGCTTGATCAACGAGTTGCTACCGAGGGGTGTCGAGCAGCGCCGCCCGGCGTCGATATGGTGGTCACCTCGCTCGCCACCAGGACCTGCGTGCGAAGCAACCGAGGCCCGCCGCTGTCACTGTTGAAAACGGTGTAGGGCACGCTGTTGTTGAAGGCGGTCCCAGCGAGAGTCCACAAGCTTCCATACTTGGTCAAGTCGGCAGTGTCTCCCGCATTTCCGTCGATGATGAGTTGGTGTCTCCTGACCACCGACGGAAACACATAGGTTCCATTCGCCCACCCGAGTGCCGCCTGCGAGCCGCTGTTGATCAGGTTCATACCCGCCATGTCGCGAATGTCTCGTGAGCCCAGCAGGACGGTGTTGTTGCCGCTACCGGTCAAGTCGATCCGCTCAATGGACTCGATTCGTGAGGCGCTACCCGGCGTACTTGCTCCCTGGTTGGCGACCTTAGTCAGATCCAGCTTGATCTTGGCGCCCGAGAGCTTCAGCGTGTCGACGCCGCTGCCGCCATCCATGCGGGACAGATGCTGAAGGTTTCCGCCTAAGCCGAATTTGCTCTGCAACGCCTTCACAGTGCTCTTGTCCACAACAAGGGTGTCGTCACCAGAACCGCCGTAGAGCACGTCGGCGCCGCCGTTGCCGACCAATGTGTCGTTGCCTGCACCACCGACCAGTACGTCTGCTGCGGAGGTTCCGGTCAATGTATCGCTGCCGCTCCCGCCCAGTTGATCAACCACCGAATCGCTGAACGCACCGGCTGTCGAGCCAAAGATGACGAATGTGTTCTCGGCGCCACCAACGACGATGTCGGACAACCCGTCTCCGTCCACATCCGATGCGCTCGCAACGCTACGGCCACTCCCATCGTTTTCCCATCGGCCGTTGATGGCGAATCCCCCTTGGCCCGATGCGATCACAGAGAGAGCCACACTGGCGGTATCGGTCTTGCCAAAGATGACGTAGCTCCGCCCAGAGCCGGGATCATTGATGTCGTTGCCTGGCGCACCGATGATGATGTCGGCCAGACCGTCACCATTGACATCGCCTGCACCTGCAACACCCAAGCCACTGAAGTCGCCAGTGAACTCGCCATTGACCACGAAGCCGCCGATGCCCGCCGCCACAGAGGACAAGGCGACGGCTGTGGTTTGCGCCTTGCCGAAGATCACGTAACTGCGCCCTTGGGTCGGGCCGCCTGTTGGGATGCCCGATGGCGCCCCCACGAGCAGATCGGCCAAGCCATCGCCGTTGAGGTCACCAGCGCCGGCCACGCTGCGTCCACTGAACTCGCGGACGCACTGGCCACGGATGACGAAGCCACCCATACCCGCATCGACAGCGGTGGTCTCGACTGGCGCGGTGTCGGTCTTGCCAAACACCACATAGCTGCGCCCTTGGTAGCCGTAGTAGCCGCCGGCATGATCGACGCCAATGATCAGGTCGGCCAGACCGTCGCCGTTGATATCTCCCGCACCTGCCACGCTGCAGCCCATTTCTGGTCCAGAGCGAATGACAAACCCACCGCCACCCGACGTGACGTCCGACAGTTCAACCGGCGCGCTGTCGGTCTTCCCGAACACCACATAGCCGAAGCCGAGATGATTCTGATACGAGTCGTCCGGCGCGCCCACGATCAGGTCGGCCAGACCGTCGCCGTTGACGTCGCCAGCACTCGCCACGCTTCGGCCGCTGTAGTCACCATATGCGGTCCCCTCGTTGTTGATGGCGAAGCCTCCAACGCCTGCCGCGACGGCCGAGAGCTTGACCGGGCTGGTGGTGGACTTGCCGAAAATCACATAGCTGCGGCCAGAGATGTCTGCCGCGTCTGGCGCGCCGACAATCAAGTCGGCAAGCCCATCCCCATTGACATCGCCAGCCCCCGAGGCATTGCTGCCGCTGTGGTCCCCGGTGCATTCGCCGTTGATCACGAAACCGCCGATGCCCAGTTCGATAACAGCGAGGTTGACTACGCTGGTTCCCGTCTGCCCGAAGACCACATAGCTTCGCCCGGCCTCGAAGCGGTTGCCAACTGCGCTGCTTTGGATTCCGACAATCAAGTCGCCAAGACCGTCGCCATTGACATCGCCCGCACTGTTGACGCTCCCATTGCTTCGGTACCGCTCGAACGAGCCGTTGATCATGAAGCCGCCGACGCCGTTGGCAATATCGGAGAGTTCCACTTGGCCTGCCGCGGGGGTGGAACGCGACGTTCGGTTCGCCGCTGGCCTGGGTTCGTCGGAAGGCGATCCGACAGGCGCCGCCGCGCCCCAACCCGCCATGGGAACAACTGCCGAACCAAATCCCAGGCCGCACACCGCACACACTGCCAGCGCATTCGAGACCGACTTGGACACCTCGGCCGGACAGACTGGGCCATCTACGTGCCGGTGCGATGGGTCCAATGCCCGCGTTCGATTCCAACCGATTTGCACAGCACCCCCGGTGAAACTGACCTGGACCACGACCTGACCAAGACCCACAAGGACCGATGGCCCCAAGCAGTGATGAAGCCGACCGTGGGCAGGTGGCACCGAACGTTGCCGGCTGAACTGAGGCGCTGCAACCGTGGAGGTCCAAGGTTCGCAAGCCCCCCAGCGTCTACTGCGGCAACCGCCCGCGTCCGTTCGAGAAGACTATGCTGATCAGTGAATCGCGTCAATGACTTGGGCGCTGGTCGGGCAGGCACGGCGCAATGTGGCACCGACCCGGCCGACCCTGCCACCAGCCTGCGCCTCCCACCCATCCAAACGTTCACCGCTGTTGCGCGCGTCCCTGCTGGTTCTTATGATCGCCACGTCGACACCTGAGGCCAAGGTCTCGGCTCGCCGAAACCGATCGAGGAGGTCGACATGACTGCGTTCCCGACCGTTCGCGAACATGCGATGGTCATCGCGTTTCGGGCAAACGCATCATCCAATGTGGTGGTGCAGGGTTGTCAACGGCTGAATGCGGGCGCTGCCCGTTCGTCGGCACCGCCGGTCATGACTCCTGTAGCGGCCGCTATCACCGTTGCATGGGCCGTGGCTCTCGCGACGGCACCCGCCGAGCTGCATGCGGCCGGTGCCGTCGGGCGCTCGACGTCGACGGCCAAATCGGTCCAGGTCGATCTCTCCGACATCGCTGCCGGCCGGGGCGGCTTCGTCATCGACGGGCAATGCGGCGGGGATGCCAGTGGCCATAGCGCCACCAGCGCCGGTGACGTCAATGGCGACGGGCTGACCGACCTGATCGTCGGCGCTCCACTTGCCAACCCCCATGATCTCGCCTGGGCGGGAGCCAGCTATGTGGTGTTCGGCAAGGCCGACCGAAACAACGTGGAGTTGAGCGACGTGGCCGCGGGCCAGGGGGGGTTCGTCATCAACGGCCGGCAATCGAAGACCCTTTCGGGTACCAGCGTGTCCGGTGCCGGCGATATCAATGGCGACGGACTGTCGGACCTGGTCATCTTGGCGCACCCGTTCGGCGGCCCGCTCGAGGCCTATGTGGTCTTCGGGAAGACAGACTCGGCCGCGGTCGAACTCTCTGCCGTCGGGAACGGCACGGGCGGGTTCGCTGTCACCCGGTTCGCCGTCACCGGGTTCGGCGGGGCGCATCCCGCCGCGAACGTCGCTGGCGTGGGTGATGTGAACGGCGACGGCCTGGCGGACTTGATGGTCGAACTGGCCACCAACCCCTTCTACGACCGGGACAGTGCGGCCTATGTGATCTTCGGCAAAACCGATACGTCGCAGGTCAGCCTGTCGAGCGTCGCAGCCGGGGCCGGCGGCTTCATGATCCGCAGCGAACCCGGCTTGGGTGTCGGCAACCGCGTGGCCGGCGCCGGCGATGTCAATGGCGATGGCCTGGCAGACCTCGTTCTCGGCAACAACGGCGGCCCCTATGCCTACTACCGAGGCAAGAGCTATGTGGTGTTCGGCAAGACCACCACGTCGCCCGTGAATCTGGCTGACATCGTCAACGCCCGTGGCGGCGGTTTCGTCATCCACGGTCGAACGTACGACCTTCGCTACGGCGATGCAATCGGCACGAGTGTGGCCGGCGCGGGCGATGTGAACGGCGACGGGCTGGCCGACCTGATCATCGGTGCGCCCAGAGCCGGCCTCTTCGGCGATGCCTGCGTGGTGTTCGGCAAGACGGACCCATTGCCTGTCCTGTTGTCCGACGTGGAGACTGGCATCGGTGGCTTTGCCATCAAAGGGTCCGACTGGACTGTCGGTGAGTCGGTCGCGACGGCTGGTGACGTGAATGGCGACGGTTTGTCCGATGTGTTCTTGGGCGGCTATGCCTACTCGAGTCTGAATCGAAGCTACGTCGTCATGGGCAAGACCGACACCGCGGCGGTCGATCTGTCCAACGTCTCGGCGGGCATCGGCGGCTTGCCGCTGCTGGGTGAATCCTCTTGCCGGGCCGAGGTCACCGAAGCGGGCGATGTCAACGGTGATGGGTTGGCGGACCTGCTTCTCGCAGACGATTGCGCAGACGCGGGCCGGTTCTCCTGGACGGGCCGCAGCTACGTGGTCTTCGGCTCCACCAAGGGGGCCTTCAGGGGCTCGCAGGTCGACCAACTCGGCGGCGACACCGACGACGCACTCACTGGAACCTCGTCTCCCGACGTGCTGGTGGGTGGCACCGGCAACGACACGCTCACCGGCAACGGGGGCGCGGACGTGCTCTATGGTGGCGCCGGCAACGACACCCTGGTGCTCGACAAGACCAATGTGAAGGCCATGGGCGCTGCCTTTGGCAAAGGCGGCAATGCCAAGCACTTGGCGCGCGTGGACGGCGGCAGCGGCCTCGACACGCTGAAGCTGGACGGTGCCAAGATCACGCTGGATTTGAGCAAGGTGGCCAACCAGGGCGCCAGCTTGCCGGGCAGCAGCTCACGCATCGAATCGATCGAGCGCATCGACCTGACCGGAACCGGCAACAACACCGTGGTGCTCCGCTCGCGCGATGTGCGCGACATGGCTGGCATGAACCTGATCAACAGCAGCACCCAGGCGGCCTTGGGCTGGAGCAATGGCAGCTATGTGTTCCCCTCGGTGGTTCAACGCCATCAGCTGATCATCAATGGCAATGCCGGAGACGTGGCCGACCTGTCGAAGTACGGCAGTCGCTGGGCCAATGCAGGTACCGCGTTCAACAACGGGGTGGCCTACACCGTCTACAACAGCGACACCGGCACCCACCGGCTTCTGCGCACGCAGGTGCTGGTGGCCAATGAGGTCACCCTCATCTCCGTTCCGGCTGAAAGCAGTTCGTCGAAGTGGGCCGCGAGCCGGTGACGCCCCAGCCCGAGCCCCACACGCACGATGTTTCGTTGCTCTGGCGACGGGTGGCGCAGTCTCCGGTGCAGGCGGAGTCATGGTTCGAGTTGGCGAAGCGCTACGCCGCTCTGGGCTTGAGCTGGCAAGCCACCTATGCAGCGCGCCAGGCGCTCCGCCTGTCGCAGTCGCTTCGTGACGGCCTTCAAGCCCTGGCCATCGACCATTGGCAAGCAGCATCGTCAGGTGACGCGCTGCTGGGCCGTGCGGCGCTGCCCGATGCGGCATCCCACGCCAGCGTCCTTTCCCAGGTGCTCGTCGATCAACCCGGTGACTGGCTGACCTGGCTGTATCTGGCGCGGCTGCGTGAGATGTCGTCATTGGCTGGGGCCGGCGAGGCATTGGAGTGCGCGCGTGCCTTGGAGCCACTGCCCGGAGAGTCCCTGCACTGGATGGGTGTCTGGCGCCTGAACGCGGGCGACGCTCAAGGGGCGGTCAATGCCCTGTCCGGCCTGCTCGATGTGCGCCCGATGCGCCATGGATCGATGATGTACCTGGGCGAAGCGCTGTTGCGCATCGGCCGGGTCGCCGCCGCCGAGAAGGCCTTCGCCCGCGCCTCCTTGTCCAGCAACCCTGACTTCCTGCTGCTTCTGTCGAGCAAGGTCTACGCCCACAACTACTGGCAGGAGGCGGTCGCCGTCTTGAAGAAGGCTCTCACGGTCAATCCCGACAGCGTGCCCGCTTGGTTGGCGTTGGCGAAGATTCAATCCGAGGTCTACGCGCTGGCCGATTGCCGCGAGAGCCTCCGCCGGCTTAAGGCTCTGGCACCGGGGAACTCGGAAGCGCGCCTGCTCAACGCCGGCCTGCTGGGCCGCATCGGTGATGCGAAGGGCCACCTCAGCAGCTTGCAGGTGGCGTACGAGTCGGGTGGCGACCCGTGTTCGCGCCTGGCCTCCAGCATCGCCATGACCTCGCTCTACCACGACGAGTTGCCACCCGCTGAAGTGGCGAATCTGCACCGGCGCCTGTGCGCGCCGATCGAAGCCGCCGTGCAGCGCCGAGCTGAGTTCACCAACACACGCGCGCCGCACCGGCGCCTTCGAATCGGCTTTGTCACAGGCGATCTGCACCGTCAGCACCCGGTGAACATCTTCATGCTGCCCGTGTTGCTGCGCATCGATCACTCCCGCTTCGAGGTCTGCGTCTACCACACGGGCGGCATGCACGACGAGTACACCCGCCAGGCCCACGCCAGCGCAGACCGTTGGCTCGATGCCGCCGCGATGGACGACGCGGCCCTTCAACAGGCGATCGCGGCCGATGTCGTGGACATCCTGGTCGATCTGGCCGGCCATACCTCCAGCCACCGCCTAGGCGTGTTCGCGATGCGCGCCGCACCGGTACAAGCCACGTTCCTGGGCTACCCGCATTCCACCGGCCTGTCGGCGATTGATTGGCTGATCGGCGACGCGACAGTCAGCCCCGCCGAGCACGCAGCCTTGTTCAGCGAGGGGCTGGCGCAGATGCCCGACAGCGTGTTCTGCTGGGCACCGGTTGATGTGTACTCGTTGCCGCCGCCGCGGCCGGCCGAGGCGGCGGTGGTTTTCGGGTCGTTCAACAACGCTATGAAGCTGACGCCGAAGACGATTGCCCTGTGGGCGGGTGTCTTGCAGGCCGTGCCCGGCGCCCAGCTGCTGCTCAAGGCGCCATCGTTTCGCGATGGCGCTGTGCAGGCCCGATTTGCGCAAGCCTTCGCCGAGCACGGTATCGCGCCAGAGCGGCTACTGTTTCGGGGGCCGAGCGGGCTGGACGCGATGATGCAGGAGTACGGCGACATCGACATTGCCCTCGACCCCACGCCCTACAACGGCGGCACGACGACGTTGCAGGCGCTCTGGATGGGGGTGCCGGTGGTCACCCTGGCCGGCGGCAACTTCGTCTCGCGCATGGGCGCCAGTTTCATGACGACACTTGGCCGGCCTGAGTGGGTAGCCACCGACGAGGCCGGCTATGTCGCGATGGCAGCCGGCCTGGCCCGCGACGTGGCCCTGCTGCGTACGGCTCGTGCCCCGCTGCGCGAACAGATGGCTGCCTCGCCTCTGTGCGACATCAAGTCCTATGTGGTGCACATGGAAGCGCTGCTGCTGCGAGTGTGGCAGGTCTGGTGCGAGGGCAGCACATGTCGCTTGATCCGCGTCGAGCGCGGAGCTGGGGCGCAAGTCCAGACCAGCCTGTGATACTTCACTGCCCAGCCGGGAACCCACCATGCCAACCGTTGAACCGTCTGCTGCCCCAACGCTGGAGATCACGACGTCGCGCCAGATGCTGGCCTGGTTGTCCGACCAGAGGCTGTCGATCGCGCTGACCACTTACCAGATCGGCAAGCTCTTTCTTCTGGGGCTGAAGGCCAACGGTGAGCTGTCGATCTTCGAGCGCAGTTTCAACCGCTGCATGGGCCTGTGCCCGGCCGACAACGGCTTCTACATGAGCAGCCTGTATCAAGTCTGGCGCTTCTCGAATGTCCTCGCGCCTGGCCAGCAGCAAGATGGATACGACCGGCTTTACCTGCCGCAGGTCGGCTACACCACGGGTGACCTGGACATCCACGACATGGCTGTCGACGCCGCCGGCCGGCTGGTTTTCGTCAACACCTTGTTCGGTTGCCTGTCGACGCTGAGCGAGACGCACAGCTTCAAGCCAGTCTGGCGACCGCCTTTCGTCAGCAGGCTGGCAGCCGAGGACCGCTGCCATCTGAACGGTCTGGCGATGCGCGACGGGCGCCCAGGCCACGTGACCGCCGTACACCCGTCTGACGTGGTCGATGGCTGGAGAGACCATCGCGCGAGCGGTGGGGTGTTGGTCGACGTGCAGCAAGACGCGATCGTCGCCGGCGGCCTGTCGATGCCTCATTCGCCACGCTGGCATCGCGACAGGCTGTGGCTGCTCAATTCAGGCACGGGCGAGTTCGGCCACCTGGAGCTGGACACCGGCCGCTTCGTGCCGCTGGTCTTCTGTGCAGGCTACATGCGCGGCCTGAGCTTTCACGGTGACTTCGCACTCGTCGGCCTGTCAAAGCCGCGCGACAACAAGACGTTCTCTGGGCTGCCGCTGGATGACGCGCTGAAGGCGCGCCATGCCGAGGCGCGCTGCGGGATCCAGGTGATCGACCTGCGGACGGGCGACGCCGTGCATTGGCTGCGCATCGAGGGCGTTGTCGGCGAACTCTACGACGTCATCCCGCTGCCGGGTGTGCAGCGCCCAATGGCGCTGGGTTTCAAGACCGACGAGATCCGGCGGGTGATCAGCATTGAGACCTGAGCAAGGGGGCACGCTCGTCGTCGCCTCGTTGGCCACGATGACTTCGACGCGCTCGGGCTGCGGTCCGAACGTACCCGTGTCATAGACGGGGTAGCCGATGCCACGGTGCCTTGCCCGAGCTGGTTCCTTTTTAGACCAACCGGCACCTGAGGGACGCTCCGCGTTGTGAGGTTGGGGGCTTCTCGCAGAGGGAGCACGGTCAGCATACCGTCCCCGCACCTGCAAGTGATCGACGACCGCACCGCGCCAGCACAAGCTACAGTTCTAGGGCTGCATGCTCTGCCTTTGAGGCGCCACAGCGCGGCCATGCATATTTGACCTGTGGGGTGGCCTCGGAAAGGCAGGCGGCCGCCGTTGACCCCAACACGCTGCTCCACGGCGCCTGGCCCAGCTTCCCGATCGACCAGGTCTTGAAGCTGGACGATGTGGCACTCGCTTGTTGAACCCGCGCGTGGAAACTGGTCGCGCCGCGGACGCGTCTGGCTGCTCGTCGGAGGCTGAGCCTAGCGAGGCCAGGCCTGAGTTCGGAAGGACGCCACCAGGAAGTCGATCATCAGCCTGACCTTGGCCGTGACGTGGCGGCGCGACGGATAGACAGCGTATATCCCGAGTTCGATCGAACGGAACTGCGGCAGCACCTCGACCAGCTCACCGGACTGCAACCAGGGCGCCACCAGGAACGATGGTTGCAGCACGAGGCCTTGGTGGCGGACGGCGGCTGCGCAGCAGGTCTCACCGCTGTTGGTTCGAAGCCGTGCGTTGACGCGGGCGACGACCGGCCCCTCGGGGCCTTCGAACTCCCAGTTTTCGCCCATCGACAACAGGCTGTACGACACGACATCGTGCGACGCCAGCTCCGACGGGTGCGCCGGCATGCCCCGTTCGCGCAGGTAGGTCGGTGACGCACACAGCAGCAGGCGTGTTGCGGTGAGCCTGCGGCTGATGAGCGACGAACTCGGTAGCCTGGCGATCCGCACGGCCAAGTCATAGCCTTCGTCGACCAGATCGACGAAACGGTCGGCCAAGGTCACATCGAGCGCCACCTTCGGGTGCCGTTCCATGAACGCGGGCCACAAAGGCGCCAGGTGAAGTTGGCCGAAGGTGACAGGCACGTTGATCTTCAGCTGGCCGATGGCGCTGCCAGAGTGCACGGTGATTTCTGCCTCGGCTTCGGCGAGCTGTGCCAACAACTCCTTGCAGCGCGCGTGAAACACCTCGCCTTCCTCGGTCAGCGACAGCTTGCGTGTCGTGCGGTGCAGCAGGCGCACGCCGAGCTGGGCCTCCAGTTCGCCAACGTAGCGCGAGATGCCGGCCTTTGATTGCCCGATTGCGTCGGCGCCTTTGACGAAGCTGCCGGCGTCAACCACGGCGACGAAAGCCTGGATGGCGGCGAATCTGTCCATCCATTGATTGTCCTACTTTATGGATCAGTCAATCCATCTACTTGCTGTTTATCTCGATTCGTTGAACTTCTACAGTCCTGACATCGCAGCGTTTTTGCTGCTTCCACGACAGGAGTCACAGCATGAAAGTCACCGTCATCGGCGCCGGCAACATGGGTTCGGCGTTCGTCAAGCAACTCACCCGTGCCGGCCATCAGGTCAGCGTGGCTGCCCGCAATGGCAGCAAGGCCGCGCAACTCGCCGCCGCGAACCCGGGCGCCACGGCCGTCGACCTCGCGAACTCGGCGGCAGATGCCGACGTGGTCGTGCTGGCCACGGGCTATGCCGACGCCGTGGGCGCGCTGCAAGCCCTGGGCAACCTGCACGGCAAGGTCGTCATCGACATCACCAACCCGCTGACCGCCGACTACATGGGCCTGACGCTTGGCCACAGCAGCTCAGCGGCCGAAGAGATCGCCAAGGCCGTGCCGGGCGCCGAGGTCGTGAAGGGTTTCAACACCCTGTTCGCCCAAGTGCTGGGCGAAGGCGCCGACTTCGGCAATGGCCAGAAGGCCACCGTCTTCGTCGCCAGCGACAGCGAGCGTGCCAAGCAGACCGCAACCACACTCGCCGAAAGCATGGGCTTCCTCGTCGTGGACGCGGGCGGCCTGAAGAACGCCCGCTACCTGGAGCCGCTGGCGGGCCTGAACATTTACCTCGGTTATGGCGCCGGTCTCGGCACGGCCATCGCACCGACATGGATCCACAAGGGCTGACCCGTTCCAACCGCAGCCACCAGGAGATCCCCATGCACATCCGCACCACCCTAGCCGCCGCACTCGTCGCGGTGCTCTTATCCAACGCCGCACAGGCGCAGACACTTGCCGAGAACCCAACCACGCCGCCGCCCAAGGCCGAGCGTCAGGATCCGACGGTCGAGAGCCATCTGAAGACCTTCGACACGCTGGACTTCGACGTCTTCAGCAACCAGATGTGGGACAGGCTGCACGAGAGCCACGCCAAGGACATCGTGGTCACCTGGCCCGATGGCCACGAGACCCGCGGCATCGACAAGCACATCGACGACCTGAAGGCGTTGTTCGTGTTCGCACCCGACATCGCGATCAAGACCCACCCGATCCGCTTCGGCTCGGGCACGTGGACTGCGGTCACCGGCGTGATGACTGGCACGTTCACAAAGCCGATGCCGCTGCCCGACGGCAAGGCGATCCCACCGACCGGCAAGCGCTTCGCGATCGGCATGGCCACCATCGGCCACTGGACAGATGGCACGATGGACCATGAATGGCTGTTCTGGGACAACCAGGACTTCATGACCCAGATCGGTCTGGGCGGCAAGTAGGCCGCGTGCACACGGCGATACGGAGCACCAGCAATGCCTGAAGCACTGATCATCCAGCGGCCCGCCACAACCACCGCGAGATCACAGGAACTCCTGCTGCTCTTCCACGGCGTCGGCTCCAACGCGCAAGATCTGGAACCCTTGGGCCGGCTCCTGGCACAACAGCGTCCGCACGCCTGGGTGGTCAGCGTGCAGGCGCCGCTGGCCACTGAAGGCGGCCGGGGATGGCAATGGTTCTCGGTGATGGGCATCACGGAGGCCAATCGGCCAGCTCGAATCGTCGAGGCGATGCCCCGTTTCATCGAGACAGTGACGTACTGGCAGCGACAGGCTGAGGCGGATGCCGCGTCGACGACGCTGGTCGGCTTCTCACAAGGGTCGATCATGGCGCTCGAGGCTACGCAGCAAGGCCGCACGCTGGCCGGCCGCGTCGTCGCGATCGCAGGTCGATTCGCACAGGCGCCTCGGCGTGCGCCACCCGACACGGTGCTGCACCTGATGCAAGGCAACCAAGACCGGGTCATGCCGATGGCCCTGGCGATCGCCGCGACTGCGACCCTGCAGTCCCTGGGCGCAAGGGTCACGCTCGACGAGTTTCCCGGCCTGGGCCATGGTGTCGACGCGCGCGTGCTGCACCGCATCGCGGAGCGCCTGGACGAAGACGCTCGGTCGGAGCGTTCTGCGTGACACTGCGCGCCATGCATCTGCGATTCAGCCCAACCGGGACCATGCTGTCGTCCGATGACGGTGGTGTCGTCACTCTGGGGCCGAGCCCGCCGGCTCTGGCGGACGCCTGCTTTCGCCAAGACCCACCGAGCGCTGTCGACCTCGAGCGCGCGATCGACGTCGTTGAAGACGCGCTGATGGCGGCGAAGCCGCCGCGCTCAGCCGGCGCCAGCCTGACGACCTCCGAGCCAATGCTGCGCCAGTTGCCCGGTCTCGAAGTAGCGGGCGACATGCTCGGCCGCGACGCCATCGAAGCGCTGTTTCAGCAGCTGGCGTCGATCTCTCTCGGCATGCCGGCCCCGGACGGCACGAAGCTCACCGACCGCGACACCGCCGCTGCGCTGCTGATCCGGCGCGAGTGCATGCATCACCTGAACTTCGACACGGTCCGCATTGGGGCCGCCGCATAGCAGGCTCGTCGCAGGCCACTAACCTGCATCCGGCTGCACCGACGGCGCCGCACGGCGAAAGGCATCCAGGCCCGCACAGGTCGCATCGATCTCGAGCAGCCGCGGCCAGCGATTCAGGTCGATTTTGAAGCGGCGTGCGCTCTCGATCTGGGGCACGAGGTAGACATCAGCCAGTGTCGGTTGCGTGCCAAAGGCAAATGGGCCGCCGGCGCGCGACATCAGCAGCGCCTCAATGGCATCAAAGCCGGCGCTGATCCAGGTGGCGCACCAGTCGTTGACAGCCAACTCATCGGCGGCGAAGCGGCGGCGCAGGGTCTCGAGGATGCGCCTGTTGTTCACCGGATGGATGTCACAACCGACAATTGCTGCCAGCGCACGCACCTGGGCACGCTGCTGTAGATCGGCCGGCAACAGCGCAGGCGTCGGGTAGCGCTCCTCGAGCCACTCGATGATGGCGGGTGACTGCGTGAGCACGGCGTCGCCGATGTCCAGCACCGGCACCAGTTGCTGCGGATTGATGGCCTTGAAGGCTTCGCCCAGGTGCTGCTCGGTGCGCAGATCGATGGCAACCTGCTCGTAGCTCAAGCCCTTGAGGTTCAGAGCGATGCGCAGGCGGTGCGAGGTGCCGCTGCGAAAGAATCCGTAGAGCTTCATCGATCAGACTCCCAGGTACTGGTGGACGATTTCCGGCTGCGCCTGCAGCGCGGCACTGTCGCCCTGCCAGACGACGCGGCCCTTCTCGATCACGACATGCCGATCGGCGAGGCGCAGCAGCTGACCGACGTTCTTGTCGATCACGATTTGCGCCAGGCCTTCGCGCTTGAGTTCACCCAAGGTGTGCCAGATCTCGGCACGGATGAGTGGAGCAAGACCCTCGGTCGCCTCGTCCAGCACCAGAAGCTTTGGATTGGTCATCAGCGCGCGACCGATCGCGAGCATCTGCTGCTCGCCGCCGGACAACTGCGAGCCCAGGTTGGCGCGCCGCTCCTTCAGGCGCGGAAAGAAGGCGTAAACCCGATCCAGGGTCCAAGGCTGGGTGGCACCACCATGGCGCGGTGTGAAGGCGGTGGCGACCAGGTTCTCCTCGACCGTCAACGCGGTGAAGATTTGCCGGCCTTCGGGCACGAGCGCCAGCCCGCGCCGGGCAATGCGGTGCGACGGTAGCCCGTTGGCACGGGCACCGTCGACCTCGATCGAACCGGCGCTGACCGGCAGCATGCCAAACAGACACTTCACGGTCGTCGATCGACCCATGCCATTTCGGCCCAGCAGGGTGATCACCTCCCCAGCTTGCACATCGAACGTCACGTCGAAAAGCACCTGCGCCCGGCCATAGCCCGCCTGCAGACCGCGCACCGACAAGAATGGTTCTGCCATCGCTGCCTCCTCAGTTGGACTCTTCGCCGAGGTACACAGCCCGCACCTCGGGATGCGCGCGGATCTCGTCGGCCGTTCCGGTGAACATCACCCGCCCATACACGAGCACGCTGATGCGGTCGGCCAGTGCGAAGACGGCATCCATGTCGTGTTCGACAAGCAGGATGGTGTATCGGCGTTTCAGGCCGTGCAGGAGTGCGGTCACGGCCGCGGACTCCTGCACGCTCATGCCAGCCATCGGCTCGTCGAGCAGGAGAAACTTCGGTCCGGCCGCGAGCGCCATCGCGAGCTCCAGCTGGCGCCGCTGCCCGTAGGCCAACTCGCCGGCCAGCGTGCTGGCGAACGCCGTCAGTCCGGCGGCCTCCACGGCCTCCTCCGCCGCCGCGCGTGCCCGTGCATCCGCCAGCATCGGTCGCCAGAAGCCCCAGGCATGTTGCCGTGAGCCCAGCGCGGACAGCGCAGCGTTCTCGAGAACCGTGAACTCCTCGAAGATCGAGGTGATCTGGTATGAGCGCAGCAGCCCGCTGCGGGCGCGCCGGTGGATGGGTTGGGCCGTCACGTCGTGGCCATCGAAACGGATGAGACCGGCGTCGGAACGCAACTCGCCGCTCAGCTGGTTGATGAGGGTCGTCTTGCCCGCGCCATTGGGGCCAATGAGTGCGTGGAGTTCGCCGCTGCGGATGTCCAGCGACACGTCATCGGTCACGAGCAGGGCACCGTAGCGCTTGACGAGGCCCTCGGTTTGCAGGGCAGCCATCACACCCTCCCAGGCACTGAGGCAGTCGCCGTGGTCGGCGCTGGCTGCCGTCGGTCCAGTGCCTCCAGCCAACCGGCGATGCCGCGCCGCCCGAACAGCGCCACGAGCACGATCAGCGGGCCGAACACTGCCATCCAGTGCTCCGTGAACCCCTTCAAGACTTCTTCGAGGCCGATGAACACCAACGCACCCAGCAAGGGCCCGAACACGGTGCCGATGCCGCCAAGCACCACCATCACAATCAGTTCGCCCGACACGGTCCACGCCAAGGTGCTCGGAGAGACAAAGGCATTCAGGTTGGCGAGCAGAACGCCCGCCAGCGCACACACCATGCCTGACAACACGAACGCGGCCAACTGCACCTGGCGTGCCTGCAGTCCGACCGCATCGATGCGCCTGGCGTTCTGGCGGGCACCCCGAAGCGCCATGCCAAACGGCGCCACGCGCAGCCGCGCCATCCACCAGGTGATGATCACCAGGACCAGCCACGCGGCGTAGTACACGGAAGACGCGGAGCCCAGGTCGAACGGGCCAAATCGGCTGGTGGCAGCGACAGGCAGGCCGTCATCACCTCCATACTGCTTGAGACTCACCAGCAGGAAGTACCCCATCTGCGCGAACGCCAGCGTGATCATGATGAAGGCCATGCCGGACGTCCGCAGGCTGATCATGCCCACGACCAGCCCGATCACCGCGGCGGCCCCCACCGCCACGCCCAGATGCAACCACCCGCTGGCCATGCCGTGATTGGCGCACAGGCCCACCGCATAGGCCCCGATGCCGAGGAACAGGGCGTGACCGAAGCTGACCAGCCCGCCGTAGCCCAGTGCGAGGTTGAGCGCGCTGGCGGCAAGCGCATAGATCAGGATGCGCGCGAAGAAGGCCGTCCAGAACGGCTGCTCGAATCCGGTGGCCACTGCGGGCACCGCCAACAGCGACGCCAGCAGCAACAGAGGAAGCCAGCCTGACGGCCGATGGAAAAGCGAAGTCTTCATGAGGTCCTCAACCGCGGTGTGCAGGAAACAGGCCTTGCGGACGCAGCGCCAGCACCCCGGCCATCAACAGGTATATGCTCATCGATGCAAGCGCCGGGCCGGCCGCGTCAGCGATCGACCGCTCGGCCAGCTGGCGCAGAAGCAGCGGCAGGAACACCCGCCCGAGCGTGTCCACCACGCCCACGATCAAGGCGGCGTAGAACGCGCCCGAGACCGAGCCGATGCCGCCGATCACGATGACGACCAGTGTCGTGATCAGCACCGGCTCGCCCATGCCCGATTGCACCGACAACACCGGCCCGGCCATGGCCCCCGCCACGCCCGCCAACATGGCGCCCACACCGAACAGCAGCGCGTTGAGCAGGCCGATGTTCACCCCGAGCGCGCTGACCAGCTGCGGATTCTGCGCACCGGCACGGATCAACATGCCGACCCGCGTCTTGTGGATGAGCAGCCACGAGCCGACCGCCACCACGAGGCCGACCGCGATGATCGCGAAGCGATAGGACGGATAGGTGAAGCCGAAGAGATCCACCGTCCCGTCCAGCACCTCTGGCACCTGGACGAACAACGGTTGCGGGCCCCAGATGATGCGAACCAGCTCGTTGAAGAACATCACCAGGCCGAACGTGGCGAGCACATGGTCCAGGTGGTCGCGCCGGTACAGGCGCGAGACGATGGTCACTTCCAGCGCCAGCCCGATCGCCAAGGAGGCCAGCATGGCGGCACCCAACGCGATAGCGAACGAACCACTGCTGCCGTAGGCCAAGGCCCCGGCATATGCACCCACCATGTACAGCGAGCCGTGCGCCAGGTTCACGAAACTCATGATCCCGAACACGAGCGTGAGGCCCGCCGCCAGCAAGAACAGCAAGACGCCGTATTGCAGGCCATTGAGCATCTGCGCGAGAAGCAGCGTGGCACTCATGATGGCGGCCTCAGGGCATCGGGCACTGCACCGCGTACGGATCGACATGCCCCTTCAGCGGGGTACCGATCAGTCGGGTGACGACCTTGCCACCGTCGCGGGTGGTCTCGAAGGCGTAGTAGTCCTGCACTGGCATGTTGTTCTTGCCGAAGGCAAACGGGCCGCGCACCGACTTCAGCTCGCTTCCCGCAGCCTTCACCGCCGCGGCGAGCTTCTTCAGGTCCGCACCCGCCTTTGGCAGTGCGATGTCCAACAAGTTGGCCGCGTCGTAGCCGGTGGCCGCGTACAAGCTTGGCGTGCGCTTGTACTTGGCCTCGAACGCAGAGACGAACTTGCGGTTCTCAGGGTTGTCGAGCGCTGCGTCGTACATCCCGCCGCTGACCGTGCCGACGGCCGCCTCGCGCAGCGAGGGCAGCGTCGTGCCGTCGACGGTGAAGACGGAATACAGCGGCAGCTTGCCGGTCAATCCAGCCTGGCTCATCTGCTTGACGAAGTTGATGCCCATGCCGCCCGGATAGAACACGAACAGCGCCTCCGGCTTGGCGGCCTGCAGTTGCGCGATCTCGGCCGAGTAGTCCGGCTGGTTGACCTGGGTGTAGACCTCATCGATCACCTGCCCCTTGTAGAAGCGTTTGAAGCCGGCCAGCATGTCCTTGCCGGCCTGGTAGTTCGGCGCCATCAGGTAGACGCGCTTGAGGCCACGGTCCTGTGCGAATTTGCCCATCGCCTCGGCCGCACCGTCGTTCTGCCAGGCCATCGAGAACAGGTTGGGCTTGCACTGTGCACCGGCCACCGGTGACGGGCCGGCATTGGTGGCGATCGCGACCACGCCCGACTCGGCCAGGCGCGGCAGGCTTCCCATCAGCACGTTCGAGAACGACAGCCCGACGATGGCGTCGACCTTGTCCTTGTCGATCAGCTTGCGCACGGCCTGCTGGCCGACCTCCGGCTTGAGCTGATCGTCCTCCTTGACGACGGTGACCGGCTGGCCACCGAGCTTGCCACCACGCTGCTCGAGTGCGAGCATGAAGCCGTCGACCTGGTCCTGACCGACAAGTGCCTGCGGCCCGGACAGCGGGGCCATCAGGCCGATCGTGGCGGCCGAGGCAGTGGCCACTGCCGCGGCCAGTGTGGTGCCGGACAGGATGATGGGAAGGGTGCGTTCGAACATGGTTTGTCTCCGGAAAGGGTGAGCTTGCCCACGGGGCCGTCGTCAACGGTCCCGGCAGGGCGTGATTGAAAGGGGCGTCAGTCGAGCTGCAGGAAGACCCGGCCGCCCTCGACCTTGACGGGGTAGCTGCGCAGTGCCTCGGCCACTGGCTCGCACAGCGGCTTGCCGTCACGGACGTCGAACCTGCCCTGGTGCAGCGGGCACTCGATTTCGTGCCCCTCCAGGAAGCCGTCGCACAGGCGGGCGTGGCCGTGGGTGCAGATGTTGTCGGTCGCGTAGACCGCATCGCCAACGGTGTAGATCGCGATGTCACGCCCCGCCACGGCGAGGCCCTGGACGTCATCGCTGGGCAGGTCGTCGGCCGACATCGCGTCGACCCAGTTCGAGGTGCTCATGCGGGGCCTCAGATGGGGTAGATGATGGAGTTGGGGATCATCTCGGAGTCGTAGATGCACTCGCGCGATGCGAATTTCAGGCCTTCCGGCGTACGGACCACCACATCGAGGTAGCGCCCGACGTTGAACACGGTAGAGGCATCCGACAGCTTGGTGCGAAGGACCGCGTAGTTGGCTTCGCAGCGCCAGCGCGCTTCCACCACCTCCCTGATCACCGGCGAGCCGACGATGTGCCGCTGGTAGTAGGGATCGTGAAACAGCGTCTCCCGGATGCCGTAGACCCGATCCTTCAGCATGCCCTTGCTGGTGAACGAGAGCGTCGCCAACGGAAAGCCACGCTCGTGGTTCTCGCGCGGTTGCAGGCGGTAAACGCAGTCGTCGGTGAAGAACTCGGGCCAGAGATCCCAATGGCCGGAGTCGACGGCGCTCGCATAGTCGGCGTAGAGCTGCGTCAGCGCGAGCCAATCTTCGAAGTTCATGGTCGTCGTCATGCTCAGGCCTCCATCACGTCGCGCCAGTAGCGGTACATGCCGCGGATCAAGGTCTCGGTGACCATGTGTTCGGTGTTCTCTACCTCGCGACCGCCAAGTTCGGCCACGGTGCGGTGGAACGGTTTGCTCTCGAAGGCCTGCTGCGAGAACTCGATGACTTCGCCGTCATCGGCGGAGACGAATCCGGCCGGGCCGAACAGGTTGGCCTGGGTCAGACGGCGCTTCGTCATCTCCTCGCTGTCGTCGTCGAAGCCGAAGTGCGTCCAGACGAAATCAAAGCTGCCATGGCCGGTGGGCTGGATGTGCCGTGTGGAGACGCTGTTGACCTGTTGCTGCAGGATCACACTCGGGAAGATCGTCGTCATCACCGCGGTCGGGCCTCCCCACCAGGGCTCAGGCACGATGTCGATGAAGCCCGGATCGTTGAGCTTCATCTCCTCCTTGAAGCTCGACACCTGCGTCACCTGCTCGGCCTTGCCGGCGGCGCCACGGGTGGAAATCATCGCGGCATGGCGGTGCTTGTCGTCCATGCGAAGCTGTGACTTGTTGTCGGCCCGCCAAAGCCCGAAGGTGACGAACCAGGTGTGCAGCAGCCCCGGGTGGTACGGGTCCTTGATGTTCTCCTGCATCAGCTTCCAGTTGCCCGGAATGCGCTGGCGGTTGTAGCCCAGGATCTTGAGCTTTCGGCCGTTGAACAGGCGGTCGAAGTAGCCCAGGATGGTGGGGCCGAGGAAGTCTTCGAGGGGCTCCACATCGGCGTCGAACGAGGCAAACACCACACCGCCTCGGGTGGCGACCTTCAGCTTGGTCAGCCCGTGATCGGTGGTCTTGAAGTCTGCCGGCATGCCGCCGTGCACCTGGCCGTCCTGCTTGACGCCGCGGCGAAACGGCACCCCTTGCAGGTCACCCTTGAGGGTGTAGCTCCACTGGTGGTACGGGCAGACAAAGTCCTTGCGGTTGCCGTGGCGCTCGCGACAGAAGCGCATGCCGCGGTGCGCGCAGACGTTCTCGATGACGTTGAGCCCGCCATCGGCATCTCGCGACAGGATCACCGAGCGCTCGCCGACCACGGTGCGTTTGTAGTCGCCCGGGTTCGGCACTTCGGCCTCCAGGCCCACGTAGCACCAGTGGCCCTTGTAGAAGAAGCGCTCGAGCTCCTTGCGGTAGATGTCCTCGCTCGTGTAGGTGAGAAAGGGGATGCGGTGCGTGCCCTCGCCCTCCCAGACTGGCTGGTCGGGAAAGATCGTCGATGTCTCGTCCATGGTCTGTCTCCTGTCGATTCGAATGGGGCGGCTGGTGCCGTCTTCAGCCCGTCACGCCGACCTCGATCGCGCCCAAGCCCTGGATCTCGCCGCGCATCAGGTCACCGGCGACGACTGCGTTCACGCCTTCCGGGGTGCCGGTCATGATGATGTCGCCCGGCTCCAGCGTCTCGTATTCGGAGAGGTAGGCCACGCATTCGGAGACCGACCAGATCAGCTTGCTGATGTCCGACGCCTGGCGCGGCTGACCGTTGACGGTCACCGAGATCGCCGCCGTCGCCGGGTGCCCGATGTCCTGTGCGCGATGCAGCGCGCCAATGGGTGCCGACAGCGCAAACGACTTGCCGAACTCCCAGGGCCGGCCCTTGTCGCGCGCTTCGAGTTGCAGGTCGCGCCGGGTCATGTCCAGGCCGA
>JADMKA010000184.1 GCA_018780145.1 Vitreoscilla sp. | reverse complement strand
GACAACTCGAAGTTCCTTCAGATCCAGGATGTGGTGAAGGACTTCGGCGGCTACAAGGCCGTCAACCATGTGAGCCTGGACATCGCCAAGGGCGAGATCTTCGCCCTGCTCGGGTCATCGGGGTGTGGCAAGACCACCTTGCTGCGCATGCTGGCCGGCTTCGAGACCCCCACCTCCGGCCGCATCGTCCTGAACGGGCAGGACCTGTCCGGTCTGCCGCCTTACGAGCGGCCGCTGAACATGATGTTCCAGTCCTACGCGCTGTTCCCGCACCTCACGGTGTGGGACAACATCGCGTTCGGGCTGCGGCGCGACGGCCTGCCCGCGGCCCAGGTGGCCGAACGTGTCGACGCGATGCTCAAGCTGGTGCAACTGGGCAAGTTCGCCAAGCGCAAGCCGCATCAACTTTCCGGTGGCCAGCAGCAGCGCGTGGCGCTGGCCCGCAGCCTGGCCAAGCAGCCGCAGATGCTGCTGCTCGACGAGCCGCTGGGGGCGCTCGACAAGAAGCTGCGCGAGCAGACGCAGATCGAGCTGGTCAACATCATCGAGCAGGTCGGCGTGACCTGCGTGATGGTCACCCACGACCAGGAAGAGGCCATGACCATGGCCTCGCGCATTGCGGTGATGAGCGAGGGGCGGTTCCTGCAGGTGGGGCCACCGAACGAAATCTACGAAACCCCGGCCACCCGCTTCGTGGCGGATTTCATCGGCAACGTCAACCTGTTCGACGGCACGGTCGAGGTCGACGAGGCCGACCATGTGATCGTCGGTTGCCAGGATTGCAAGCACTACGTCGGCCACGGCATCACCGGCACGCTGGGCATGCCGGTGGCGGTGGCCATCCGCCCGGAGAAGATCCACCTGAGCCCGAGCGAGCCGCGCGACAGCGTCCACAACTGCGTCAGTGGCGTGGTCGAGGAGTTGTCGTACTTCGGCAGTTTCACCGTGTTCCGCATCCGCCTGGCCAGCGGCAAGATCCTGGCCGTCAGCCAGGCCAACGTGATGCGGCAGCGCGAGCACGAGTTCACTTGGGGCGACCGCATCTGGGCCCATTGGTCGCAGACCGCCCATGTGGTGCTGACCCAATGAGGGGCGCGCGATGAGCCTGTCCCTTCGCAAGCCCTCCTGGTGGCGCGGCCGCACGGTCGTCATCGGGATCCCGTACGCCTGGCTGTTCCTGTTCTTCCTGGCGCCCTTCCTGATCGTCCTGCGCTTCTCGGTCTCGGAGATGGGCGTGATCACGGTGCAGGACGTGATGACCGTGACCGACGGCGTGGTCAAGCTGGCCATCAAGTACTCGAACTACGTGTTCATCACGTCGGACGACCTGTACTACAAGGCCTACCTGTCGAGCGTGAAGTACGCCGGCATCACCACGCTGTGCTGCCTGTTCATCGGCTACCCCTTCGCCTACTTCATGGCGCGTGCCAAGGCAAGCATCCAGCCCACGCTGCTGATGCTGGTGATGCTGCCCTTCTGGACCTCGTTCCTGCTGCGCGTCTATGCCTGGAAGGGTCTGCTGGAAGAAGGCGGCTGGGTGGCCGAGGGCCTGACGCATCTCGGCGTGGACCGGCTGCTGGCCGCCGCCGGGATGATCGAGGTGCCGGGCATCCTGCTGCACACCCCGTTCTCGCTGGTGGTGGGCATGACCTACACCTACCTGCCCTTCATGATCCTGCCGCTGTACGCCAACCTGTCGAAGATGGACCTGCGTCTGCTCGAAGCGGCAGCCGATCTCGGTGCCTCGCCCTGGGTGGCCTTCTGGAAGGTCACGGTGCCGTTGTCCAAGGCCGGCATCATCGCCGGCTCGATGCTGGTGTTCATCCCTTGCATCGGCGAGTACGTGACGCCTGAGCTGCTGGGCGGCCCGCAGACCTTGATGATCGGCCGGGTGCTGTGGGACGAGTTCTTCAGCAACAACGACTGGCCGATGGCCTCGTCGGTGGCCGTGGTGCTGGTGGTGCTGATCGTGATCCCGCTGGCCATCTTCAACAAGTACCAGGCCGAAGCCCAGGAGCGCCGCTGATGAGCACCCATCGCGTGATGTTCGGCCCCGGCTTCGCCAAGCTGTTCGGGCGCTGGTGGCTGGTCGGGGGCTTCCTGTTCCTCTACCTGCCGATGCTGACGCTGGTCGTCTACTCGTTCAACAAGTCGCCGCTGCCCACCGTATGGGGCGGCTTCACGCTGGACTGGTACGTCAAGCTCGCCAGCGACACCGAGATCCTCAACGGCCTGTGGCTGTCGATCAAGATCGCCTTCATGTCGGCCTGCTTCTCGGTCGTGCTGGGCACCATGGCCGCCTTTGCGCTGGTGAAGTACAAGCGCTTCAAGGGCCGCACCTTCTTCTCCGGCATGGTCAACGCACCGCTGGTGATGCCCGAGGTGATCCAGGGCCTGTCGCTGCTGTTGATGCTAGTGGCGGTGCAGCGCTGGATCGGCTTTCCCGAGCGCGGCCTGATGACCATCCTGCTGGGCCACATGATGATGGGCCTGTCCTATGCGGCGGTGGTGGTGGCCGCGCGCCTGCAGGAGGTGAACCCGCAGCTCGAGGAGGCCGCGATGGACCTCGGCGCCAAGCCCTGGCAGGTGTTCACGCTGGTCACGCTGCCCATGATCTCGCAAGCGCTGGCCTCGGCCTGGCTGCTGACCTTCAGCCTGTCGCTGGACGACGTGGTGGTCTCGGCCTTCCTGTCCGGCCCAGGCGCCACCACCATGCCGCTGGTGATCTTCTCGCGTGCCCGCCTGGGGGTCAGCCCCAGCGTGAACGCGGTGGCCACCGTCATCATCGTCGTCGTGGCGGTGTGCGTGACCATTGCCAGCATTCTCGTTGCCCGAGCCGAACGCCGGCGCGCCGCTGAAATCAGCGCCGCCCAGCGTGATGATTCCTGATGCCTACTCCCGGAGACCTCATGAAGATGACCCTGAAACCCACCGCCATCACCCTGGCCCTGGCCGCCGCGTTCGCGGCTCCCGGCGTGCAGGCGCAAAGCAATGAAGAACTCCTCAAGGAGCTCAAGGCCTTGCGCGCCCGCGTCGAGGAACTGGAGAAGAAGGCCGCCAAGCCGGCCACCCCACAGTGGGGCATGACCCCCGAGCAGGTGCAGGAGTTCAATCGCGTGTCCGTCAAGGTCGAGGCGATGGAGGATTCGCAAGAGGCGCAGGGCTACAAGGGGATGAAGATCTCCGGCTACATCGAGCCGGTGTTCGTCTACAACCAGCGGCAGGATCGCGCCGGCTTCCAGTTCCTGAACCAGCAATCGGACGGTTATTCCTACGACACCTCGTTCATGGGCTCGGCCTCGATCGACTTCACCAAGGAGGTCGAGGGCGGCACCATCTGGAAGCTGACCCTGACCCCCAACCGCGGTGTCGGTGCCGCCATCGACGGTGCCAGCATCATCCAGGAAGCCACGGTCTCGATCCCGCTGGATTCGCTGCAGACCCGCCTGGTGGCCGGCCTGATCCCGGACTGGTCGGGCTACGAGTACCAGCAGCCCACGCTGAACCCGTTCACCTCGCACAACCTGCTGTACGACTTCACGCTGCCGGTGGGCTACACCGGGATCGGCATCTCGCACACGGAGGGCAAGTGGTGGCTGCGCGGCGCGATCGCCAACGTCAACGCCAACGTCCGCGGCCCGGGCGAGAAGTCGCCGGTGCTGGCCTACCGCGTCGACTACTCGAAGGGTGAGTTCGACGGCTGGGGCCTGGCCGGCCTGCACGGCAAGGCGCCGAACTTCAACACCGGCACCAACACCATGGCCCACCTGTTCGAGGTGGATGGTTACTACCTGCGCGGCGACTGGGCCCTGCAGGGGCAGGTCAGCTTCGGCACCCAGAAGGAAGGCGCCATCACGCCGGATGCCAACCTCAACTGGCGCGACTCGCGCTGGTGGGGTGTGTCCGGCCTGGCCGGCTACATGTTCACGCCGCGCTTCCAGGGCCTGGTGCGGGCCGACTACATCAACAACAAGGCCAACGGCGGTGGCCTGTTCGCCTACAACGGCTACTCCTACACCGACGAGGAGTCGGGCGACTTCGTCTACGGCAACGACGGCCGCAACGGCATTGGCCCCGATCTCAACGGCGACCTGAACCGCGGGGCCAACCGCTACGCCGTCACCTTCGGCACCAAGTACGCCTACGACCTGTCCACCACCTTCAAGCTGGAGTACCGGCTGGACGGCGCCGACCGTGCCGTCTTCGAAGACGTGAAGAGCGGCACCTTCAAGAAGAACAACCAGATGCTGGCCGCGTCGGTGCTGGTCGCCTTCTGACGACCGGCGCGCCGCGCCCGGTGGCCGCCTTCATCCCGAGGGGGAAGGCGGCCACCTTGTCTTGACCGAGAGAGTTTCATCATGTCCACCCTGGATTGGGCGCAACGCGCCACCGCCCTGCGCATCGACGGCCGCAGCGTCATCGACGGCAAGCGCCTCGACGCCGCCGACGGCCAGACCTTCGCCAAGCACTCCCCCATCGACAACCGCCTGCTGGGCGCCGTCGTTCGCGGCCAGGCCGCCGACATCGACCTGGCCGTGCGCAGCGCGCGCGCCGCTTTCGAAGACCGGCGCTGGGCCGGCAAGGCGCCGGCCGTTCGCAAGAAGCTGCTGCAGCGCTTCGCCGAGAAGATCCTGGCAGCCAAGGAAGAGCTGGCCCTGCTCGAGACGCTGGACATGGGCAAGCCGATCCAGTACGCGCTGAGTGTCGACGTGCCCTCCGCGGCCCGCTGCATCGCCTGGTACGCCGAGGCCGTGGACAAGATCTACGACGAGATCGCCCCCACGCCCGACACGGCCCTGGCCCTGATCACCCGCGAGCCGATGGGCGTGATCGGCGCCATCGTGCCCTGGAACTACCCGATGATCATGGCCGCCTGGAAGC
>JADMKA010000063.1 GCA_018780145.1 Vitreoscilla sp. | reverse complement strand
CCGGCGTGCCCAGGCGCTCGGCCAGCTCGCGCAGGCGGTTGCTGTTGGAGCTGGTGGGGCTGCCGACGACGATCACCACGTCCACCAGCGGCGCCAGCAGCTTGACGGCATCCTGCCGGTTCTGGGTGGCATAGCAGATGTCCTGCTGCTTGGGCTCGCGCACCTGCGGGAAGCGCGCCTTCACCGCGGTGAGGATCTCGGCCGCGTCGTCCACGCTCAGCGTGGTCTGGGTCACCACCGCCAGCTTGTCGGGGCGGGTGACCGGGGCGCGGGCGACATCGTCCACGTCCTCCACCAGGAAGATGCCATCGCGCAACTGGCCCATCGTGCCCTCGACCTCGGGGTGACCCTTGTGGCCGATCATGATGAACTCGTAGCCTTCCTTGGCCAGCTTGGCGACCTCGACATGGACCTTGGTGACCAGCGGGCAAGTGGCGTCGAAGACCTGGAAGCCGCGCTGTGCCGCCTCCACCCGCACCGCCTGCGAAACACCGTGGGCCGAGAAGACCAGCGTGGCGCCAGGGGGCACCTCCGCCAGGTCCTCGATGAAGATCGCGCCCTTGGACTTCAGGTCATTGACGACGAAGGTGTTGTGGACGATCTCGTGCCGCACGTAGATCGGGGCACCAAACCGGGTCAGCGCCCGCTCGACGATCTCGATCGCCCGGTCCACGCCAGCGCAAAAGCCGCGCGGCTCGGCCAGCAGGACATCGCTCGGTTGCACGGTCATCACATCACCCCGATCAGCCGGACCTGGAAGGTCACGGCCTGCCCCGCGAGCGGGTGGTTGAAGTCGAACAGCAGCCAGTCGTCGCCGCACTCGCGCACGACGCCGGCAAAGCGGCCGGTGCCGTCGGGCGTGGGGAATTCGACCACGTCACCCAGGTGGTACTCGGCCTCGGGGTCGCCATGCTCGGCCAGCAGCCCCCGGCCCACGCGTTGCAGCATCTCGGCGTTGCGCTCGCCGAAGGCCTCGCCGGGGGCCAGCACGAACGTGGCTTCGGCGCCCTCCTCCAGCCCGATCAGGCGGGCCTCGATGGCCGGCGCCAGCTGGCCCGCGCCAATGGCCAACGTCGCGGGCTTGTCGGCGAAGGTGCTCACCACGTCGGCCCCATCAGGGCCGGCGAGTCGGTAGTGCAAGGTCAGGAAGGACCCGGGTTGGACGGTGTTCACAGCCCGATTTTAGCGGCCCGGCCCATTCCACCGCCGTACAACGGCCACGCGCCGGCATGGCACGCCCCGCGCCAGGCTTGCGCCTGCGCAAGGAACCGGTTCGCCGCACGGGCCACATTCGTGAGCCGTGCGGCGCCAAGGGTCGCGAAGGAGGGCACATGTCACCATCACCGAGCCACCGCCTCCGGACCACGCTGTGCACCATCGTCCTGGCTGCCCTCAGCTTCGGAGTTGCCGCCCAGGCCCCATACCGCTTCACCGCGCTGCATGGGCCTGGGGGTTCGGACGGCGACGCGCGCGACCTGAACGGCCATGACGCGGTCGTGGGCTACAGCCACCCTCTCGACGACAACATGCCGCACGCCACGCTGTGGCGCCGCAACATGCCGCAGGACCTCCACCAACTGGGCCTGGCGAGCGAGGCCTACGGCGCCAACCGGTACCTGGACATCGTCGGCAGCATCCGGCTGCCCCCCGACCAGGCGCGGCCGGCGCTCTGGCAGGACGGTGTCGCCACGCTGCTGCCCACACTGGGGGGCAGCATCGGCGTGGCCAGCGCCATCAACAACGCGGGCCAGATCGTCGGCTACAGCCAGCTGGCCGGCGACACCGAGTACCACGCGACACGCTGGGTCGGCGGGGTGCCGTTCGATCTGGGCACGCTCGGCGGCGCCCACAGCGCGGCCAACGCCATCAATGCGCTCGGCGACGCGGTGGGCTATGCCTACATCCCCGGGAATCAGGCGCACGCCGCGCTCTGGGCGGCGGACGGCACGCTCGTCGACCTGGGCACGCTGGGCGGCCAGTGGAGCATTGCCGCGGCGGTCAACCGCAAACGCTGGGTGGCCGGCTACAGCGACGTCCCCGCGGCCTACACCGTGCATGCCGCGCTCTGGCGCGACGGCATCGCCATCGACCTCGGCACCTTGGGCGAGGGCCGGAACAGTTACGCCTGGGGCATCGACCACGAAGGGACGGTGGTCGGCTACAGCCATACGACCGCCCACAACCATGTGAAGGACCGGCGCGCCGCAGTCTGGCGCGATGGCGCAGCCATCGACCTCAACACCTGGCTCGATGACGCCACGCGCGCGGCGGGCTGGGTGCTGCTCGAAGCGAGGTCAATCAACGAGGACGGCGTGATCGCCGGCGTCGCCAAGAACGCCATCAACGGCAAGGAACGCGGTTTTCGACTGACACCCCCTTGAAGCGGGGATCCCACCGTGGCCCGAACTGCTGCGTCCACCGTGGGCGCCGGGTCGCTCCCAGCGGCCGGGCCGGCCGGCCCGCATGGAATTGAGCAGGATCAAACCGAACTCGCACGCTTGCGGCACATTGCGCCATCGGCTTGGTCATGGCGCGGCGGCTTGGCCACCGCCGGCCACTCGTTCACGCCTGGCAGGGGACGCGCATGAAAACTGGACACCGACAGCTTGGGCCCATGGCCCTGCTTCTGGCCCTGTGGGCCGCACCGGCGGGCGCGGCGCAGGCCGAAGGCACCTACCGCTTCACGGATCTGGGCGCCGTGGGCAGCTTCAGCATCGGCTACGGCATCAACCAGCACGGGTCGGTGGCTGGTTTCAGCAGCGGCAAGACCTGGAGCGCCACCCTGTGGCACCACGGCAAGATCACCGCCCTCGGCGACCCGAGCCCGGACGTGGGGAACTGCCAGGCTCACGGCATCAACGGTGAAGTTGCCGTTGTTGGCGAATGCCTGGGCGACGACGGCTATCCGCGTGCGATGCTGTGGGAAGGCGGCGTGGCCACCGTGCTGCCCACCCTGGGCGGACTGTACGGCCATGCCTCCGGCATCAACCAGGCGGGCCGGGTCGTCGGCCGCAGCAGCCTGGCCGTGCTGGGCGCGACCCATGCCACGATGTGGATCGATGGCGCACCCACCGACCTGGGCACCCTGCCCGGCGGCACGTACAGCGAGGCCCACGCCATCAATGACAAGGGGCAGGTGGTGGGGTACAGCACGAACCGGCAAGGCCTCTCGCGCGCCACCGTCTGGCGCGGCGCCAAGGTGATCGACCTGGGCACGCTGGGCGGCCTGAACAGCCAGGCCCTGACCCTGAATGGCAGGGGGCAGGTGGCCGGTTGCAGCCAGACCGGGAGAGGGCATTCGCACGCCACCTTGTGGAACGGCAAAGCCGCCGTCGACCTCGGCACCTTGCCGGGCGGCGTCACCAGCTGCGCCCATGGGCTCAACGACGCGGGCGTCTCCGTCGGCTACGCCTTCGTCACGAAGGCTGCCAAGTACCTCGACCGGCGCGCGACGATGTGGAACGGCGGCACCACCATCGACCTCAACACGCTTCTCGACGACGAGACCCGCGCTGCGGGCTGGCTGCTGCTGGCGGCCACGGCGATCAATGACCACGGCGTGATCACCGGCGTGGCGACGAACGGCATCGTCCACGACACCCGCGCCTTCCTGCTGACGCCGGCGGCCCCCTGATTCCGGCACCGAGTTTCCGGGCCAGCTCGGAGTTGAGCAGGGTTAGCCTGGCCAGGGACGCGTGAGTCACATGGCAGTATGGGCGTCGCCATGGGACGGGGGACACGCATGAAGACTGGACAGCGGCCATGTTGGCGTACGGCCCTGCCTCTTGCCCTCTGGGCCGTGATGGCCGGCACGGCCCACGCCGAAGGCGCCTACCGCTTCACGGATCTGGGCGCCTTGGGCAACTACAGCAGCGGATCTGCCATCAACCGGCACGGCTCGGTGGCAGGCATCAGCGTCAGGGACGAGACCCGGAGCGCCACCCTGTGGCACCACGGCAAGATCACCGCTCTTGGCGAACCGAGCCCGGAGCTGGGGACCTGCCGGGCTCGCGGGATCAACGGAGAAGCGGCCGTTGTCGGTGAATGCGGGAACCAGGCGGTGCTGTGGAAAGCTGGCATGGCCACCGTACTGCCCCCCCCTCGACGGGCGGTGGGGCTTCGCATACGCCATCAACCAGGCGGGCTGGGTCGTCGGCATCAGCAGCGTATCCACGGGGGTGCCGTTCCATGCCACGATGTGGGTCGATGGCACCCCCATCGACCTGGGCACACTGCCGGGAGGCAGCCTCAGCGAGGCCCATGCCATCAACGACAAGGGCCACGTGGCAGGTTACAGCTACAACCAGCAAGACCTGGTGCGCGCCACCGTCTGGCGCGGTGCCAAGGTGGTCGAGCTGGGTACGCTGGGAGGCCTGCACAGCGTGGCCTGGGCACCGAACGGCAGGGGGCAAGTGGTCGGTTGGAGCCTGACTGCGCAAGGGGATCTACACGCCACGCTGTGGGACGGCAAGGCCGCCACCGACCTCGGCACCCTGCCGGGCAGGGACCTCAGCCACGCCTACGGGATCAACGACGCTGGCGTCGCTGTCGGCACCAGCTTTGTCGAGAAGGCCTATGAGTTTCTCGGCCAGCGCGCGACGATGTGGAAGAACGGCGCCATCATCGACCTCAACACGTTGCTGGACGACGAGACCCGCGCCGCGGGCTGGTTTCTGCGGGTGGCCTATGCGATCAACGACCACGGCGTGATCACCGGCACGGCGACGAATACCATCGCCCACGAGAGCCACGCCTTCCTGCTGACCCCGCCGGCCCCCTGAAGCTGGCGCTGGTATCCTCGGCGCCGCACGCACGGGCCGCGGCTGACCGACGTCGACAGACGGCCTGGCGGTGCACCTCAGGGAGTGCCCGATGTCGATCAAGGAACTGCCGGCCGCGCTGCGGCCGCGCGAGAAGCTGCTCGCCCATGGCCCAGGCGCGCTGGCCGACGCCGAGCTGCTGGCCCTGCTGCTGCGCACCGGCATGAAGGGCAAGGGCGTGCTGGCGCTGGCGGACGAATTGCTGACAGCCTTCAAAGGCTTCAGCGGCCTGTTGCACGCGGGCGCCGACGACTTCCGCCGCATCAAGGGCATGGGCCCGGCAAAGCGTGCCGAGCTGGCCGCGGTGGTGGAGATGGCGCGGCGCTCGCTGACCCAGCAGTTGGAGCGTGGCCCGGTATTCGACTCGCCGGCCAAGGTAAAGGAGTTCACCGCGCTGAAGCTGGGCGGCCATGACCGGGAGGTCTTCGGCGTGCTGTACCTCGACAGCCAGCACCGGCTCATCGAGTGGCGCGAGCTGTTCCACGGCACGCTGGCACAGACTTCGGTCTACCCCCGCGAGGTGGTCCGCCAGGCGCTGGACCTGAACGCCGGTGCGGTGATCCTCGCGCACAACCACCCCTCGGGTCTGGCCGAACCCTCGCGTGCCGATGAGTTCCTCACCCAGTCGCTGAAGGCCGCGCTGCAGCTGGTGGACGTGCGCGTGCTGGACCACCTGGTGGTGGGCGCCGGCCAGGTGGTCAGCTTCGCCGAGCGCGGGCTGCTCTGACCCTGCCAGCGTGGCGACGCGCGCCGGCCCCGACAATGCCGGCATCGTGAAGTCCAAAGACCTGAAAGACCTGGGTGCCCTGCGCGACGCCTTGCGAGCTGCCGAGGCCGACGCCGCCGTGGCCCGCGCACGTGCGGCCGCCGAGGCAGCCCGGCGCGAGCAGGAGCGGCACGCCTTCAGCCACGCAGTGGGCCCGGTGAAGCGCCTGAAGGCGGCCGCCAAGGCCGCGCCGAGCGTGCGCCCGCCGGCACCCGAGCCGCTGCAGCGCGAGCGCGACGAGCAGGCCGCGCTGCGCGAAGCCTTGTCCGACGAGGTCGACATCGAGACCCTGCTGCTGACCGACGACGGCCTGAGTTACCGCCGTCCCGACGTCGGCCCCGACGTGCTCAACAAGCTGCGCCGCGGCCAGTGGGCGATCCAGGGCCAGCTGGACCTGCACGGCCTGCGTCGCGACGAGGCTCGCGACGCATTGAGCGAGTTCATCCGGGCCGCGCACCAGCACGGCCGGCGCTGCCTGCGGGTGGTTCATGGCAAGGGCCATGGATCACCCGGCAAGGAGCCGGTGCTGAAGGCCAAGGTGCAGCGCTGGCTGGCGCAACGCCGCGAGGTGATCGCCTTCGCCCAGGCGCCGGGGCCGCAGGGCGGTGCCGGGGCACTGGTGGTGCTGTTGAACGCCCGTTGACGTCAACCGGGGCGGTTGCGCATCCAGTCGGCGGTGTCGAACAGCGAGACTTCGAGCCGCTCGCGCAGCGCCGGCTCGACGCCGCACTCCTGCATCGCCTGATACATGCAGGCCAGCCACTGGTCGCGCTCGACCTGGCCGATGGAGAACGGCAGGTGGCGCGCCCGCAGCCGCGGGTGCCCGAAGCGCTCGATGTAGTGGTTGGGGCCACCCAGCCAGCCACACAGGAACCAGAACAGCCGCTGCCGCGCCTGCGCCAGGTCGTTGCCGTGCACGCCACGCAGCACGGCGTAGCGGGGCTCCAGTTCCATCAGGTCGTAGAACCTGTCGACCAGCGCCCGCACGCCGGGCTCGCCGCCCAGGCGCTCGAACGGTGTGGTCTCGACCGGATCGGCGGGCATCAGAGGATCAGGCGGGTCGCAGCGGCCATCACGCCCTGCGCAGCCGCGCAGCCAGGGAAGCTCTCGATCAGCAGTTGCCGGCGTGTCACCGCCTCGCGCACCGTCTTGTCGTTGAGCACCTCGCCGAGGAACTCCAGCTTGACCGGGGATTCCAGGCCGGGCGAGACATAGCGGTCCACCACCTGCTGCAACTGGCCGCGGATGGTGCGGCCGTCACCGGTGCGATTGACCTGGTTGACCAGCACGCGC
The DNA here is from genome assembly GCA_018780145.1 of Vitreoscilla sp. Taxonomy (GTDB): domain Bacteria; phylum Pseudomonadota; class Gammaproteobacteria; order Burkholderiales; family Burkholderiaceae_C; genus Ideonella. The sequence goes on along the minus strand of JADMKA010000063.1, from coordinate 44,361 downwards.
AGGTCGCGCCGGCCCTGGGTGGTGGCCAGCACCTTGATGGTCGCGTAGGCGTCGGTCAGTGCGGTGGGCTCGGGGGTGGTGACCACCAGCACATCGTCGGCCAGCGAGACGGTGTAGAGCACCACATCGGAGATGCCGGCCCCGGTGTCCAGCAGGATCCTGTCGAAGCGCGGGCGGACCTGCCGCACCACATCCACCAGTTGATCGCGCACCTCGGGCGTCAGGCGCGAGTACTCGACCATGCCCGAGCCGGCCAGCAGCACATGGAAGCCGCCGGGTGCCGGCACGATGGCCTGCTCCAGCGTGTTCTTGCCGGTGAACACGTCGTGCAACGTGATCTTCGGGAACAGGTTCAGCACCACGTCCAGATTGGCCAGGCCCAGGTCGGCGTCGAGCACCAGCACCCGCTCGCCCTGGCGCGCCAGGGCAGCGGCCAGGTTGGCCGACAGGAAGGTCTTGCCCACGCCGCCCTTGCCGCTGGTGATGGCGGTGATGCGTGCGCCGCGGGGCACCGGGGAGGGGTTCTGGGCGGTCATTCGAAATCCCCGAAATTCGAGGTGCCAAACAGCATGCCCTTTTCCTCGGCACTGACGAGCGACACCGGCGTCGGCTCCAGGCAAGTGCGGTTGCGGCCTTCGGCCTTGGCGCGGTAGAGCTGCAGGTCGGCCCGCTCGACCCAGATGCCGGCGGTGGAGCGCACCCACTGCGGCGCGTAGGCGCCACCGATGCTCACCGTGACGCCCAGGGTCTGCGACGGGCCGAAGCGAATGATCTTGTTCTCGATGCGGTGGCGCACGCGCTCGGCCACGGTCTCGCCGAAAGCCGGGGGGCAGTTCGGCAGGATGATGGCGAACTCCTCGCCGCCGACGCGCGCGGGCAGGTCCATCGGCCGCACGGAATCGCGCAGCGCGTCGGCCACCGCCTGGATGACCAGATCCCCCACGCTGTGGCCATGGGTGTCGTTCACGCGCTTGAAATGGTCGATGTCCAGCAGCAGCAGCAGCGCCGGCTCGCCCGAGCGGGCCACGCGGTCGATCTCACGCCCGAGCGCTGCTTCGAAACTGCGGCGGTTGGGCAGGCCGGTGAGCGCGTCGCGGCTGGACAGGTCGCACAGCGCGTCGATCAGGCCCTGCATCCAGGCCGCGCTGCCGGGGGCACCCGGGGGCAACGGATGCCCGGACTGCTGCAGCAACTGTAGCGCCTGCTCCACCCGCAGATCGGCGGGGCTGGGGGGCCGGGGTTCGGGGTGGGCGCTCACGCGGTGTGAAAAATCGGACGGGCGGGTAATGTTTCGTTGCAGTCTAGCAGTGTGCTTACGCCCGGCTGGTGCCGAAAAAGGGGTGGGAAGCCGTCTCAAATTCGCCCGCCATGGCAGCCCCGGATTCGGAAAACTCCGATCCGTGTCTTGTCCGCACCGCGCCCCTGCCCTGGCTGGGGTGGCGGCGACCTCCCACGACAGCCCTAGCGCAGTACAACACGATGAGTCCAACGCTTGACGCCCCCCAACGCCCGGCCGCCAGTGATGCCGACTCCATCGACCAGGAATTCAGCTTCGCCGCCGCCGACTTCGAGCGGGTGCGCAAGCTGATCTACCAGCGCGCCGGCATCAGCCTGCACGATGGCAAGCGGGCCATGGTCTACAGCCGGCTGTCGCGCCGCCTGCGCGAGACAGGCCACCGCAGCTTCAAGGACTACCTGCAGTGGCTGGAGGCCGCCAGCGGCAGCTCCGCGGACCAGGAGTGGCAGGAGTTCGTCAACTGCCTGACCACCAACCTCACCTCGTTCTTCCGCGAGGACCACCACTTCCATGCCTTGGCCGACGCGCTGCGCGGCCTGGGCAAGACCAACCCGCGAATCTGGTGCAACGCCGCCTCCACCGGCGAGGAGCCCTACTCGATCACGATGGTGATCGCCGAGGTGCTGGGCGCCACCTGCGGCGCGCGCCTGCTGGCCACCGACATCGACACCAAGGTGCTGGCGACCGCGCAGCGCGGCGTCTACCCGGCCGACGCGCGCGGCCTGTCGCCCGAGCGCCTGAAACGCCACTTCATGCGCGGCACCGGCGCCAACGCGGGCTTCATCCGCGCCAAGCCCGATCTGGCCAAGATGATCGATTTCAAGCCTTTCAACCTGATGACCACCAGCTGGTCGATGGGCGAGGCCTTCGACATGGTCTTCTGCCGCAACGTGATGATCTATTTCGACCATGCCACCCAGCGCAAGGTGCTGGAGCGCATCCACGGCGTGATGAAGCCTGGCGGCCTGCTGTTCGTGGGCCACTCCGAGAACTTCACCGATTCGCGCGACCTGTTCCACCTGCAGGGCAAGACCATCTACAAGCGCGTCTGACGCACCCACCAAGCGACCCGACCGCCACCAGCCCCCCTCGCGAACCAGGTTTCTCCATGGCCACACTGCCCTCCTCCGCCACGCCAGCCGCTTCGCGCCTGGTGCCGCCGCCCGGCGCCGCCAGCCAGATCGGCCGCACACCCCGCCTGGACAAGCTCAAGGCCCAGGCCCGCAAGCCCGGCGAGGCCTCGTTCTTCTTCTACGACGCGCACTTCAAGAACGAAGCGGTGAAGGTGCTGCCCGGCGAGTACTACTGCGACACCGAAGACCTGCTGGTGATGACCACGCTGGGCTCGTGCATCGCCGCCTGCCTGTGGGACCGCCAGGCCCGCATCGGCGGCATGAACCACTTCATGCTGCCCGAAGGCGCGGGCGACTCGGGCCGCTACGGCTCGTTTGCGATGGAACTGCTGATCAACGAGATGATGAAGCGCGGCGCCTCGCGCATGACGATGGAGGCGAAGGTCTTCGGCGGCGGCGCCGTCATCAGCGGCATGAACTCGATCAACGTCGGCGAGCGCAACACCCAGTTCGTGATGGAGTTCCTGGCAACCGAGCGCATCCCGGTGGTCTCGAAGGACGTGATGGACGTCTACCCCCGCAAGGTCTGCTTCCTGCCGGCCAGCGGCAAGGCCATGGTCAAGCGCCTGGCGCCCACCAACGCCGAGGCCTTGCTGGCGCAGGATCGCGCCGCGGCGCAGAAGGCCGCCCCGGTCTCGAGCGGCGGCTCGATCGACCTGTTCTGACCTCCGCGACGACAAGCAGTAAAGGAAAACAACATGCCAAAGACGCGCGTGGTGGTGGTGGACGATTCGGCGCTGGTGCGCAGCCTGCTGGCCGAGATCATCAACCGGCAACCCGACATGGAATGCATCGGCTCGGCGGCGGACCCGTTCGCCGCCCGCGAGATGATCCGCAACCTGAACCCGGACGTGATCACGCTGGACGTCGAGATGCCCCGCATGGACGGCATCGACTTCCTGTCCAAGCTGATGCGCCTGCGGCCGATGCCGGTGGTGATGGTCTCCACGCTGACCGAGCGCGGCGCCGAGGTGACGATGCGTGCGCTGGAACTCGGCGCCGTCGATTTCGTCGCCAAGCCCAAGATCGGCGTGGCCGACGGCCTGAAGCAGCTCGCCGAGGAGATCACCGACAAGGTCCGCATCGCCGCCAAGGCGCATATCAAGCGCGCACCGGTTGCAACGGCGCCGGCCGCGCCGGGCGCCCCGGCTGCGGCCGCCAGGCCAGCCGCAGCACCGCTGGGCCGCCTGTCGACCGAAAAGATCATCTTCATCGGTGCCTCCACCGGCGGCACCGAGGCCACCAAGGAAGTGCTGATGAACCTGCCGCCGGATTCGCCGGCCGTGGTCATCACCCAGCACATGCCGCCGGGCTTCACCCGTAGCTACGCGGCACGGCTGGACACGCTGTGCAAGATCCGCGTCAAGGAAGCCGTGGACGGCGAGCGCATCCTGCCCGGCCACGCCTACATCGCGCCAGGTGGCCTGCACCTGTCGGTCGAGCGCTCGGGCGCCAACTACGTGGCCAGGGTGCGCGACGGCGAGCCGGTGAACCGGCACAAGCCCTCGGTGGAGGTGTTGTTCGAGTCGGCCGCCCGCGTGGTGGGCCAGAACGCGTTCGGCATCATGCTGACCGGCATGGGCGCAGACGGCGCCAAGGCCATGAAGGCCATGCGCGACGCCGGCAGCTACAACTATGCGCAGAACGAGTCGACCTGCGTGGTCTTCGGCATGCCGCGCGAAGCCATCCAGCACGGTGCGGCACACGAGGTGCTGCCTTTGCAGGACATCGCCTCGCACCTGATGGACAAGCTGCGCCAGATCCACGGCGCGCTGCTGCACCGGGTCTGACTACAAGAAGATTTCCTGCAGGTCGCTGAGGAAGTCGAATCCCTTGTCCGAGGGCCGCACCTGCGGCCCTTCCGCCTTGTCGAGCAGGCCCTTCTCGCGCGCCTTGGCCAGGCCCGCGGCAATGGCCGAGGGTGGCAGGCCCGTGCGCTGCGTGAACAGCGGCAGCTCGAAGCCCTCGCGCAGGCGCAGTGCGTTCAGCATGAACTCGAAGGGCAACGCCTGGCGCGCCACCTCGTCCTGGTTGGACGCCGCGTTGCCGGCCAGGGCCTCGGCCATGTAGCGGGCCGGCTCGCGCCACTTCACGGTGCGCAGCACGCGGTGCGGGAAGCTCAGCTTGCCGTGCGCGCCGGCGCCCAGGCCGAGGTAGTCGCCGAACTGCCAGTAGTTCAGGTTGTGCGCGCAGCGGTGGCCGGGCCGGGCGAAGGCCGAGACCTCGTAGCGCTCCAGGCCAGCCTCGCCGGTCAGCTCGACCAGGCGGTCCAGCATCATCGCGCCGGTGTCTTCGTCGGGCAGCACCGGCGGCCGGCGGGCGAACGCGGTGTTCGGCTCCAGGGTCAGGTGGTAGAGCGACAGATGCGGCGGCCGGAAACCCAGCGCCATGCGCAGGTCGGCCTCGAGCTCGCCCAGCGTCTGGCCAGGCAAGGCATACATCAGGTCGAGGTTGAAGGTGTCGAAGCTGCTCGCTGCTTCCTCCACCGCCGCGATGGCCTGCGCCCGGTCGTGCACCCGGCCCAGGGCCTTGAGCTTGGCATCGTCGAAGCTCTGCACGCCGATCGACAACCGCGTGACCCCGGCCGCGCGGAAGGCGCGGAAGCGCTCGCGCTCGAAGGTGCCCGGGTTGGCCTCCAGCGTGACCTCGCAGCCCGGCGCCAGCGGCAGCAGCAAGCGCAGGTCGGACAGCAGGCGCTCGATGCCGTCCGGCGAGAACAGGCTGGGTGTGCCGCCGCCGATGAACACCGTCTGCACCGTGCGGCCCCAGGCCAACGGCAGGCTGGCCTCGAGGTCGGCACGCAGGGCATCGAGATACCGGGCCTCGGGCAGCGGCGCGGCCGGATCCCTGGGGTTCAGCTCATGCGAGTTGAAGTCGCAGTACGGGCACTTCTTCAGGCACCACGGCAGGTGGATGTAGACCGACAGCGGCGGCGGTGCGCCGAGTTGCAGCGTGCCGGGCCGCAGGTAGTGGTCGACGGTGTTCATGCCAGGTGCCAGGCGCTGCGCATCAGTCCGAGCAGTTGCGCGGCGGCAATGGCCCGGTGGCTGTGCGCGCTCTTGGTGGCCGCAGGCAGGGCGGCGACTGTCGAGCCCAGAGCGGGAATGAACATCAGCGGGTCGTAGCCGAAACCGCCATCGCCTTGCGGCTCGGCCAGGATCTCGCCCTCCCAGCGGCCGAAGGCGATCAGCGGCTCGGGGTCGCCTGCCGTGCGCAAGGCCACCAGCGCGCAGACGAAGCTGGCGCGCCTGTCGGCCACACCGGCCAGGCGCTGCAGCAGCAGCGTGTTGTTGGCCGCGTCCTGGGCACGCCGATGCGCCTCACGCTCCTGCCCGGGGTCAGGCATGAACGGCGCGTACACGGCCGATTGCACGCCGGGCGCGCCGCCCAGCGCATCCACACACAGGCCGGAGTCATCGGCCAGGGCGGGCAGGCCGGTGGCATGCGCCGCATGGCGCGCCTTGGCCAGCGCGTTTTCGATGAAGGTGATGTGCGGCTCCTCCGCCTCGCTCACGCCCAGCGAGCCCTGGGTGACCAGCTCCAGCCGCAGCGGCGCGAACAGCCCACCCAGCTCGGCCAGCTTCTTCGCATTGTTGGAGGCGAGAACGATGCGCACGGCCTGCCTTCAGCGCGGCAAGGGTTGCGCGAGTGCGTCCTTCTGCACCTGCACCAGGGTGGCGATGCCATCGCTGGCCAGCCCGAGCAGGCCGTCCAGCTCGGCGCGGCTGAAGCTTGCCCCCTCGGCCGTGCCCTGCACCTCGACGAAACCGCCCCGGCCCGTCATCACCACGTTCATGTCGGTGTCGCAGGCCGAATCCTCGGTGTACTCCAGGTCCAGCAGCGGCGTGCCCTCGACGATGCCCACCGACACCGCGGCCACGTGGTCGAGGATGGGCGACGCCACCAGCTTGCCCTGGGCGAGCAGGCCGTTCACGGCATCCTGGGCCGCCACGAAGGCCCCGGTGATGGCCGCGGTGCGGGTGCCGCCGTCGGCCTGCAGCACGTCGCAGTCGAGCGTGATGGTGCGTTCGCCGAGCAGCTTGAGATCGAACACGCAGCGCAGCGAACGCCCGATCAGGCGCTGGATCTCCTGCGTGCGGCCGCTCTGCTTGCCGCGCGCGGCCTCACGGTCGCTGCGGGTGTGGGTGGCGCGGGGCAGCATGCCGTACTCGGCGGTGACCCAGCCCTCGCCGCTGCCACGCTTGTGCGGCGGCACGCGCTCTTCGACCGAGGCGGTGCACAGCACCCGCGTGTCGCCGAACTCGATCAGCACCGAGCCTTCGGCGTGGCGGGTGAACCCGCGGGTGATGCGCAGCGGGCGCAAGGCGGCAGGCGCACGGCCTTGGGAACGTTGAAAGCTCATGGTCGACCTTGGTGTTGAATGGGGAAAGGCGGCGCGGGCCGCGCCGGCCGCAGCCTGCCGCGCCGTCAGGAGCGCTTCTTGGAGGAGCGCTGGATCGCTTCGTTGATCTCGCGGATCGAGCGCTCGATCTCGGCTTCGTCGAGGTCACCGGAGCCGCTGTCGGCCAGGCTGGCCTGGATGGTGGAAGCGAAGACATCCTCACCCAGGCTGCGGGTGGAAATGCCGGCGGTGCTGTCGCTCTCTTCCACCGCCTCCCACTCGACCGCCAGCACGGTGACGTTGTCGCCCCGCGCGCCGCCGTTGCGCAGCGCACGCTCGACCATCTCGGGCACGGCATCCGACAGCGAGCGGGTGGTCAGCAGGTCGACGATGGCGTCGTCGTCGAGCTGGCTCCACAGGCCGTCGGAGCAGACGATGAGGCGGTCGCCGGTCTGCAGGTTGACCGGGCCGACGGTGTCGATCACCGGCTTGCCCGGGCTGCCCAGGCAGGTGAACAGCACCGAGCGGTTGAAGCGCGCGTCGATCGGCACCACCTGCGACAGGGTCTGCTGCAGTTCGGTGTAGGAGTGGTCGCGGGTGCGGGCGATCAGCTTGCCGCCGCGCACCAGGTACAGGCGCGAGTCGCCGCAATGGGCCCAGAACGCCGCCTTGCCCTGCAGCACGCAGGCGACGACCGTGGTGCGAGGCGTGTCGACCAGGCCCTTCTCGGTGGCGTAGCGCAGCAGCTGGTGGTGGCCGGCCAGGATGGCGTCCTGCAGGAAGCGCAGCGGGCTCTTCAGGTTGGACTTGGCCTCGCGCTGGAAGGCGGCCGCCAGGGTCTGCAGCGCGAGCTGAGAAGCCACCTCTCCTTCCGGGTGGCCGCCCATGCCGTCCGCCAGCGCGAACAGGCCGGAATCCCGCGTGTAGCAATAGCCCATGCGGTCTTCGTTCTTCTCGCGCCCGCCCTTGCGGCTGACCTGGTAGACGGAAAATTTCATCGTGCCCCCGTCTTGAGGTTCTCGATCTGCAGCCTCAGGCGCTCGGTGAAGCTGAGCGAGGTGTAGCGCCGCTCGGTCTCGCGCGACAGTTCCTTCTGGAGCGCAAACACACTTTGCGGGCGGGACAAGGGATCCAGCGCCATGCACCACTCGGTGACCTCGATGAGGTTGTCGGAGTAGGTATTGCGCATGCGCGACATCGACAGCGAGAGCCGGTCCTTGTCGATGCGCTGCGGCGCGTCGGTCGGCGGGTAGCCCTGCATGCAGGCATAGATGCAGGCGCCGATGGCGTAGATGTCGGTCCAGGGGCCGAGCGAGCCGTCGCGCCGGTACATCTCGGGCGCGGCGAAGCCGGGCGTGTACATCGGGCGGATGAAGTTACCCTCCTTGCTCAGCACCTCGCGCGCTGCGCCGAAGTCGAGCAGGACCGCCTTGTTGTCGTTGGTGATGAAGATGTTGGCCGGCTTGATGTCCAGGTGCAGCATCTTGTGCTGGTGCACGATGCGCAGGCCGCGCAGGATCTCGTCGAACAGGCTGCGGATGGTGGACTCGCGGAACACCTTGTCGCGCTTCAGGTCGCGCGCGGTGACGATGAAATCCTGCAGGGTGTCGCCCTGCAGGTAGTTCATCACCATGTAGACGGTCTCGTTCTCGCGGAAGAAGTTCAGCACCGAGACCACGCTGGGGTGCGAGATCTGCGCGAGCGAGCGGCCCTCTTCGAAGAAGCTCTTCAGGCCCAGGCGGTACAGCGGCTGCTTCTCGGGCTTGACGCGGGGGATCAGTTCACCCACGGAGCGCTCGGCCAGCGAGGACGGCAGGTACTCCTTCAGGGCCACCAGGTGGCGTTGGTCGTCCTCGGCGAGGTACACCACGCCAAAGCCGCCGGCTGCCAGCTTCTTGATGATCTGGTAGCCACCGACCACGGTGCCCGCAGGCAACGGGGCAGGTTTTGGCTTTGACATAATCGGGTTTTTGCTTGGTGCAAAAGCTTCATGCCAGTTTACAGCATGACCGGGTTCGCGAGCGCTGGCGCCGCACCCGTGGCCGAGGGGGATTCCAGCCCCATCGGCGTGACCGTGGAATTGCGCACGGTCAACAGCAGGTTCCTCGACATCGCCTTCCGCCTGCCGGATGAACTCCGGCAGATCGAGCCGGCCTTGCGCGAAGCACTGGTGGCCGGGCTGCGGCGCGGCAAGGTCGAGGTGCGTGCGGCGCTGGGCAAGAGCGCCGACGACGGTCTGCCGCAACCGACCACCGAGCAGCTCAACCGACTCGGCCGCGCCGAGAGCACGGTGCAGAGCTGGCTGCCGCATGCGGCGGCCCTGTCGGTGCACGAGGTGCTGCAATGGTGCCGCGGCGGCAGCGGTGCCACCGTGGCCACCGGGCTCGACGAGCTGGCGATGCAGGCCGCCCGCAACGCGGTGGAGGCCCTGCGCGAGGCCCGCGCCCGCGAAGGCGCCCGGCTGGTGCAGATCCTGATGGAGCGCGTGCGCACCTTGCGGGAGCTGGCCGCCCAGGCCGCACCGCTAGTGCCGGCGGTCGTGCAGAAGCAGCAGCAGCGCTTCCTGGAGCGCTGGGCTGAAGCCCTGGAGGCCGCTGGCGGTGGCGGCGGCGCGGTTTCCGCCGAAGCGGCGCGCGACCGCGCGCTGAACGAGGCTGCCGCCTACGCCATCCGCATCGATGTGGCCGAGGAGCTCTCGCGCCTGGTGGCCCACCTGGACGAGATCGAGCGCCTCCTCGACCGCGGCGGCGAAGTGGGCAAGCGGCTGGATTTCCTGATCCAGGAACTGCACCGCGAGGCCAACACCCTGGGCTCCAAGTCCTCGGCACTCGAGCTGACCGGCATCTCGGTGGACATGAAGGTGGCCATCGAGCAGATGCGCGAGCAGGTGCAGAACATCGAGTAGGGTTTTCTAGGGTGTCTTGCCACCCCAAAACACCTCGATAAGTCGTTGATTCACAATGGCAATTGGTCTCATGAGGTAGCGGACCGTCCCAGCGAAGCGCACGCTTTCTGTGGGGGAAATTGTGGGGGAAATTTGGTTCCACCCACGTTCGGGCGAACTCCCGATTTTTTCCCCCACAAATTCCGCTGGAGGCCGCGCCGTGACTGGCTTTGAGACAAACGCTACGGACAAGAATTTGAGGGCTTGGCTCAACGCCGGCCCAACGGACCGGGGGGTCGGCGACGGCCTCACCTTCGTCGCAACGGTCGCAAGTGCGCGCAGGGGAAAGGCCTCCTGGGTGCTCCGATACCGCTACGGCGGACGCGAGAAGGAGAAGACGCTCGGACGCTACCCTGATGTCTCGCTCAAGGACGCCAGGGAGTTGGCTCGCAAGGACCGAGCGCTGCTCCAGCAAGGCGTGGACGTTGGTGCCGCAAAGCGGCGAGAGAAGCTCAAGGCCATCGACATGCACAACGTCGAAGGCCTGGCCAGCATCTGGTACGAGCGACACATCGCTGGCAAGTACAAGCACCCCGAAGTCGTGGAGCGCGTCATCCGCCGCCACATCAAGCCGGCCATCGGAAAGCTGCCGGTCGAGGAAGTCCGGCCCGTTCACATCGACGGCGTCCTCACCAAGATCGTCGCCGCCGGCGCCCCCACTGTCGCTAACGACGCGCTGCGGTACATGTTCCGCATGTTCCACTTCGCGGTGAAGCGAAAGTGGATCGACTCCAACCCCGTCTACGGCTTCGAAATCTCCGATGCGGGCGGCACCGAGAAGTCGCGCGTGCGCTGGCTCAACCGGGAAGAACTTGCGGCCCTGTCGAAGGCGATGCGTGAAACGTCCACCTTCGGCCGCCCGAATGAATTGGCCGTGTGGCTGTTGCTGGCGCTGTGCGTCCGGAAGATGGAGTTGCTCTCGTCGAAGTGGTCCGAGTTCGATCTCGACAATGGCGTGTGGCTGCTTCGTCCGTCAAGGACCAAGATGAAGTCCGCGATCGACATCCCTCTTGCCCCCGCAGTGGTCGAGTGGCTGAGGGAACTCAAGGTGTTCGCCTGCGGGAGCGACCATCTCTTCCCGGCCCGACGGCTCATTCACATGAAAGCCGGCGTGCCGCGGAAGAACCGCTTCGAGCACGTCAGTCCGGACACGCTGAACGTCGCGCTCAAACGGCTGCCGCTCGACGACATCGAACACTTCACCGTGCACGACATGCGCAGGACAGCACGCACCCACATGGCCGCGCTGGGCGTGGATCGCTTCGTCGCCGAACGAGCCCTGAATCACAAGGTCCGCGATGTCGAGGGTGTGTACAACCAGTACGACTACTTTGAAGAGCGCAAGCTCGCTTTGTCGCGCTGGGCGATGTTGCTCGCGGCAACGAGTCGAGGGGAAGCCTTCAATGTCATCGGGATGAGGCAAAGGACGGGCACATAGGCAACCAGGTGTGGGGGAACGGCATGCCGACCCCACCGGCGTGAGCACGCCGCACTGCACCGATACACGGCGCGCGTGCCAACGCAACGAGCTTGTGTGGTCGTACAGCGCTTCAGAGGCACCTGAGCGGCGGCACTACACCGCGGCACCCAAGTCTTGCAGGCTGTTCATCTTGGTCGCAATTCTTGACTCGATTGATTCGCGATCGGCGGCTACCAGCGTCACCTGTCCTTCGCAGACAAGTTCGTGGTCATCGAACGCTCGGATGCAGAAGGTCGTGCTGCGTCTTCCCACTTGCTCGACCCAGCCCGACACGCGGATGGCTGACCCCGGAGGGATCGGCGCACGGTGCTCGATGCGAATACTGCGCCCGACGACGACCTCGATGTCGGGATCGATCTGCTGCTGCATCTCTTTGATGCAGATCGACTCGACGACCGCGATGAGGTACCCGGTCGCAAGGCATTCGATCAGCGTGTCAGCGTAGGCCATGCCGTGCGGCAGCCGCGTGAACAGCGAGCGCGCCGTCTGGTGAGAGGGAACGACGTAGATTTCGGCGAAGCAGATTTGGCTTATCGATTCGTGATTCATGGCTGGCGAGGGTTGATGCCCGGTGCACGGACGACAAACCCAGATGCTCACGTTGACGCGCCAATTGACCCAGGAAGAGAGAGGCCGAAAAACGTGGCGTTTCGCGATTGGCCGGCGTGAGACGACTACCTGCCAAGGCGATCCGGACAGATGGATCGATAGGCGCAGGTTCTGCACACCCCGACCGAAGCCGCGGGCCTTGGACTGATCCGGCCAGCCAGGATGGCCTCACGTCGCCTGACCAACGCGACCACGGCTTGTCCCGAAACCAGCCGAACGCGATGTGCCTCGCGCGCGCCGTCCGGTGTCTGGGCAACCACATAGCCGTGTTGCGCAACGATCTCCCGCGTTCTGCGCTCGAGCGCCAACCTCTGCGCCGACAACTGAATCACATCCGACGGGAACGCGCGATTGACGCTACGGGTCTTCAACTCCAAGAGCACGACCAGACCAGACGGCATCCGGTAAGCGCGATCGAGCCTGGTCGAGAGCCGCACTGGCTCCGACACGTCGAACCGCTTCTCCTGGTAGAGCAGTTCCGCGTCCCTCAAGTCCGAAGGGCGGCTGACCCTGTCCATGCGATCAGCCAGCGCCGCGCGTGGACGCCGCAATGCCACACTCATTCCGAGCGTCAGAGCGAGCGTCGGCAGCGCCCAAGCAGCCCAGTTGGTCGTCATCCGCCTTCTCCCAGGTCTGGAGACCGATGTCTGCGACCAGCGAGCGCGCACAGCACAGCGAGTGCAATGCGCGTGCAGAGCCCCACGAACCACCGACCGACCGAAGCAAACGCCGTGGGGCAGCACCGGTGAGTCGCTCCTTCGTTTGCAGCAAGCCCATCGCGATGAAACCGCTTGTGCGCGCGCAGGCCGCGCCGCAGTGCCCTTCGTTGCGCCAACGTCCGCCTCGGGCCGTGGCGATGTGCCAGCAACACTCTTCGCTCGCACACCCCCATCTCCGCCAGTTCGGACGCGCTGACCACATCGCGATAAGGGGTGGCATGCTTCTTCATCTACCCCTCCCCGACCGGCGGCGCTTCGAAAACCTGATTGGTGTGACGCGCGACCGAGGACCTGACGCTCGGCTCGCTCACTGGGCTCACCAGCGGGCCCAATGCCGCGACACCTTGCGCTGCCATCCAGTGCTGTGCGATCAACCCCTCGTGCGCCAGAAACCGCAGCCGGTTCACGCGCTTCGTGCCCTTGTTGAATCGAATCAGGTCGTCGTACAGGCGCGGGTTGTCGTCACGCGTCATCTCGAACAGCAACCGCACCGGTTCAGGGACATGCTTCGCATCGTGAGTCATGCGCCCTCTCCTTCCGATGCCGCCACGCGCTGCCGGCTCGCGCTGGGCAGCGTGGTGTGCGCGTAGTTCGTCCCGGCGATCTGGTAGCCGCGCACATTGGCGAACATCGGCTCTTTCACCTCGAGGATCTGGTGGGTGCTGAACGCCTGCTTGACGGCCTTCTTGAACAAGAAGGCGCCGCCGCCGACCAGGATCACGTGCTGCACGTTGAAGGCGCCGCCGATGCGACGCATCATGGCCGCGACGGCGTCCTTGGCGATGATCTCGACCATCGGCCGCATCCGCGCCGGGTTGTACGGGCGCTGGTAGACCGTGAGGGGCTTGCCGTTGCGCAGCGCCCAGTCGATGCTGTCCAGGTTCGTGTAGGCCTGCCCGATCTCCTGGCTGATGTCGTCGGCGATCAGTTGCAGGATGTTCGATACGCCGCGGTCCACGGAATAGCTCTGCTTGTACGAGAGCTTCATGCCGCGTGCGACCAGCCAGTCGAAGGTCCGCGAGCCGGGGTCGATGACCAGGCTCTGCTCATGCTCCATCGCCTCGACTTTGTCGTGCTGCGTGGCGTAGTCGATCAGTGCCCCGTTGGGCTGCGCCATCGCCAGCGCCTTGTGCACGACCACGGTCTTGCCGCCGCCCACATCGTGACGGCCGGTCATCAGCTTTTCGAGGGCCGCCTTCTTGGCCGCGAACGCCGCTACCGGCAGTCCGACCACCAGCAAGTCGATCGCATCGACCTTCATCATCCGCAGCGCGCCGCGTGCCAGCGCCAGGTACTGCGGTGTCTCGATGTAGTCGCCGTGGATCTCGGTGGCACGGAAGGCATCGGCCGCCAGCATCACGTCTGGGCCGACCTCGTAGTACAAGCCGCCGATCGGGATGGCGAAGGTCTTGCGTCCTTCACTGCCCAAGGCCTTCGACGGGTCGCGCGGGCTGGGGTAGGCCCTTGACGGGAAGCTGGCGCAGCGAATGTCGCTGGCGCGTCCGCCACCGATGCCGGTGACGAACTTGGTGTTGCCGAATCCGACATCCACCGCTCGGACGATCAATTCCATGGAAGGCTCCGTTCTGTAATTCAAGGTGGGTCAGCATCGACATGACGATGCGACGCGTCCACGCAGAACACCCCTCCAAAACGCCCGATTTCGCGACCAGCTCGAACCCGGGTCCGACCACAACGTCATCGACTCGCATCCAAGCGCGAGCAACTCTCTCGTGCGCTTCAGGAGGTCCTGCATGTCGAGCTACGGTCTCACCCGAATGTGGCTCGTCAACCCCGCTCGCGGCGCGGCGGGCACAGCCACGACCGACCTGCCGGCACGGCTCGAAAGGCTCCCCTTGGACCAGAGGCAGCAGGATTCCTTGTCAACCCCGCATGCAGCCTCGCTCGCTGACCCTTCGGGACAATAAACGCGGCTCACCAGCAACTCCCGCCCAGGCATTCGCCACCATCAATCGCCGCGACACCAAGCCCGTTGCGGCACCCGCGGCTTGACCCGGGCGCAGGCCCAGCGTCCACTACGGTTTCCCGTTGGCCGTCCTGGCCATGCTCCTCATGGAGCAAAAGGCGTCGCAGTCGTTACCTGCCCTTCAAGCCCCGGTCTGGAACCGGGACAGCCCCAGTCCCAAGAGGCGGCGGCCCCGAGGTCCTCTTCGTAGTGCATGTGCCTGTGGTCCCCGCCGGCGTTCATCGCCGGGCGTTCCTGAAACGCGCCACCGCCTTCGATCTTCCGGTCGGCACCTGATGCCGCACCGATGTTCCCGCCATCACCTGAGCACGCGTTCCACGCAGCGCGCGGTTGTGTTTGCCCTGATGGGCTCCCCGCTCGCCCCCGCTCACAGACTCGGCACTGCCCTGGACTTTCGGTCAGGGGCGGACCCATGCGAGTCGATGGCGCTACGAATTCAGAACTGATCCACCAGTGGCGAGCAAGGCCTGACCTTGCCGCCGATGCCGATCGCCAGCCCCAGAGGCCGGCCGGCGTCACCAACCCCGCAGTTGCAGAAATGCACGCGCGGGACGGATCACCCCATTTGTATTTTTAAGACCGACCGAGTGGGCCCGCGCGCAGGTGCGGGGCCACGAACCCTTTGGGTAGGTGCCGCGACGCTGTGGTCGCGCGCGGCACCGAATCACTTGACCACCGACCGGCCAGGCGACGGAATCCGCCCTGCCGATGGCTACCGAGGATTCCAGATCATCGATCCACTTGTCTGCCGTGCGGGCGGCAGGCATTCGCCATGGAGCACTGCCATGCCTCTCGACACTCATCAGCCCCGCCATCACAAGCAACGCCCCGCCCCTCCGTCCTCGCGTCGTCGACGTCAGGACACGCCCAGTCCGGGACGGGCCAGCCATTGCCAGCCCACGCGCAGGCAGAACTGGGCGGGCCTATCGCCCGAAGAAATCCTCGAACGCTACATCCCCGGCAAAGCGCCTCCGCTGAAGGTTCTGGACGTGCTGATCGAACTCTTCAACACGCTGCACACCGCGCTGGAGAAAACTGTCTCGCACAAGACCCGGCACGAGCGCGCGCAGTTCCTGCGGCGCTTCTTCCGCGACCTGAAGCTCAAAGCAGGGTTCAAGACCATGCCCGACCCGCGCAACCTGGGGCAGAAGCACATCCGCGCGATGGTGCAGGTCTGGCAGCATGAGCACCTGGCGCCGGCCACCATCCAGACCTACCTGAGCTTCTTGCGTGGGCTGGGCATGTGGATGGGCAAGCATGGCTTTGTGCGCCCGCCGGCCTACTACGGCCTGACGCTCGACGAGTACCAGCGCCATGAGTCCGCCCAGCGCGACAAGAGTTGGTCGGGCCAGGGCATCGACGTTGAGCAGTTGATCGCCCAAGTTGGCGCGTTCGATGCGCACGTCGGCGCCTCACTCAGGCTGATCCAGGCGATGGGGCTGCGGCGCAAGGAGGCTGTGCAGTTCCGCCCCTTCGAGCATGTCCTGCCCTTCAGCGAGACGGGGCTGCCGGCGGACCAACAGCAGGCGGATCGGTATGGGTGGGTCAAAGGCAAGGGGGGTCGCGTGCGCTGGATCGCGCTGGACAGCCCTGCCCGGTTGGCGGCGGTGGCGCACGCACAAGGCGTGGTCAGCAGCCGCGACGCCCACATGGGCGACCCGGCGCGCGATCTGCGAAGGAACCTGCGGCGCTTCGACTACGTGCTCGAGAAGTTCGGCATCACGCTGCGCGAACGCGGCGCCACCGGGCACGGGCTGCGTCATGAGGTGCTGAACCAGGTCTATCAGCAGATCGCCGGCGAGGCCTCGCCGGTTCAGGGCGGAGGGCCCGTGGCACCCGAGCTGGATCGGGCCGCTTGGCAGGCCGTCTCGAAACTCGCGGGCCATGCGCGCCTTAGAGCTGCAGGGGCGTATTTAGGTTCGTCCGCGGTTATGCGCAGCAAGGGCCTCAAGCCGAGCGATCCACCTATGACGTAGGCCATCCCGACTGCGCATAACGCTTCCAAGATCGTCCTCCCCGGTGGCCGCTGTGGCTGCCGTCAACGAGGAGACGATCATGGATTCGCTCAACTCCAATGGGCCCGGCGCGCTGGCGCTGGAGCCGCTTTGCCAAGGCGCTGCGCAGGAACTGCTGATGCGCAGCTACACCATCCGCACCATCAATCGCTACAAGCGGGTGTGGGAGCAACTGGCCGACTTCGCCCGCGCCCAGGGCCTGCCTGCCGAGTACACGCGTGAGCTGGCCCTGCGCTTCGAACAGGCGTACGGCCTTCGCAACGGGGAGGTGCTCAAGCTCGGCCAACAGTGGCGGCGGCACTTGGTCTTCGGCATCAAGGTGCTCGACGACCTCGTGCGCACCGGCACCATCTGCCGTTTCGTGGTCGAGACGACCGGGCTGCGCGTGCCGGTGGGCATGCACAAGGTGCTGCGCGAGTACGAGCAGTACGCCAGAGAGCGCCGGCATCTGCGGCCCAGCAGCCTGGCCGAGCGCATGCACAACATCGCAGTGTTCCTGGACTTCCTGCGCGCCCGAGGATTGGAGTCGCTGGATACCCTGCAGGCCGAAGACCTCAGCGCCTTCATTCAGACCCGGACGGCCTGGAAGCCGAGGACCGTCTCGCGCGTGTCGTCTGACCTGCGGCTGTTCCTGCAGTACCTGTTCATGCGCGACGTCCTGCCCCGTGACCTCAGCACCGCGATACCAACGATCCGACTGGCGAGCAATGCCACGGTGCCTTCGGTGTGGGAGCCGGAACTGGTCCAGCGGCTGCTCGCCGTTGTCGATCGCCGCTCACCCAAGGGCAAGCGTGACTACGCCATCTTGCTGCTCGCCGCGCGCCTGGGTCTGCGCCTGGGCGACATCAAGGGTTTGACGCTCGACCACCTGCACTGGACCACTTCCACGATCGAGATCGTCCAGCACAAGACGGGTGAGCCTCTGGTCCTGCCGCTGATCGAGGAGGTCGGCACCGCTCTCATCGACTATCTGCGTGCAGGCCGACCCCCGGTGGAGCACCGGCATCTCTTCACCAACCTGACGCCGCCGTTCGAGCCCATCTGCGAGCGCGATCGACTCCACCGTGTCGTCGCCTATTGGCGGGAGCTGGCCGGCATCAAGTTCAGGACGCCGCAGCGCCAGGGCCTGCACTCGCTGCGCCACACCCTGGCCACCCGGCTGCTCGGTGCACAGACACCGTTTCCGGTCATCTCCGCAGTGCTGGGGCATGCCTCGCCGGCAACGACCTTCATCTATGCGAAGGCCGATGTGGAGACGCTGCGCATCGCCGCCATCGATCCGGAGGAGGTGCGCCATGGCCGCGCCTCGTAAGCCCGCGACATTCACCGGCAGCAGCCCGTTGGCCCCACTGATGGCGCAGTTCGTTCAGGAGAAGCGAGCCTGTGGCTATCGCTACAACGTTGGCGCATGGAGCCTCCGCCGACTCGACGCCCATCTGTGCCGCCAAGGCTTGCAGCAAGTCGAGTTGCCGAGGTCCATGACTTCATCGTGGTTGACCAAGCAGCCGCACGAGACCGGCAAGACCCAGCGCGCTCGTATCAACCTGGTTCGCCAATTCGCTCTGTTCATGCGCCGACTCGGCCTTCCCGCCGACGTGCCAGATCAGGGCAGCGGCGCCAAGGAATCGAAGTCGTTCCTGGCACGCGTGTTGACGCACGAGGAAGTCCGCCGTTTGCTCGACACCGTTGACCGGATCGAGCCGATGGCGTCTACACACCTGCGCCACATCGTCTTGCCAGAGCTGCTGCGCGTGCTGTACGGATGTGGCCTTCGTCTCGAAGAGGCCCTGAGCCTGCGCATACGTGACGTTGACCTAATCCAAGGCGTGCTGCACATCAACGACACCAAGTTCCGCAAGGACCGTCTGGTGCCGCCGGCCCGGCCACTGGTGGTTCGTCTGCAGAAGTACGCGGCCGCGCTGGGGCCTCGCTCCGACGATGACTACTTCTTCCCGTCACCGCGCGGCGGCCAGCTTCACGGCAGCGGCGTGTACCGCAACTACCGGGACCTGCTGCACCGATGTCATATCGGCCACGGTGGCCGAGGAGAAGGGCCTCGCCTTCACGACCTGCGCCATAACTCCGGGTCCCGGATTATTCCGGGCGCGGCGTCGAGAAGCGCCGCACCATCGAGTGTCGTCATTGGCGGAACGCCGAGCGATCCCCGGCATTATCAGAGGCCCTTGAGGAAGTCCAGTAGGCGGTCCCTGGGCCGGAAGCGAGGTACCGACGTCTTCTTGGCAGTCGTGGCTGCGAGGGCACGTTCCTTTAGCTGCATGTCCGCGTGCAGGTAGATGGCCGTCGTCTCGGGCGACTCGTGTCCGAGCCAAAGAGCGATCACTGTCTGGCCGGCGCCGTGATGAAGCAGGTCCATCGCAAGCGTGTGCCTCAGCACGTGCGGTGTGACTCGCTTGCGTGCCAGCGATGGGCATCGCCGACGCGCTACGGCAAGATGCTTGTTGAGCAGGTCCTGCAGCGCGTCGTGGCTCAGGGCGGTGCCTCGCGTGGTCGGGAACAGCGGATCCGAAGGCTGACCTCCTCGCTCGCGCAGCCAGTCGCGCAGCACTCGGACCGTGTCTTTGCGCAGCGGCGTGCAGCGCCGCTTGCGGCCCTTGCCCTCGCAGCGGACATGCGCGCCGGCACCAAGAACGATGTCCTCGCAATGAAGCCCGGTGAGCTCCGCAGCGCGCAGCCCGGTCTGCACCGCCAGCATGAGGAGCGCCCGGTCACGCCGCCCTGACCATGTCGCGAGGTCCGGCGCAGCGAGCAACGCGTCGACTTCGACGGCGCTCAGAAAGGCAATCGGACACCGCGAATAGCGCTTGCTGGGCATGGCCAGCACGCGCTGCGCGACGGCACTGTGCTCCGGCGCATGCAGCGCCACGTAGCCAAAGAAGGAATGGATCGCCGCCAGGCGCACGTTGCGACTGCGGGCGCTGTTCTTGCGGTCGCGCTCCAGATGCTCGAGGAATGCGCCAAGTAGCGGGGTGTCGAGGTCGGGCACCGTCAGGCTCGTCGGGGACTTGCCCAACCGCTGCTGGGCGTATTGCAAGAGCAGCCGAAAGGTGTCGCGATAGCTCGCGATGGTGTGAGGGCTGGCTTGGCGCTGCTGCATGAGCCGATCCATGAAGAACGACTGCACCAGCGCGGGCAATGTGGCGGCGATGCTCATGGCCGTTGCTCCCTGGAGCGCTGCACCCGTTGCATGACGTAGTGCAGGAGCTCGGGCGTCGCGGTCAAGTACCAGTACGTGTCGGTGACATGGGCGTGGCCGAGGTAGGCCGACAGCACGGGCAGGTGGCGCTCGACGTCGACGCCGTGCCGATACCACCTCAGCAGCGTAGCGGTCGCCAGGCGATGACGTAGATCGTGCAGGCGAGGTCCCCGCGAATCGTCCGCCCCCCGTAAGCCGATCTCTCTCGACAGCTTGACGAACGTCCACCGCACACACCACTCGGTCAAGCGAGTCCCTCGGTCCGAGACGAAGAAGCTCGACGTTGCCGGGTCGGGGCAGCAGCGGTCCCGGTGGTCGGCGTAGCGGTGCAGTGCACGCAGGACGGAGGGATGCACCGGCACGTAGCGGGACTTGCCGAACTTCGTCCCGCGGATCGTCAGCAGGCCGTTGGTGAGGTCGACATCGTCGCGGTTGAGGCGCAACGGCTCGTTGGCTCGCAGCCCCGTGGCCACGTACAGACCGAAGAGCGTGGCGAACGTATGGGGCCGCAAACCGGTGGCCGATGGAAGGCGTTGAGCGGCATCGAGCAAGCGCTTGATCTGCTCGTCGCTGTACAGGTAGGGTTCAGGACGGCGGTATCGATGAGGAAGCAAGTCCGGCGGCGGCACGACCGTGCGCGGCTCCTGCGCACTGCAATACAGTGCAAAGCGGCGCACCATCCCCAGCCGGTTGGCCCACTGAGCGGGCTGCGCTGAGCCAGGCAACGTTGCCCATGCCGCGGCGAGTTCGGACGTGATGTACGTCGCCCCCTGGCCAGCGGCGAAATCGACGAAGCGTTGCAGCAGGCGGCCGGACAGACGGAGCTTGTATCCCAGGGCGCGACGGACTGCGAGGTATTCGTCGAGTGCGACTTGCAGCGGACTCATGACGCACTCCCTGGCCACGGCAGCGCGATGACGCGTAGCGCCTCGATGTCCACCTTGGCATAGATCTGCGTGGTCGTCGGCTGCCGGTGGCGCAGCAGCTGACCGATCTCGCTCAGGGACGCACCGCGGCGCAGCAGGTTGGTGGCAAGGGAGTGGCGCAACAGGTGCGCCCCCTTGCACTCGGGATCCAATCCGGCGCGCGCCAACGCGCGGCGGACGACGCAACAGACACCCGACTGTGCCAAGCCCTGGCACGGCGCATCCATGCGGACAAATACCCGACGCGTGGCACAAGGCGGACGAACTTCGCAGAGATAGCGCGCCAGCGCCGCACCGACGTCCGCGGGCAAAGGCAGTCGCTCCAGCCGTTGGCCCTTGCCCCGCACGACAAGCTCGCCGCGCTCCCAGTCCAGGTCCTCCAAGGCCATGTGCACGACCTCTCCACCGCGCAAGCCAAGCCGGGCCAACAGCAGCAAGATCGCGTAGTCGCGCTTGCCGCTCGGTGAACCGCGGTCGCAGCACGCGAGCAGGTGCTCCACTTGCTCG
The DNA here is from genome assembly GCA_018780145.1 of Vitreoscilla sp. Lineage (GTDB taxonomy): Bacteria > Pseudomonadota > Gammaproteobacteria > Burkholderiales > Burkholderiaceae_C > Ideonella. The sequence continues at coordinate 23,188 of JADMKA010000063.1, read as the reverse complement.
GGAGGCAACGACCGTGGGAGATGCGACAGTCTCCAGGTCGCCACGCCGGGAAGCGTTCGGGCGAGGTCAGTCTGAATGGCGCCGCGCAGCAGCAAGAAGCGTAGGAACGACCGCAGCGCCGTGATGACGATCTTGCCGTGCGTGCGAGTGACACGTTGGATCTCGCGAACAACGAAGCGGTGAAGGTCCTCCGCTCGCAGCTGCCTCAGACGCAGCGCCTTGCGTCCGAACCGCTCATGGAGAAAGCGACGACCGACCGCCAGGTATGAAACCACCGTGGCCGTTGACAGTCCGCGCTCGGAACGAAGAAACGACTCGAAGTCACACAAGACCAACGCCGCTGGGTGCACATCGACTGCCTGTGCGGCCGGCGCGATGTGGCCATGCTCCCGCAGATATTGCAGTAGCTGCTGGGCCGTGGCGGGATCGCCGCGACGCATCTTGCCTCGCCGACGACGGCTGGCCTGGAACTGCCTCAGCCGACGCTCGTCCAGAGCCGTCAGAAAGAGCTTGCGCCGCTCGAGCCAGCGGCTGAGGTCGGCCAGCAGATCACACTTGGCGTGGATCGTGTTCGGCGCATATCCCTGATTCGAGAGTTGCGCCGCAAAGCCCTTGATGCAGCACTCCAGCGGCCCTGGGCCGGAGAGTTCGTCAATTGCAGCTGCGTGCCGGGTGGTCGCCATCGTTCGCCTCCTTGAAGATCCGGGAAGAGTCCCGGCCGGAGACGACAGCCGAATAATTCCGGCAGATCAAGAGGCGCCTTCGGCGACAGCCGAACAAAGACGCCGCTTGCCGAAGACCAGCGTCCCGTACCCGGAATAATCCGGGACCCGGAGTTATGGCGCTAATTCCGGAGCCGGAATTAGCGCCACACCTTTGCGGTGCACACGCTGCTGCGCTGGTACCGCGAGGGCGCCGATCTGCAGGCCAGGATGCCCGTGCTGGCCACCTATCTCGGCCACGCCTCGATCGACGGCACGCAGGACTACCTGCAGATGACCGCCGAGCTGTACCCGGAGATCGTCTCGCGATCGGACGCCGCCTTCAGCGACGTCATTCCGCGCAGGCCCTGGAGGTCGTCATGAAGCCGACCGACCTCTCCGTGCACGTGACGAACTTCCTCACGCGCTACCTGGCCGGCCAGCGCAACCTGAGCCCGAACACGATCAAGGCCTACCGCGATGTGTTCACGCTGATGCTGCGCTTCGGCCGTGACGGTCGCGGCATCGCCGTCGAGCGCCTGTCCCTGGCCGACATCGACGTGGCTTTCGTCGAGGCCTTCCTCGATCACCTGGCGCATGAGCGGAAGTGTTCGATCCGCACCCTGAACCAGCGGCTGGCCGTGCTGCACGCGTTCTTCCGCTACGTGCAGTCCGAAGTGCCCGAGCGGATGTTGCAGTGCCAGAGGATCATGGCAATGCCGCTGCGGCGCCATGTCCAGGTGCCGGTGGCCTACATGTCCAAGGACGAGCTGACGCAGGTGCTGGCGCATCCCGATCCCACCACGCCGGCTGGGCGGCGCGACGCGGTGATGCTCAGCGTGCTGTACGACACCGGCGCCCGGGCGCAGGAGTTGATCGATCTGAACGCCCACGATGTGCGCCTGACAACGCCAGCCCAGGTCAGGCTCCTGGGCAAGGGACGCAAGGTTCGTGTGGTGCCCCTGATGGACGCCACGGCTCGGCTGCTGCGTGACCACCTGCGTGAGAACGATCTCGACCGGCCTGAGCGAGGCCACCTGCCGCTGTTCCAGAACCGCCAGGGTGGGCGCCTGTCGAGGTCGGGCCTGCGGTACCTGCTGCAGTGCCACGTGCAGGCAGCCAGGTCGGCGGTGCCTGGCTTCACGCAGAAGATCAGCCCCCACAGCATGCGGCACACCAAGGGCATGCATCTTCTGCAGAGCGGTGTGTCGCTGGAGATCATCCGCGACTTCCTCGGGCACGTGGACGTGAAGACAACGCAGATCTACGCCCGGGCGAACCTGGAGATGAAGCGGCGCGCGCTGGAGAAGGTGGCCGGAGAGTCACCATCGGCCTCGCTGCCGTCGTGGCAGCAGAGCAAGTCGCTGCTGGACTGGCTGCGCTCGCTGTAGGCCGGCGCCAGCCCTGCCTCGCAGTCCCAGCAGGGTCTGGGCTGCGAGGTGTTATGCGCTGACAGAATCACCGGGGCTCCTGGTACATCAACCTTTACGGGCCTTGCTGCGCATAACCGCGGACTGACCTAAATAGCAGATATGTGCAGCTACACATTTCAACTACGTAGGAGGCAGCCCGAAGCCCGTGCGGCTTCAGGCCGATCCGCGCCCGACTGAGCCTGCACCGAGGCCCAAAGCGGACGACGGCAACTCGGGGCCGGCTTGACCCGCTGATGAATCGACGCAACGCCGGAATCGCGCCCGAGGCTGCAGCGCTTAGCCTTGAAGCGGTGCCGCCTCTTGGCCTACCCAGTCAACGCCGGTTTCTCGACGCGCCACGGCCGAGTGATCAGTTATTCTTGGACCGGCAGGAGGACAACCATATGTCAGGTTCGGGTGGTGGTGGCGGCGGTGGCGGCTTTGATTCGCCGCCCGACAGCTGCGCGGCGCTGGTGTTCGACACCCAGCTCAGTTCCCCCAAGCAGGCCGTCGTCGCTGGCATTCAGGTCGGCGACGAGTTGTTGGTGGCGACCCAGACGGTGGGCGGCACCACTGTGGTGGTGGTCCTGCACAAGGGCCAGGTCGCGGGCGGCCTCGCGTCTCCGCTGGTCCAACGTTTGCGCGAGTGCATGGCCGGCGGTACCCAGTACATCGCGAACGTCACCGCGAAGAACGACGGACAGGTGCGGGTACGCGTCAAGGCTGCCTGAGCGTGGCCGGCGCCGTTCCCATCGCACCGATCGCTGTTGTCGGCGGCGTGTACCGAGAGTGGTGCATGCGGCCTGCATGGCGAGAAATCTACGGCTCTGCAGGCCGCGCGGCGTCTGCGATCGCGAGCATGGGGGCACCGGTCGAACTGCATTCGTACCTCGACCCCCTCGCGCGGGAGGTGATGGAGTCCCGTGGCGCGCTGGAAGGATTCGAGGTTCGGCCGACGCCGATCGATCGCTCCATCACGTTCGACTACCACCATGGGCTGGAAACGCCCCGGATCCGTGGCACTGGCGACAGCCATCCTCCGTTGATGGTCCGCGCTGAACACATCGTGCGGTTCGGGATGATGGAGGGCGATGCCGTCGTGCACGGCGACCGGGTCGTGTTCGATCCGCAGGATGCCGTGGCGCCTCAGGCCTTTGCTGCCAACGGCTCCACCGCCCGTCAGCTGGCGGTGGTGCTCAATCGCCATGAGGCGGCGCTGCTGACCGGCCTCACGGGCGCGCCAGCCGCTCAGATGGCCGAGGCGCTGATCCGGCAAGGCACGGCGCAGGTGGTCATCATCAAGCAGGGCCCGATGGGTGCATGGGTCCATGACGGTCGCAACGCGCAGTCGATCCCGGCCTACCGTTCATCGAGTGTGTGGAAGCTCGGGTCGGGCGACAACTTCGTCGCCCACTTCGCGCATCGGTGGATGCACGAGGGTCGATCCGCAGCGGAGAGCGCCGACCTCGCCTCGCGCGCGACCGCCTACTACTGCCAGACACGCGGGTTCGCGACGCCCTCAGGTCTTGAAGGATTCCATCCCGCCCCGGTTGACGCATCGGCTGCCTATCAGGCCGGGCGGCGCCCGACCGTGTACCTGGCGGGACCGTTCTTCACGCTGGCTCAACTCTGGCTTGTCGAGCAGGCCCGCGCCGATCTGAGTGCCATGGGCTTGCGGGTGTTTTCGCCGTACCACGATGTCGGTCATGGTTCCGCCGAAGACGTCGTCATGCTGGACCTTGCGGGCATCGACACGGCCGACCTGGTGTTCGCCATTGGTGATGGCATGGACTCCGGCACCGTCTACGAGATCGGCTACGCACGCGCCAAAGGAAAGCCGGTCGTGATGTACGCCGAAAACGAATCGGACGAGAACAAGAAGATGATGCGTGGATCGGGCTGCGTTCTCCGCGACGACTACGTCAGTGCCATCTACGAGACGCTCTGGACTGCCTGCGCCCTATGAAGACCGGCCTGCTGTTGTCGGGGGGCATGGACTCGCTGTGTCTCGCCTGGTGGAAACGCCCCGACGTGGCCATCACGATCGACTACGGTCAACTGCCGGCTGCGGCCGAGATCGCGGCGTCGTCGGCGATCTGCCAGCAGTTAGGCATCGAGCACCACATCCTCCGCATCGACTGCCGCAGCCTCGGCTCCGGCGACATGGCCGGTGCGGAGGCGAGCGTGCACGCCCCAGCTACCGACTGGTGGCCCTATCGCAACCAACTGCTGATCACATTGGCCGCGATGAAATCCATCGCCCTGGGCGTGAACCATCTGTGGATCGGTACGGTCAAGTCCGACGGCACCCACCGTGACGGCACTCCGACCTTCGTGGCAGCCATCAGCAACGTGTTGGCGTTGCAGGAAGGCGGCCTGCGGGTTGAAGCGCCCGCCATCGACATGACAACGGCCGAGTTGGCCCGCGAGTCGGGCGTGCCTGCCGGCGCACTCGCGTGGGCGCACAGTTGCCACAAGGCGGATGTCGCCTGCGGGGACTGCCGCGGCTGCAACAAGTACTTCGAGGTGCTCCGGGAACTCGACCATGACATGGATCGACCTGGGTAACCCGCATCCGTTATCGGCGGCACGGCCCTACACACCGCTCGTGTGGCCCACCGGTGCGCTCGTTCCGCTGCCTCCTCCTTCGGAGGCTGCCACGCGGTCGTTCGGCGAGGCAGCCGTGGGCCGGCGCACGCGTCGCAGCTTTTCGGCGCTGGAAGCTGGCCAACTCAGCGCGCTGCTGTCGCTCACCTGTCGCGTGCAGCAAGTCGGGGACACAACGCTGGGATTTCCGTTGACACGGCGTCCTGCGCCTTCGGCTGGCGCCATCCACCCGATCCACCTGATCTTGCTGGGGCCTGGCACGTCCGCATGGCAGCGCTACGACCCCTTCCGTCATGCATTGGTCAACGTGCTAACGAGCGTCGATGCTCAGCGTGTCAGACGCGCCATGGAGGAGGTGCTCGCGGCCCCTGGCGCGACTCTGCTGCTGCTGGCTGCCGAAGGTGGCATGACAGCGGCGAAATACGACCATCCCTGGAGCTTGGTCTGGCGCGACGCCGGCATCCTGCTGGGCTGGCTGTCGATGGCCGCGGAGGCGCTGGACCTGAGCTTCTGCCCGCTCGGCGTCACCGGTGAACCCTGGACCAGCCAGTTACTCGATCAGCCGGGCCTGATGGGGGTTGGGGCCGCGTTCGTGGGAGCGACGCCGCGATGATGCGCGAGCTGAAGCATCACCGCCTCGTCGGCCCCCCAGCAGTTGATTGACGGTCGCCGGCGACGACATCATCTCGAACCAGATCACCGCGTCGAGTTCCGAAGGCCGGACACCGATGGCCCGGCTGAACCGAATGAACTGGGCTTCAAGTTCCTTGTAGTCGCGCTCCACTGTCAAGCTGCGATCGAAGAAGCCCCCCAGCGCCCCGGCTCGCAGGATGTGGATGTCCAGAATCGCCACGTCGTCGGCGTCGAGCCAGTTGCGTGCCACCCAGGACGCCGTCTTGAGCCCGATGCCAGGCAGTTCGACGAGCCAGTCCCGCAGCACCCGACCGCACTCCGTCGGAGGTGATTCTGCGGACAGCCGCTTCAGGGCGGCGTCGAGGTACTTCGCCTTTTGCCGGGCGAATCGGTACTTGACCGGTCGGCCGTTCACGATCAGCGGGACGGTCAACTGATGCAACAGTTCCTCCTCGCTCGATGCCGAGGCGAGCATGTCGAGCGACTGCAGCCTCCGAAACGCCGCCATGCCAACGCTGGCCGGAATGCCGTGGCCGCCGAGCAGACACGCCGCGACCTCCTCCGCCAGCGTCTGACCGAGTCGGTGCCGTACCGGCGCGCCGCCCACGCGGCGGGCGATCACTTGGTAGGCCCAGTAGGCCGGCGTCGGGAACGCATCGATCGAGCCCCAGGCGACGCCCGGCAACGCCTCGTCGCCGCAAGCCGGCAGCTCGATCTGCACGGTCGTGGGTCCCAGAAACACGGCACCAGACTGCGTCATGGTCCGCCCGTCCTGTTCCCGTACTGGTCGTTCAGCATTGAAAGAACCTGGTGGCGCTCCACAGGGTCCATCCGGCTGAATCTGTCGACCATCCGCGCGTGGCGACGCTTGATCGTCTGGCGCTCGCGAAATGTGGCGCCAAGATGCGAGGCATCGTGCAGGGTCGCCGGCGGATCGAAGTTGAGCCAGACCCACTCCTGCCGAACATCCACATGCGTCTTGGCGGCGAAGCTCACGCAACGCCAGTCCGATAGCAAGCCGCGATACATCGCGCTGTCGTAGCCCGACAGCATCACCCTGCACGGCAGTGACCTGAGCACCGCCAACAGCCGCTCGTGGTCGGCCCTGGAGTAGTCGTGCCGATAGACCTTTGGCCGGCGTCTCGCCTCCGCCAGGTACGGTGGATCGGCGTAGACGAGTTCCTCTCCGCAGAAGGAGTAGCGCGCCAGGAATGACGCGGCATCGCCGTGCACGAGTTGACAAAGGTCCGAGTGCTCGCGCTGCCACCGATCGATGACCCGCGCGTCTGCGTCGATGCCAATGCTGATCTGCGCTGGACGCTTGTTGCGAAGGACCGCTCCGCCACCGAGGTGGGATTCGATATACGTGGTGTGTGGCGGCATCAGGCTGATCAACCGCTGATAGCACTTTCCCTTGCCGCCCGGATATCGCATGCCCGGATCATCGTCAGGACAGGCGATGATGTCAAGCGCTCGGTGACCGCAGCGACAGGGGAGCCTCAAGCGACGTCGGTGCGGCCACGCGGCGAGGTCCTGGGCGGTTGTTCTCGCGCCCGGCAGTACCATTCGGCGACAACAATTCACGCCAGGGGAGACGCAACATGTCCGAATCTGATCGCCGGCGGGGCTCGCTCTTCGTGGTGCTTCCCAACCTGAACGTCTGGAACACTAACGCCCCAGGCGGCAGCCAGATATTCATGCGCTCGATCAGCCGGCAGTTGGGCGCGCACCTGCGAGCGAAAGCGCCGGTGAGCCTGGATGAAGCGGCGCTGGACGTGACCCTGATCGACGAGGTCGCGCCCCACGAAACCGTGCTGGTGTCCATGGACGAAGCCGAGCGCTTCAACCTGCTGCGCGCCCACCCCGGCCTGCGCATCGCCCCGGTCGCAGAACTGTCGCCCTTGTGGCTCAGGCGCTTCAAGCTGTCCCCGCTGATCGGCGTGTCGGCAGGGACGAAGACCTCGCTTGAGGTCAAGGTCGTGGATGCAGTGACCGGCAAGGCCCTCGCCGGGGTCGAGGTTGTCGGCATGACCGACCGCGCCAACCGCGTCGGTGCCAGCAACACCACGAACAGCAAGGGCGTCGCAAAGCTGCTGTTTCCCTCCAGCGTCACGGTCCTTGAGTCCATCGAAGCCTTCGCACCGTCTGGCCACTGGCCGGCGTATACATCGGCCGTTCAGACGTCCAGCGGCAGCCTCACGCTGTCGTGCGTCCCTATCGATCTGGCGGTACAGGAGGCCCGGGGGCATTTCGGGTTCGAGGGGGCTGATGCGGACGGTGCGGGCGTCAAGGTGGCGGTGGTGGACACCGGCGTCGCCAAGCACAAGGACCTGCGTGTGGCCAAGTCGCTGAACGTCGTCAAGGGCGAGGCCGCCAAGGACGCGAGCGACTTGATCGGCCACGGCACGCACGTGTGCGGCATCGTCGCCGGCCGAGCCAAATCAGGCAGCGGTGTTCGGGGCGTGGCGCCGGGTGTCGACCTCCACGTGTACCGGGTGTTCGCGAAAGGGCAGGAAACCGCACTGTCGTTCAACATCGCCAAGGGCATCCGGCAGGCGGTTGACGATGGCTGCGACCTGATCAACCTGTCCCTGGGCGGCGAGGTCGACATACCAGACGTCCTGCGCGAAATCCAGCGAGCCCGGGCGCTGGGTGTGGTTTGTCTGGCCGCCACCGGCAACGACTACCGCGGCCCGGTTAACTACCCGGCCCGCTACAGCCAGGCGCTGGGCATCAGCGCCTTCGGGCGCAAGGCGACCTATCCGGCCGGTGCCGCCCAGGAACTCGAAGCAGTCAAGCCGTTCGGCACCGACCGGAAGAATTTCGTGGCCGGCTTCAGCAACATCGGCAGCGGCGTCGACCTGTCCGGGCCCGGTGTGGGCATCGTCTCGGCCTACCCAGGAGGCTACGCCGTGATGGATGGCACGTCGATGGCCTGCCCGGTGGCCACCGGCGCCCTGGCCCGGGCGCTGGCCGGCAAGCCCAAGGTGCTGGGCATGGACAGGAACCAGAAACGGTCCGACGCCATCATGAAACTGGCCCTCACCGCCGTCCAGACCCTGGGCTTCGGGGCGTCGTTTGAGGGGGCGGGGCTTTTGCGGTAGGATGATCGCGCTATGAGCCGCTTCGTGATCCTCTACCAGGGCGTGACGGATCCTCCCGCAGGAGAGGAGCGATCGCTCGTGTCTTCGCTGAAGCGCGCCAAGGTCATCGACCGCATGCCCGGCAACATCCTGGTGGATGGTTCAGAAGCCGAAGTGGCATCGGTCGTGAAGAAGCTCAAGCTGTGGACTTTTTCACCGGTCGGGAGTGCCGGCATCAAGCCGCCGCACAAGGTGCTGAAGCAGCCCGTCTGACACGGTTCCAACGAAAGCCCGGCTCGCCGGGCTTTTTCACGTCCTGGGGGAAAGACATGTCGAAACGGTCGACGCCACGCTACCGGTTCGCACCGGCACCCGAACTGGCCGCCAAGCGGGTGCGGCTGACCCCGGACCCCGTCGAGAGCTACGAGGACCGCACCGGCTACGACCCTCAGTTCATCGATGCCAGTTTGTCTGTCGCCCTGCCCCGCCTGGGGGCGGCCGCCAAGCGCGACGCCGTCAGCTTCGACTGGAAGGGCGAGAAGACCCACGTCCTCACCTACACGCACTTTTCTACGGCGGTTTCCAGATCACGCCGCATGCCGATATTCAGCGCATGCAATATCAACGGCTCTGCCGCCAAAACCATCCCCCGCACCGACATCTGGAAATTCGACCCGCGCATCCCTCAGCAGTACCAGATGCTCAAAGAGGTCTACGGCAATCAGAAGGACGGCTACTTCAGTCGTGGTCACATGACCCGCCGGCAGGATCCCGACTGGGGCGCGAAGTTCGTGGCCACCCGGGCCGACGCAGACACCTTCCACGCGACGAACGCAGCCCCGCAGGTGCAGTCCTTCAATGACGGCCTGTGGGGCGGCATCGAGGACTACGTGCTGGGCAACACCAAGACCGACAGCATGCGCGTCAGCGTGTTCACCGGACCGGTGTTTGCGGCCACCGATCCGGTCGTGCACGCCGTGAAGGTTCCGGTGCGGTTCTGGAAGATCGTGGCCTTCGTGCACGACGAGACCGGGGCACTCACGGCCACCGGCTACCTGGCCTCGCAAGCCAAGGCCGTCGCCGACCTCAAGCCTGCCTTCGTGTTCGGCGACTTCGAGCACCAGCAGCGGCCTCTGGCGGCCATCGAAGCGATGACCGGCCTCAAATTCCCGGACCTCACGCCACACGACGTGCTGGCGGGTGCTGGTGTGAATTTCGCCGCTGCGTTGCGCGACGTGCGCGACATCATGCTGGCCTGACGCCAACGCCGCACAGTCCGATGAGCGACGGCGCGCGGCGTTTCCCATGCGGCATTCCTTGACCGCGTGCGATCACCCGCGCCGCCGTTGGCAAGGAGCATCAGCGATTCATCGGGGGGCCTCAACCGGTGCCATGCTGTCAGTGACGAGGCCGCGTCTCCGGCATCGTCGTGGCAGGCATTCGCCGGGTACGGACGGCCCCGAAGGGCCCGCGTAGCCCATCGGCATGACGACGATCCGCTTTCTCGAACGAGGGCTCGCGCTACTGGATCGCCTGCGATTCGGCGAGCGGGATCCGTACGGGCTGGGCAACGTGCCACGGCATGTGCAGATGGAATCAAGAGCACTGCTGCGCAGCGATGGGTACGTCATTCTTGGCAACGAGGGCGCGCTGCCTCCTGCCATCGTCGACAAGGTGGACCGCGCGACAGCAGACCTCGTCATGCGAACAGTCTGGTCACGACTGGATGAGACGTTTCACCGCAGCACCCTGCTTCGGCAATGGCACCCGCTGCGCATCATGGCCATGACCCAGGGCAGCCTCGAGGTGAACGGTTCCGCCGGACAGGTGACCGACGTGCGAGCGCCCTACTTCTACATCGGGTTGCACGCGGGCCTGTTCATCCACACGGCCGATCGTCTCTTGCGGGTCTTGGCCGACCCAAGGTCTCTGCCGGAGGTCGGCAAGGTCGAGTTGGAACGACAGGGCCGTACCGGCACCTTGCTGGGCGTGATTCCCAACGACCCGTCACGTCGCCAGTGCGCCATCGACCTGACGACGCTTGCATTGACGGCGGTCTTCGCCCACGAGATCGGTCACATCGTGCGAGGACACCTCTGGCTCCTGAGAACGCGGTTCGGCGTGTCGAGGCTGTACGAAGTCGGCACCCCAAATGCCCACTCACCATCGGAGACGCGGCAGCAGAGTCTGCGCCGCGCCATGGAGTTGGACGCCGACATCTTTGCCGGGAAGTTCCTGGGAACGCTGCTGTTCAACACGAAATCCTCCGGCTGGTACAGCGCCTTCGGCAACGACCAGCGCAACCTGCTGCGCATGCTGGCCTTGTCGACAACGTGTACCTTTCGAGCCTTCGATGACCAGTCGTCGAGCACCTACTACCACACACCCTTCATGAGAGCCCAACTGCTGACCATGTCGGCAAGACACATGGCTCACCAGGACATCCCTTTCGAGTTGAATGACTTCCGGGAGTCAGCCTGGCTACCCGAAGTGCTGAAGGTACTGCGCAACCCTGACGACAAGCTCGACAACGAGGCACTGCGGCGCGACTACGACGCGATGCTCAAGACGCTGGAGGCTGTTCAGGGGCTTCGAGAAGAACTCGACCGTGCCCACGCGGAGATGGACGCCACCTTCTAGAGGCCTTGACATCGGAGGTTGGAGATGCGGCCCGTAACCCGTCATCGTCGGCGCGATGACATCCGCCGCAGTTGGGTGCAGACCTGTCACGAGGTCACTGGCCAGTTGAATGGACAGGTGGCCGACGAGAAGCGCACCGTCAAATTGCGTTCATCCTTGCCGGCGGCGTCGATGCCGGCATCGAAGCTCCCCGGGGTCGAAGGCTGCGTCGTGGATCACGTAGGTCACCTGCCTCGCAGGCCAAGGCTCGATCAGCGCGTCGAGGGTCGGCCCCGGCGCGCGAGAACTCAAGCGGCACTCCCAGCCGCATCGCGCCGCGCTGCTTGCACGATGGCGTCCGGGGCGAACTTGAGCAGGTCAACCGGCCGCGCCTGCCCCGGCAGCCAGCCGTTGTTCGACGTGAACCACAGCGCGAGCTTCCACGGGGCCTTGTGCTTCCCGAAGGCTTCGAGCACGGCCTGGACCGCCTTGATCGGCTTGTGGTTCTCGAACTGGAACAACGGGAAGACCTCCCAAGGTCGGCCGGATTCGTCACGATGGCGCACCGCGAACACCTTCCGGCGCCTCTTCCAGTCGTCCGCCAGCGCGTTGCGGTTGCCGGCGCGGGACTGGTTCGCGTCTGCCAACTCCTCGGCGGTCACGAAGCCGAACTCGTTCAGGACGCGGGCATGCCGCGCCGCGATCGGCCCCGCCATCTGCCCGGTGATGAAGTCGACCAGTGCCTCCAACTTCTGCTCGCGAACCTCGGTCGTCTTCTGCGCCAGCAGGCGGTCCAGCATGGGCATGACGGTCTCCAGGACCTGCGACAGGGCATCGCCGTGGACCTGCACCAAGTACGAATGGCTGGCCTTGTCCGACTCCGGCTTGGCCTCGCCCTGCGACCAAGGCCGGAATGACAGCACGCCACCTGGCGGCAATGCTTGAATGGGGGACTTGCTCATTGGCTGGCACTCGATGATATTGACCACAAGGCGGCAACTTCAATCAAATTGCATCAAACGCCCAGGTCACGAACGATATCCGACGCATGGCCCGCCCTACGCGCCGAGCGACACGTCGAACTCGTCGTCCGGGTAGATCGCCCGGTCTGGCGAACGACTCTCACCAGCAGCGATTTCGTCGTCACTGACGCCGTACTTGGACAACGCGGCGCAGCGGGCCAGTGCCTCGTCGCGCTCGCTCACCTCGCCGATGTGCTGCGGTCGGCCTTGCCGGCGCAGGTAGACATTCCATCGTTTCAGCATAGTCCGCACCTTCAGGCAGGTTCGGCAACCGCATCGGCATCCTCGACATAGCCGAAGCGCCGCCACGTCTGCGGATCGACTTCGATGGGGCCGCTGCGTTTGGAGCCGAGGTTGACCATCACGCCGTGCGCCGAGAGTCGGCCGTTTGAGAACAGTTCGTAGAGCAGTTGCGCGGCGAAGCGCACCGCAACGTCATTCACGAAGAGCCCCTGCGAGGCCAAGGACACGCGCACCGAACACGAGGGGCGGTTGTCGTCCAGCACTGCTTCGTCCAGCAGTTCCGGGAACAGTTCGGTGACGCAAGGCAGGCGCGGCCCGCCTTCGGTTGGCGGCGTATGCCTGGGCGCTTGCCCCAGCACGACCTGGGCCGTCGATTCGGTATTGCCGAGGTCCAGCCAGTACCGGTAGTTGCCGTGCGGATGGAATACCTGGGCATGGATCGCCCGGCGCGCCGCCCGACTGTCCACGCAACTGATCAGGATGTCGGCGTCAAGGCGGAGCCGGCGTTCGCGCTGGTGGTCTTCATAGCGCGCCGGGTGGGCCAACCAGTCCAGGCCGTAGAACTGGTTGAGGCGATGGATCGTCACCAGCGCCTTGAAGCGTCCCACGTCGGCGGGGCTGTAGAGCTGGCGACCGACGTTGGCTTCGCTCACGCGGTCGGCGTCGAAGGCGGTCACGTGCAGTCCATGGGGGTGCCCCAGCGCCTTCATCGCGATGTCCAGGCGGGCCAGACACGTTGCCATCTGCGCGCCGTTGCCGCCGACGCCAACCAGGTGGATGGCGACACGCCGATCCAGCAATCTCCTGTCGATACGGTGTTCCAATTTCAGGCCCTCGCTCTGAGCCACAAGCTCAGTATCTTGCGCAGCAAGCTCGTCTCAAGGGCGGCGTCAGCCTCGTAGCTCAGCTGTTCTTCGCGCTGCCAGGGATGCGGCAGTGCCCGGTACATGCCGTTGAGCACCAGTCGGAATTTGGCCCGGGGCCGCTCGTGGTGCAGGCATCCGAAGACGCCGGCGACCTTGATGCCCTGGTCATCCCGGTTGTCATCGTCGGACCAGAACGGCAGGCCATGCCCGTGGGTATGGAGGTCCACCGCAACCGCCTCGTCGTCGGTCAGTGCCGGCAGGCGGTAGTCGACGCGGACCGGCGAGCTTTCCGTCGCCTCGCACATCACCAGCCGCAGGCCGCGCGTGCGGCGGGAGTAGACCAAGGCGCCTGCCGCCTCGTTGGGCAATGCCCGCCGCCCCTGCTCGACGAAGGCTTCGATCAGGCGGATCGGCAGCACACCGAACGAGAATGCCACGCGCTCCTGCACATGCCCATAGGGCAAGGGCAGGCCGGGCGGGCAAGGCATCAGGCGCTGCACACAATCCAGCCAGTCCAGCCTGAACTGCACGAACACGCCGTTGACGGCCACGATCACGCGCTGGCCGTTGAGCATGTCCGGCAGCAGACCGTAGCGGGGCATGGCAACCACCGGACAGGTCGATTGCAGCGCGGCATCGCGCAGGTCCATCACGCGCCCTCCTTCGCGCCGAGCAGCGCACCGAGCGTCTGCTTCGAATCCAACAGGACACGCTCGGGAAAGCGGCCAAACTTGCCGTCCAGCATGTCGCGCCAGAACGCGTAGGCGCCGCCCCGGTAGCTGACCAACTTGCCCTGGGTGTTGGGGTGGGTGAAGTAGGAGCGCAGGAAAGCATCGTTCCAGGCCCCGATCTTCTCGGCCGTGGTGCCCTCGGGCCGGGGCGCGTTGCCTTGGCAGATGTCACCGTTCGGGTAGACGTTGAAGTACGGCGCCTGGAACAGCGGCGTGGCGGGTGTGGGCCGGGCGCCGCCCTTGACGGCCCAGACCTTCCACACGCGGCTCGAAGCCGCGAACACCAGCCCGGGGTGGGACACTGTCTCGCCTCGTTCGACAGCCCCCATCTGTTCTTCGTGGCCTTCGGTCCGAAGCGCGATGTGCCGCTTGCCCGGCGGCAGCCACCACACCAGCAGATCGCCGTCCATGTAGAGCACCGTCTCAGGCAGGAAGCCGCCATGCGACACATTCTTGTTCAGGGCACGCGCCAGATCGATGGCGGCACGCGGCGTCATTGCCTGACCGGCCCCGATCACCGACTCGCCCTCCATCTCCTCGACCTCATGCACCGTCGCGAAGGCGCTGCCCGAGGCCCCGTGGTAGATCAGCACCGCCCGATCCAGACGCAGGATGCCATCCGTCTGCGTCCTGATCGAAAACTCGGCTTGGTTCATGGTGTTCAGGTCCATCACGGATTCGACGGCTGGCCAGGATTCGTGCCTGCGCCGCGCTGCTTCCTGCGCGCCTTCGCGCTTTCGAGGCGCAACGCGATGCGCTCCGCGAGCAAGTCCGCGAGCGCCTTCGCATCTGCGCCGTTCACTGAACAGATGCCGTGGACGGCGTTGACGTTGAATCCCGACGCCATGGACGGGACCAGTTGCTTCAACGCCTGTCTGGCGTCCCCGGTCGAGTAGCTGACTCGCAGCAATCTTTCGGTTCTCATCGTCGTCTCCAAGACCGTAGTCGTCGCACGTCGTGTGCTTCGAATTCCAGCCTTCAGTCTCACCCCGAAAGCTGGTGGATCAAGCGGTCGATGAGCCCGATGGCCTTGAAGCGTGTGCGCATGGTCCGCTGCCAATCGGCCATGCGGTGCGGCTCGTTCAGCGGCATCTGCAACTCGCCGATGCGGTCGCAGAACTCGGCCTCATGTGCGAGGTTCAGCAAGTCGTCGTAGATGCGCACCGTCACGTCGCTCTCGCGCCAGGACAGCACGGCGCCGAAGCCGATGTATTCGCCGTCGATGTCGGGCCGGAACTCGTCTTCGATCCGCAAGCGAGACAGCGCGAGCGCGTCGGCGGCGACTTGCTGGGCCTTTGGATCGTCGAGCTTGCGTGCCATGCTTGACAGACTTGGCGCGCGCCGCGCCCTTGAACTGCCCCGTGGCCAGTGCCGGGCCCAGTCGGGATACGCCTGGGTCAGCGTCTGGCTCGTGACCATCTCTTCGCGCATCGCCGCCCTCGCCTCCTCATCCTCCCCGCACTGCATGTCCAGCGCGACTTCTTCGTTTTCCTCGCCGCACCAGTACACGTAGGTCGCCACGTCGCAGGCGATGTCAGGGGTGAACAGCGGGTAGACGAAGCGGCTCCTCTCGGCCATGACCTTGAGCACGGCGGCGCCGAGTCCCACACAGGCCCGCTCCAGCGCCTCCAGCCCCTCGCCGATGGGCCATTCGTGTTCGCGCGTCTCGTACCAGTAGAGGTCAAGAGCGCTGTAGCGCGGCGGGGCATCCGTGCGTGGCATCACGTAGGCACCGCCCTCGCCCACCGCGCCCATCACGAAGCAGGGCGACAGACAGTGCAGCGGCCCGATCTGGCGCTGGATCCAGGCGTCCAGCGCCTGTTCGCACACGCGCAACGTGTCATCCCACGCCGCCGGGAGGTCGCCTTCCCGGATGGCTCCCGCCTCGATCAGGAAGCTCGACACGGTGGCGTTGGCCTTGGCTAATGGCGTGGGGACCAGTGACTTGGGAATCGCTGCCGCAAGGCGCGGCAGCGTCATCACACCGTTCACGGCAGCGGTGCCAGCGTTTCGCTGGGCGGCACGATCCTCGATGTGTCGCGGTCCTGCGCCCTGCCCGCGTGGGTACGGTGGGCGAACGCACTCCAGGCCTGCGCGCACTGCATCACGGCCTTGCGGCCCATCGGGCCGGTGAGCTTGCCTTCTGCACCACCGACCTCGCCACCGACTTGAGCTTCGACCTGCGCCGACAAGGCGGCGAGGCGATTGTCCTTGCGGTGGGTCGCGCCCTTGGTGCCCACGGCCTTGCGAAAGCTGAACTCCTGCACGCCGTCGCGCACTTCGCCGGGCTCGATCTCGGCGCTGACGAGTTCGGGATACTGCGCGCTGTACAGGTCGCGTACCTCGCGGGGCTCCAGCCCCGGCACATCCGGCAGCAGGATGCCGTTGTAGCGGAATCGCCGCTGGATTTCGTGAACTTCGATGGACATCGCTTCTCCTTCTGTTCTGCTTATGGCGTCATGGGCGGCAACCGCGTCTCGGTTGCCCTGCGGTCAGTCTCTCAGCGGACGGCAGGTCATCAAGTCCACCGCGCGGACGAGTCGCCGCAGCGGGCTGGGGCGCTGCCTCTATTTCAGCCGAACAGGTCGAGCGGCGCGCTGCCACTGGCAATGGCCGCCGCTGGCGCCTGGGCCTGGTCCCCGGTCTCGTCGTCCTCGGTCGTACTCGACACTTGAATTGCAGGTGCTGTCGCGCCTGGCGCGCTGCTCGCCGGAGCAGCGGGCTTCGACGCCTTGGATGCAGCGTCTCCAGCTTTCTTGACTGAGGCCTGCTTGGCGGCTTCCAGAACTTCCTTGGTGGCCTCGGCCTGTTCGGCGAGGCTGTGCCGCACTTCGCGGTAGCCACGCAGCGCTTCCACGAAGCCGGCGTCGAACTCCTGCGGCGTGGCTGTGAGACTCAGCGCCTTGGTCAGCGCCGGCTCGTCCACGTCTTTCTTCGGCTTCGGAATTACGTGGACCGTCATTCGGCCGGTCTTCTCGTCGGCACTCACGATCATCGTGAGGGTCGCGCCAGTCGCCAGCGCATGCAGTTCTTCGAACATCGTCATGTCATCCACTCCTTGAATGGGTACACCCCATGAATTCATCCTATGGGGCGTCCCATGTGTGTCCAGTGCCTGTACGGCGAGCGCGGCCTGTGCCGGCGTCACGCTGCCAGGGCCTGTGTTTCTTCGTCGGACTGCGCATCGGCAGTGCCATCACCGGTGTCCCCGGGCGGCGTCTGCTGCTCATCGATATTGGCGCCGATGACGTCATGGCGCGGGTAGCGCATGACCTGCGGCACCGCGCCCCGGTACTCGAATCCCTTGACCGCCAGCAGCGCCGCGATGAACTCGGCCTTCTTGCCAGCCCGCACCGCCTTGAAACCCTGACCCATCACCCGCTTCAAGCCAAGTTCGTCGGCGAGGCTCTCGAGTTCGCTCATCGTGAACAGATCGAGGAAGGCCTTGTCCAGTTGGAAGCAGCGCGCCTCGTCAACCTCCAGGTAACTCAGTAGCAGCTCGAGGTTGCGGACATCGACCCCGAAAGCTGCGGATGCGGTCACCGCGTGCACGAGCTTGTCCAGGCGATCCGCCTCGATGGCATGCGCGCGGCGCAGGTGTCCTCCGAGGTTGGACTGGAACCGGCTTGCCGCTCCGGCAAGCTTGTCGGCCACCTTGGCAAACTGTTCGCTGCGAAGGTCGCTGCCGCGCCCTGCCAGGGCGAGCGCGATCAGGACGCGGTGGTTGCGTTCAGGCTGCGTCATGAGCGCGTTGGCGACCCATCGGCGCCACTGCGCGATGCGGTGATCCACTACGCGCTGAGGCGTCTGGTTCGATGCTTTCTGCACTGCCGCCGGCTTGACGGGGCCCGGGGTCCGCTTCGCACCCTTATGCGCACGACCCTTCTCCAGGCCCCTGTCGGCGAGTGGCGCCGGCCCCGAGACCGTTTCGCGCTGCACCTTGCGCCATGCCGCGACCTTCAGGCTGTTGCAATCGGCGTCGAAGCAGAGCGACCGTGTGACCGCACCATACGATCCGGGCATGGCTGAGACGGCGCAGCCGAACGACTCGCATCCTTGGCACGACGCGTACTGTACGTCGCCGACCCCGAACGCTCCCTCCGCCGAAACCGGCAACGACTCAAACCCATCGGTGATCTTCACGACCCGGATCACCGGGTACTCGTCCTTCAACGCCGCCGCCCTGGCGTCCACGGCCTGCAAGGTCAGTTCGTCGAAGTGAGTGGGATGCTGGCAGTAGCCCTCGCCGAGAGACTCGGAGAACAGCCCTGCCTGCCGCGCTGAGTTGTGTGAGCATCCGGTGCACGGCGCGGTGTCGAAGATGGCGTCCGCCAGTCGCCGCACGTACTGGCCCAACTGCGCCTTGAGCACCGCGACCGGCACCTTGTGCGCGACGATGGCGGACAGCACCGTGTCCTGCTTTTCCGGGGGCACGCCCGCCAGCAGTTCGGCGTGCCCCAGCATGATCTGTCGATGCGCCAGTGCCTTGAGCACGGCCGGCGTGCAAGCCATCAGCGCAAGACGGCCTTCCAGCACGTCGCGTGACCAGCCCAGGTTGCGTGCGGTTTCCGCCTTGTCGCCCCTGTTGCGCAGCAGTTGCCGCTGCGCGGTGCGCGCTTCTTCGGCCACCGACATGCCGGCGCGGTGGTAGTTCTCGATCAACGCGATGGCCTCGCTGTCGGCGTCGCTGGCTTCGCGGATGACGACGGGCATGTCGTAGGTGTCGCCGAATACGTTCTTTGCCGCCCGGCAACGGCGCTCGCCGGCGATGAGTTCGAAGAGGTCCGTGCCAGGAACGGGGCGGACGATGATGGGCTCGATCACGCCAAAGGCGCGGATGCCTTCTTCGAGTTCGGCCATCTCGTCGGGATCGAAGTACTCGCGGGGATTCTTCCCCTGCACGATTTTCGCGATCGATAAAGTCAGTTGCACGGCTTGGTTCTCCTGGGTTGCGACCCGCAAGGGGCATGCTTCATGGTCCAGCGCCTGCGAGGTCTTCAAGGGCATGCCGTCGAAGGGACGGAGCGCACCAACGGCGATTGCACAGTGCGCACGCAGCGCTTCAGCGAGCGCTGCGGCCGGCGCAGATGATCCTGAATACGTCTGAGGTTGGCGCCGTTGGCCTCGCGGCCCCAACCAGATGCCGACAGAGTCCGACACCATCGCGTTGTAGCCGTGGTCGGGGCCATCACGGTCGAACTGCGCGCAGAGTTGCCGGATGGCTTCGCGGTACGTCAGCCTGCGAAAGAGAACCAAGGTCTGCGGGTTCCAAACCACCCAGACGTTGCCGGCGCAGGCGCGAACGGCGTCCAGCCCGGAGGTCTTGAAGAAGTCATCCCAGGTGTTGTACCCAGCCGCGAGCTCCAACGCGACGCGCCCACTCTTGTCCATGCGAGCAGCTTCGCGCAGCGCGGCTGCTGTGCAAGCCCCTCTCCGGTTCACCTGCGCTGAGCCCTGCCTCACAAACGTCGAGGCGCCATGGCAGCCCCGCGGTCGGCGAACCCAATCGCCACCCACAAGCCCACCGATTCGATGGCAGTTTCGCTGGCGGCTGGTCGGCGGGCCGGTCTCGTCGAGCGTTGGCCTGCACACTGAGAAGGCATTCGGCTTTGGCCACGCGCGCTCTTTGGAGCGCTCCCGACTTGGATCGGGCGCTGCGGACGTTACCCGCCTTCTAGAACCGGCAGCGCTTCGCCGCTGCCACCTGATTCCGCGCCCTGCGCCGAGCTGAGTCCTGCGCCTGCCGATGCCCATCGGCCGGTTCACTACGCACCTCGCGAGCGACACCGCATGTCGGTCTTGGCGGCTTCGCCATGAACCGGCACGTCCCTGCACGTCCAGCCACTGCCCACGGGTCGCCACGACCCTCTTGCCCAACCCACCCGGGGAGCACGCCTCCCCGACGGGTCGCCGTGTTCCCCATTCATTTGGAGAACACACCGATGGCCCGCACTACCGCGCCTTCCATGTGGCTGCCCGGGTTCGACCCGGACACGCCTGAGCCCCCTGCCCCGTTGTCCCTGACGGCGAACGCTTCATCAACCACCACCGGTCAAGCCGCTGAACCTGTCGAGACGGCACTTGTCGCCGGCACTGGCGACGCCGACCCGGAGCAATCTCCCGCGAACGTCCGCGCCAACTGGCGCGTGGTCGCCGCGACCTCCGAGACCGCAGGCCGCGTTGTCTGGCCGCTGCTGACACGCTCCGACCTGAACGGTCTGACCGGCGCGGTTGCGAAGTTCGAGGCCAATCTGGCCGCCATCGACACGCTGCGACAGATCGAAGCCAGTGAGCGGTCGGCCACTACAGCCGAGCGGCAGATCATGCTGCGCTACACCGGTTGGGGCGGCCTGCCCGCGAGCTTCAACCTCGAAGCCGAAGACAGAAGCTGGGCCGAACGCGCCCAGCGACTGCAAGCACAGCTCTGCGCCGAGGACTACGACTCGGCGCGCGCCTCCGTCAACAACAGCCACTACACCGCGGTCCACGTGATCGAGGCGATGTGGCAGGCGGTGGAGCGTTTCGGCTTCACCGGCGGACGCATCCTGGAGCCCGCGGCTGGCGTCGGGCACTTCGTCGGTGCAATGCCGCGCGCGCTCGCCGAGCGCAGCACGACGACGACCATCGAGATCGACCAGGTGTCCGGCCGCCTGCTCAAGGCGCTCTATGCGCCCGGTGGCGTGGACGTGCGGATCGCGCCGTTCGAGAAGACAGCGTTGCCCGACAACTGGTTCGACCTGGTGATCGGCAACGTCCCCTTCGGCAAGTACAAGGTCGCCGACGTGAGCAACCGGGCCTATGCCCGTTTCAGCATCCACAACTACTTCTTTGGCCGCGCGCTCGACCTCGTGCGGCCCGGCGGACTGGTGTGCTTCATCACCGGCAGCCACACGATGGATGCCCAGTACGACGGCGTACGCGAGTACATCGCAGCGCAGGCTCACCTGGTGGGTGCGATCCGCTTGCCGCAGGGTGCATTCGCGGGACTCGCTGCGACGGATGTGCAGACTGACATCCTGTTCCTGCGCAAGCGGCATCGCGCCGAGGAAGTGGCGAGCGAGTGGGTGGAGTTGGGCATCCTGCCCGACAGCCTGCGGCACCCGCAGTGCCACGAGCGCTACCTTCAGATCAACGCCTGGTATGCGCAGAGTCCCCAGTTCTGCATCGGCCGCGTTCGCCGCCAAAGCAACGGCTACGAAGAAGTGCCGGTCGCGGTCTTTGAAGGCAACCTCGAGACTGCGCTGCTTGAGCGCATCGCACAGTTGCCTGCAGGCGTGTACCAACCTGCTGTGGCCAAGACAACGCCACTGCGAGTGGTCGTCCCAGCGCAAGCCGGAGCGCGCCCTGGCAGCTACCGCCTCCATCAGGGGCGGGTGCATCGGGTCGAGGGCAGCGAGATGGTCGACGTTCATGACCAGCTCAACGCCACGCAGCGCGCCCGTGTGACGGGCCTGTGCGCCATCCGCGACCATGCCCGAGCGCTGCTCGATGCGCAACTTGCACATGACGACGATAGGCGGCTGGTACACCTGCGGGCCATGCTCAACGGGACCTACGACCGTTACGTCGCCAAGCACGGGTATCTGTCTACGCGGGCCAATGCGCTGGCATTCCGGCGTGACCCGGACTACCCGCTGCTGCTGTCACTGGAGCACTACGACGAAGAGAGCGACACGGCACGCAAGGCGGCGCTGTTCACGCGGCGCACGTTGACGCGGGTGGTGGAGCCGAGCACGGCGGGCGAGCCGCCCGAAGCGCTGGCCGCGTCCATCCAGTGGCGCGGCCGGGTCGATCCGGCCTACATGGCGGCGCTGCTGGCGGCGCCCGAACAGGATGTGCTGGACGCGCTGGCCGAAGCGGGCCAAGTCTTCCTTGACCCCGCCGACGGAGAGTGGAGAGCAGCCGACGACTACCTGTCGGGCAACGTGAAGGCGAAGCTCAAGCAGGCGGCGATGTCCGGCTCGGCTTACCAGCGCAACATCGACGCGTTGGAGAGGGTGCAGCCGGAAGACCTGTTGCCCGCGGCCATTGAGCCGCGCCTGGGTGCGGTGTGGATTCCGGCCATCGACGTCGAGGAATTCGTCCAGCAGGTGCTGGAACTCAAGGACTGCCAGGTGAGCTACTCGGCCGAGGCCGGGGCCTGGTCGGTGAAGTACGGCGAGTGGGAGGCGCGCCAGAACGTGAAGGTGACCCAGGAGTTCGGCACCTCACGGATGAACGCGATCGAGCTGGTGCAGTGTGCGCTGAACGTGCAGGTGCCGACTGTGCGGGACCGTGACCCGGAGACCGACAGGTATTTCGTCAATCCCGACGAGACACTGGCGGCGCGCGAGAAGCTGGGCTTGATCAAGGAGCGCTTCGCGGCCTGGGCCTTCGAGGACACGGAGCGCCGCGAGAAGCTGTGCAGAATCTACAACGATCTGTTCAACGCGACGCGGCCGAGGCGCTTCGATGGTTCGCACCTGAAGCTGCCGGGGTTCTCACGCTGCTACGAGCTGCATCCGCATCAACCCGATGCGGTCTGGCGCATCGTGCAGTCCGGCAACACCGGGCTGTTTCATGTGGTCGGTGCCGGCAAGACGGCGGTGTGCGTGATCGCGAGCATGGAACTGCGCCGGCTGAGGTTCGTCAGCAAACCCTGCCATGTGGTCCCGAACCATATGTTGGCCCAGTACACAGCCGAGTTCGTTCGGCTCTACCCGAACGCATCGGTGCTGATGGCGAGCAAAGAGGACCTGGAAGGCGACCGCCGGCGCGAGCTGGTGTCGCGCATCGCCACGGGCGATTGGGACGCGGTGGTCATCACGCACTCGAGCTTCGAGCGCATCAAGATGTCGCCGCAATTCACAGAGACTTTCATCAAGGAAATCGTTCACGAGATAGAGATGGCGGTACGCGCAGAGAAGAGCAACGACCGATCCAACCGGATCATCAAGCAGCTCGAGGCGATGAAGAAGAACTGGGCAGCAAGGCTGGAAAAGCTGCTGTCCGACAAGAAAAAGGATGACCTGCTCAAGTGGGAGCAACTCGGCATCGATTGCCTATTCGTGGATGAAGCGCATCTGCACAAGAACCTCTACCGGTTCACGAAGATGACGAGGGTGGCGGGCTTGCCGATGACCAGCTCGGAGCGCGCGTTCGACTTGTTCCTGAAGACGCGCTACACGATGCAGATCCATGGGCATGCGCAGCGCGGCGTGGTGTTCGCGACGGCGACGCCGGTGGCCAACACCATGGCCGAGATCCACACGATGATGCGCTACCTGCAGCC
>JADMKA010000077.1:35351-51341 GCA_018780145.1 Vitreoscilla sp. | reverse complement strand
GTCCCCTTGACTGAGGGGTTAGGCCATGCGGCCGAAGCGCAAAGCCTTTGAGTGCCACTGTACTGCCCTACAGACCAGACTGTCTTCTGCCTCCGGAGCGCCAAGCCAGTGCCGGCATGAGCTGCAAGGCAGCTGATGCCTTTGCGGCCCGGCTGCTCGGGCTCTGCGCGAAAGCGCAGTGCCCCAACGACGACACGTGTGCGAAAACTCTTGGACAGCAAGCCAACAACCGGTGCCGAAGCGCTCCGGCAACCGACAAGCCAGGATTGCCGCACACCACCAACGCAACGAAGACCAGATGTCCTTGACAACGCACAGCGACGCGAGGGACGGCCCAGCAACGACACTGCCAACAAGGCACCACTCTGGCAACGACGCTCAACGCTACGTGAGTGCATGGTCAGTGGGTATTCTGGCGCAGCCAGGAGGCCTAACGTTCGAGGTAAGGGGCGGCTTGCGGCTCGCCGCAAGACGTCCCCTTGACTGAGGGGTTAGCCGTCGCGTTTGACCAAGAAGCGACCGCCCCTCGTATGGAGTGCCGACCTCTCATGCTTGCGGCCAGAGAGCGCTGCTGACGCAAGCTTGAGGAACTGAGAGGAAGGCGCGCCTTGAACCGCTTTGTACCCGACTTGGCGAGCAATACGGTGATGGTGCTTCCTTTGAATGCCACCAGACCCGTACTGCCTTCAACGAAGCGAGAGATTGCCTCGGCCTGCAAGCCTGTGCGACGACGAGAAGGCAACCCCTTTTGCCTTTCTGGATTGCACCGACCGAGAGCAAAGACGGAACCACACGAAGACCAACGTGCCATTGGCTCACCTGTGCTGCGTAGACAGAGACTGCGGGCTTCAGGAATTGGCTCGAATGGCGCGACGAACAAGGCCGAGTCTCCTGTGAAACGGCTAACGTTCGAGGTAAGGGGCGTCTTGCGGCTTGCCGCAAGACGTCCCCTTGACTGAGGGGTTAGACCGCGGGCGTCGAGATTGGCAGCTTAGTACCTGTGCGGAGAGATTCATAGCGCTTCAACCTTTCGAGGAGCACAGACGCTAGTGGCCGGCCAAGGTGAACCGCGCGGCACAGTGAGGGCAGGCGAACTGACCCTTGGCAACAAGGGCATGCGGAACGAACTGTTCGGCGAACTGCTTCCAGTCCGAGGTTTGCTCGACTCGCGAGACGAAGAAGAGCCGCTTCGAGCACTTGGGGCACAAGAACGGCCAGGCGAGAACGATTGCAAGGCCCCAGGCAATGACACAGATAGGCAAGCCAACCAAGACTACTGACTTCGTATGAACGGCGGCCAGAAGAACAAACCAGAGCGCCGAGCCCCAACTAGCCAGCGCTGCGACCAGCGCATAGGCTTTGATGCGGGTGGAGGCAGACTGGCTAAACATTGCGGCCTAACGTTCGAGGTAAGGGGCGGCTTGCGGCTTGCCGCAAGACGTCCCCTTGACTGAGGGGTTAGAGCCCGCGTTCAATGGATGAACTCACCGGTGAAGCGGTCACGCCCCGCCCAGTATGGACATTGAGGACAGTTCTCCCCTTCCGGGTAGTCCACTCCTTCCTCGTGAGGGCAACCAATGATGCGATCTGGCATGACAACAGACTTCACCCCGTGGAGCTGAAGGAAGTGCACGACAGCTTCATTGATCTGAGGATCTGACCGCACATCATTGGTTTCGGAGAACCACCGCTCAAGAACCTCCGGCTCAGCGCCCTGGGACATGATGATGGCTACTGCAACCTTGCTTGCAAGTTTCGCATTCGGCCCGTAGTAGGCAATCGTGGCTGTAGGAAATCCCTGAAAGCCTTGCTTGCTCTTCTTGCGAAGCTTGTCACGGAACCAAGTAGCCTTGAGCGACATGGGTGACTCCCTGTGGGCTCTAACGTTCGAGGTAAGGGGCGGCTTGCGGCTTGCCGCAAGGCGTCCCCTTGACTGAGGGGTTAGGGCGCTGCATGACTACTGGCAGCGCGGGTACTTCATTCGAATGAGATCAGCCTGAACCTTGAGAATTGCCAGATGTTGATCAACGCGCTCCTTGGCTCTTTCATAGCGATCAATCGAAGAGTTGTACCGGACAGCCTCTCTGCGGCAGGCCATTCCTAGATTTGCCAACACAGAAATTGGGTCGGCGTTCTCTACTGAACACTTGTTGTACTGCTCCGCGCTCTTGTCTCGCTCTTGGGAAGCGAGCCTTGCTTCAGCAAGCAGATTCGTCATCTCCGGTCCCGTTACCAACTGTGCGACGTTTGCTTGAAGTTCGGACTGTTGTTGAGTGTTCAAGCATCCGTATTGCTCAACTCCGCAGGCCGCATCAACCAACACGGCAAAGGTCGTGGCAATTAGCATTTGCTTCATAGAGACTCCGTTCGCGGTAGCGCCCTAACGTTCGAGGTAAGGGGCGGCTTGCGGCTTGCCGCAAGACGTCCCCTTGACTGAGGGGTTAGGCGTCATCGGCGTTGCCGCCCAACAGCTTGCAGTATTGACGATGATTGCGCCGAAGGCGTTGATCAATGACCTCATGCTCGCTCTCACCAAAGGGAGCAAACAGCTCCTGAACAACCTCAAGGTAGACAGACGCAAGGGCCGTGAGGTAATAGCCGCTATGCTGACTGTCGAGTCTAGATCGGCGAATGACCTTTGATCCATCCTTATGAAAGCGGAGATAGTTCTCCACAATCGACGGATCCAGGTGCGCTCCCTCACTAAGCTCGCCGTAGAACGTGCCGGCCTCTTTGAACACAACCTTAAACGGAGTTATGCACTTCGTGGGATTTAGCGTGCGAATGGTGCTGTCGCTCGCCTGAAACGCCTCATGCGCCCAAGCGAGCTGCTCCAGCAGCATTCGGACTACTGCTTCGGTTTCGAATATGTAGTTCCGTCTGATAAGACCGTAGGCAGCCTTGAACGTTGCCTCCAGCCGGCACAGAGCCGACTTTGCACAGACATGACCGAGCTTCGTAGTTGAGCCAGTGACCTCCAGCCTTTCCGCGATGCGCGTGATGTCCTCTTGGGTTTCTCGCAGAATCAAGAGGAGTGGATCACTCTCGAAGGACTTGTCAGTTCGCTTACTCCAAAGGTGGCCGTAGCGTCGTATGACGTGATCAACCGAGGAGTTGCCGAACACGTAAGTAGCCATGGCTGCCCAAATCAGCTTACGAAGGCTCTCGGTCGTCTTGTACGGGACCGCCACGCTCAGTGCGTTTATGGCCAGGATGTCGTAGTCATCTAGGTCAGAGGTCGCGGTGAGATAGCGAACGTCGGGTTCGACCGTTGACATGAGATGCCTTAGCTGACGCCTAACGTTCGAGGTAAGGGGCGGCTTGCGGCTTGCCGCAAGACGTCCCCTTGACTGAGGTGTTAGGCCATGCGGCCGAAGCGCAAAGCCCTTGAGCGCTACGGTACTGCCCTACAGACCAGACTGTCTTCTGCCGCCGAAGCGCAAAGCCCGTGCCGGCATGAGCTGCAAGGCAGCTGATGCCTTTGCGGCCCGGCTGCTCGGGCTCTGCGCGACAGCGCAGTGCCCCAACGACGACACGTGTGTGAAAACTCTTGGACAACAAGCCAACAACCGGTGCCAAAGCGCTCCGGCAACCGACAAGCAAGGTTTGCCGCAGACCACCAACGCAACGAGGACCAGATGTCTTTGACAACGCACAGCGACGCAACGGACGGCCCAGCAAGGACGCCACCAGCATGGCACCACTCTGGCAACGAAGCTCAACGCTACGTGAGTGCATGGTCATTGGCATTCTGGCGCAGCCAGAGAGGCCTAACGTTGGAGTTCAGGCGCGGCCGTAGGCCGTCGCCTGCAACGACCAGTTATACGTCCTTCAGTCGCTCCCATACAACCGCAGAAAGGTGTGGGGAGACTGGAGCCGGATCAGCAATGAAACCACTGCTCGCCTTGATGAAATTTGGAAGATCCCACAAACCGTGCCGCTTGCCGACGACAACCCTGTTACCTGCCTGCATCTGCGGCAGAACGACTTCGATTAACCATCGCCGAGCGAACTGAGCAGATGGAAGTTTCTTGATGAGTCTTCGATTGTCTGGTTCTTCACTGATCTTCGGACTGCGATAGGCACATGCGTTGACGATGGCAGCCTTGCCCTGGAAGATCAATTCTGAGTAGTTGATGCCTCGATAGTACGGTGCAACTTCCTTCCAGTCTGCTTCCGCCGGGCGTACGAGGCGCTCCATGTATCGCCTCTCCGCACCACTCGCAGCGAACTCGCTGCGAGTGACGGATGCGTTGTAGCCCCCGTTGGCGGCCAAGACAATGACCTTGGCGTTCTCGATGTCACCAACGAACGCTGGGGGTGGAAACTCAAGATTGAAGGTATGTGGGTCTCTGCCAAGCAACTCTTCATCATCCGGATGCACCCATCCTTGCGTTGTGTGTCGCATCTTTGACCAGTAGCCGGGAAGGTCGACGCTCATATCGTTGCCCTGGACGTATAACGTTCGAGGTAAGGGGCGGCTTGCGGCTTGCCGCAAGACGTCCCCTTGACTGAAGGGTTAGCCGTCGCGTTTGACCAAGAAGAGACTGACCCTCGTAAAGAGTGCCGACCTCTCGTGCCAGTGGCCAGAAAGCTCTGCCGACGCAAGCTTGAGGATCTGACAGGAAGGCACGCCATAGGCTGCTTTGTACTCGACTTGGCGAGCAGTACGGTGATTGCGCCACCCTCGAATGCCACCAGACCCGTACGGCCCTCAACGAAGCGCAAGGTTGCCTTGCATTGCAAGCCGGTGCCACGACGAGAAGGCAACGCGCTTTGCCCTACTGTATTGCGGCGACCAAGAGCGAAGACGGAACAGCCCGATGCCCAACTTGCCACCGGCTCGGAAGTGCCGCCCCGAGCGAGACAGAGGTCTTCAGGAACTGAACTGAATGGCGCGACGAGCAAGGCCGAGGCTCCTGTGAGACGGCTAACGTTTGACTTGAGGGGCATGCGTAGGCGGGCGAAGCCTGCCGGAGCATGTCCCCTCGAAGGAAGGGTTAGAGCTCTGCGGTGCAAGTACGAGCATTCGCATTGGTTCAATCACCGATGAACTTGACGTACATGTGGGTTCGGTCCTTCGCTTTGGCGACCAGGTGACAGACCTTCAGGAGGTGTGCTTTGATCTCCGGATCAGTTTGCGATGCAACCGATTGCTCAAGCTCAGACAACAGGACTGGCAACTGCGCTTGATTGAACACGGTGTCGCCCCATGGATCGACGAAGCGAAGACATACGCTGCCCTGCAATTGCAGCCACTGCCCCGTGGCCAGCGACGTAAGGCATTGCCGCGGGTCGTGGACCTCCTGCTTGGGCTCATGCCTTTCGTTTACGAGCGCTACGTCGATTCCCATGGGTGAGCTCTAACGTTCGAGGTAAGGGGCGGCTTGCGGCTTGCCGCAAGACGTCCCCTTGACTGAGGGGTTAGGCCATGCGGCCGGTGCGCAAAGCCTTTGAGCGATACGGTACTGCCCTGCAGACCAGCGTGTCTTCTGCCTCCGGAGCGCCAAGCCCGTGCCGGCATGAGCTGCTGCGCAGCTGATGCCTCTGCGGCCCGGCTGTTTGGGCTCTGCGCGACAGCGCAGTGCCCCAACGACGACACGTGTGCGAAGACTGGTGGACAACAAGCCAACAACCGGTACCGAAGCGCCCCGGTAACCGAGGAACCAGGTTTGCCGCACACCACCAACGCAACGAAGACCAGATGTCATTGACAACGCACAGCGACGCGAGGGACGGCCCAGCAACGCCACCACCAACAAGGCACCACTCTGGCAACGACGCTCAACGCTACGTGAGTGCATGGTCATTGGGTATTCTGGCGCAGCCAGGAGGCCTAACGTTCGAGGTAAGGGGCCTGCCGCAGGCAGGTCCCCTTGACCGAGGGGTTAGGCGTCTCGCCATCAGAGACTTGCGTCATCGCAACATCCCAACGACCAACTTGCCCACCTGCCAAGTAAGCATCAATGCTGGCAGAACAGCCATAGTGGCAGCGAAGCGTGTAACTCGGGGTTCGCGTCGAAGGTCCGACACCGCCAGGAACGAGAGCGCTGAATAGGCAAACACCCCGAACCCAAGGATGACACTACCCGAGTGCCTAAGGTGGCGCCCTGGACCCAGCGCCGCCAGCGAACCAAATAGGAGGAAACCGATCATGGCTACGACTGACGCCAAGGTACCGTACGCGACGAGAAGCGATATCACCAAGTGAACACGGCTATGACGGTGTTGGCCGACAATGCGCCCTGTGTTCGTGGTGGACCCATGGTCGTCGACCAGTGGCTTCCAAGCGCTGCCAGACTGAAAGTCCGCATTGCACTTTTCGCACCCTGGCGCGTCGACCTCAATCGTGGCATTGCAGTTCGGACACCGGGCCATGTTGACGCCTAACGTTCGACGTAAGGGGCGGCTTGCGGCTTGCCGCAAGACGTCCCCTTGACGGAGGGGTTAGCCGACACGTATTTGGCTGGCGCCGGCATCGGACATGCGGAAAAGGAGATCTTCAAGTGCACGCTCCGGCGAAGAACCTAGATCAACCGTGACGCTCCAGCCTTCAACTGTAGGCTCCGGCTCGGACATGAAGTGGACGACCCCATACAGACCCTCCTCTGTTGGGTCATTCTGGTCTTCGGTGTCAAACCACTCGAGGAACCACGACTTAAGGACGCTTGAAGTGGCTTCCTGGCTTAGACCGCACACCTCGACAGGTGCCCAGTCCCAAACGAACGGTGAGAGAGCTACAGAGGCGGTACCGAGTGCGAAGGAGATTGGCTCAAACTTCAACTGGGATTCAGAGTCGACTCGGATCGATTGACCTGCAGAGGGCCCTTCTTTGAAGATGATGTCGGCTCTACAAGGAAGGTTCAAGGGGCCTTCGACGGCTAAAGACCCATCAGCTTGCCTGTAGGCCGGCTCCAGATGCATTGCAGCCGTGGCAGACATTCTTGCCAGAGCCTCAACGTAGGGCTTGCGAACAGCGGCGAGAAGTTCGGAGACGGTCATTGGGTGGCGGCTAACGTTCGAGGTAAGGGGCGGCTTGCGGCTTGCCGCAAGACGTCCCCTTGACTGAGGGGTTAGCCCACGCGCGTGTTTGCGAGCAGGCCAACCGGGCGCCACCGACAACACCCCTCAATGTGGGTGAACGATGCTTCGGGACTGGAACCCTTGACCCTACAAGACTGCTCGGCATGACACGCTCTCCACTCCCCATGAGGAACCGGCGAAAATTGCCTTTGCGTTTGCTTGCCACCAGCTGGCACGGCGCATCGAGGCTATTCCTCCTGCCTTGCAGAACGAAACGGCGCCTCGAGGAATGGTTGATTCTCTCGCGGCCAACCGCTCCGGCCATCCGAGCAAGCACCAAGCAGCAGGGGTGTGGGGTGAGCCAGACTTGCTCGGGCTCGCCCCACACGCCTGTTGCGTGGCGAACGAAGGCACAACCTCAATGGACCGGCGAGGAAGCCAGCAGCAGGCTCTGCCTGTTGCGACCACTCTTCCAAGCAACAGCACCGTGCAGCAGGGGACTTCCCAGCGACCTCGCCGTAGCGCTCGAAGGGCACGAACTGCATTGTTTTCGCGGGGGCTAACGTTCGAGGTAAGGGGCGGCTTGCGGCTCGCCGCAAGACGTCCCCTTGACTGAGGGGTTAGGTCTCTGCCGGGAGGCCGACATCCATTCCATCGTAGCTTTGGAGGCCGTGCTTGCTTGCGAACTCATAGAAGTCTTGATTTCTTGCATGCAGGGATGCCGGTGAGTGGACTTCGACCTTCTCAACGTGGAGAAAGTAGTACGGCTCCGTGCCAGGGTCAACACCGGCCTCGAAGACATCAACGAGCCCATACCCCAGTTGTTCGAGTTCCGGAGCGACGGCGTTCAGCTTGTGTGGCGAACTGTCCGTGAAGAAGTAGCCCCAAAGCATTGGCTTCGTCATGTCCCATCTGCCTTTGGCGGCGATGTCGGAAAACATCTCTTCAAGTTGCTCGAGAGTGATCATGCGCTGGGGTATAGATGTGAGACCTAACGTTCGAGGTAAGGGGCGGCTTGCGGCTTGCCGCAAGACGTCCCCTTGACTGAGGGGTTAGCCGTCGCGCTTGGCAAGCGTGCCTCGGTTGGGATAGCTTGCATTAGCGTGCGAAGCCTCGCGAGGGAGATGGGGCGCTGCCCATTGGGCTGCATTGCCCCTGCAGCCTGCCAGGCGACGGAACCGGGGCCGTTGAATACTTCTGTTGCGGCGCCTTCGCGAGAAAGGTGAAGCACCAGCAGGTGCTGGGGCTCGCTGCGGAGCGCCACCGTACTGCCTTGAGTTGCCTTGATTTCTACGAGTGCACCGTTGTTGGTGCGTGCGTCGTGCCCGTGGAACGAATGCGGCAGCAATTGAAGCCCATACTGATGCGCTGCCAAGACCTCGCCAATGCTCCCGACGAGGTGCCCGTCTGGAGTGAAGCGACGGCCGGGAAAGAGGTGCTCGAACTCTGCGACGACACGGTACAACTCACCGACGAGGCGTGGGACAGAGGCGACTGCAGACTCTAGTGGTTCCATTTGCGACGGCTAACGTGATTTAGACCTCAGCCCACATTGCCACATCGAGATATTCATATCCAGATGTAGATAGGTTGGCTGTGGAGTGTGTCTATATCTGGTCATTTTTGTCTGCGTCGGTTGGTGATCAGTTGGACCTTGATCGCGGCTTGGCGGGGCATGTGCCATGTCTTCTGTGTGTTATCCCATTCTGCACCGTGTGCCATCGCCTGGCGACGGGTTTCGGCGTCGTCGTAGCGGATCTCCACCCGGACGGGGCCTTTGCGCAGTGCGGGCCGGTGCTCGACGACGAGTTCGACGGTCGTGAACCGGGTGGTTCCCTGGGCGTCTTCGCGATAGCGCACGCAGACCAGGGCGGGGCCGAAGCGGCGCTGCAGGCGCCGGGTGCCGGGTTGGCCGGGGTTGAGCCGCTTGGTGACCCGGCTTTCGGCCACGTGCGGCTGGTCCGCGGGTCGCCGGGGTTTGCTGGGGGTGCTTGCCATGTGGGGATGCTAGCGCGATACTGTAAATAAATACAGTCTTTGGCGGCCGGGCACTGGCGGCTCGTCATCTGGCATGTGCTCAGGGTTTCACTGAAAGGACTCTCCCGTGGTGTCAGACGCCTCCGGCGCGCCGCCGTCTTTGCCACTGCCACTGCCACTGCCACCGCCGCAGCGCCTGCTCGATCAGTTGCGCGAGCAGATCCGCTACCGCCACTACAGCCTGCGCACCGAGGAGGCCTATGTGCACTGGGTGCGTGCCTTCGTGCACTTTCACGGCGCTGCCCGCCACCCGCGCGAGATGGGGCGCGAGGAGATCGAGGCGTTTCTCACCTGGCTGGCGGCCGAGCGGCAGGTCTCGCCTTCCACGCACAAGCAGGCGCTTTCGGCGCTGCTGTTCCTCTACCAGCAGGTGCTGGGCCAGAAGGATCTGCCGTGGTTGTCCGAACTGGGCCGCCCCAAGCGGCAGGTGCGCCTGCCGGTGGTGCTCACCCAGGCCGAGGTGTCGCGGGTGCTGGGGGAGATGCCGCCGGCCAGCCGGCTGATCGCTCACCTTCTCTACGGCACCGGCATGCGCCTGCTGGAAGGCCTTCGCCTTCGGGTGAAGGATGTCGATTTCGCCCGCCGGGTGATCATCGTTCGGGACGGCAAGGGCGGCAAGGACCGTGTGGTCATGTTGCCCGCCTCGCTGGAGCGGCCCTTGCGCGCCCAGCTGGCCCGCGCACGGGATCTGCACGCGGCCGACCGTGCGTCCGGCCTGGCCGGGGTGGCCTTGCCGCATGCGCTGGCGCGCAAGTACCCGCGTGCCGAGCTGTCCTGGTCCTGGGCCTGGGTGTTCCCGCAGGCGATGCCGTCGCGGGACCCGCGTGGTGGCGAGATCCGGCGCCACCATGTGCAGGATCAGGCCGTCCAGCGCGCCTTCAAGCAGGCGGTGCAGCGGGCCCGCGTGTCCAAGCCGGCCACGCCGCACACCTTGCGCCACTCCTTCGCCACCCATCTGCTGCAGGCTGGGGCGGATATCCGCACGGTGCAAGAGCTGCTGGGGCACTCCGATGTCAGCACCACCATGATCTACACCCACGTGCTTCGCCTGGGCGCCAGCGGCGTGCGCAGCCCGTTGGACGACCTGCCGCTGCCCGGCATCGAAGCATGGCTGATGGGCGATGACGATGACCAGCCGGGGCAGGGCAGCCGTGCCCGCGGCCCCGCCCTCCGTGCCCGGGAGCCTTCACCGTGCTACCTGCGCCTGGCCTTCCGGGCTACGCCGAGCTTCACTGCCGCAGCAGCTTCAGCTTCCTGACCGGTGCCTCCCAGCCCGACGAGCTGGTGCGCCGCGCGCAGGCGCTGGGCTATGCCGCGCTGGCCATCACCGACGAGTGCTCGCTGGCCGGTGTGGTGCGTGCGCACGAAGAGGCGGTGAAGCTCGGCTTCCCGCTCATCGTGGGCGCCGAGATGCGCCTGTCGCCACCTCCACCGGCGGGTGCCCGGGCGCCGGCTTCGCGTGCCGCCCCCACGGGCGATGGCGCCCGCCTGCTGCTCCATGCCCAGTCGCGCCGCGGCTACGGCAACCTGGCCCAGTGGGTCACGGTGGCGCGCCGGCGGGCGGCCAAGGGCCAGTACCAGGCCTTCGCGTCGGATCTCGAGGGCCGCGTGCCGCGTGCGCCCAACCTCGCCGGGCTGCCGGGTTGCGCCGCGTTGTTGGTGGTCGATGGCGGCGTCGATTCGGCGGGCGCGGCCATGGCGCCCTCGTTCGAGACCCTCTTCGCCCAGGCCATGTGGTTGAAGACCTGGTTCGGTGTGGACCGGGCCGGCCTGGCGCTCGCCGTGCGGCACCGGGTCTTCGACGACGAGCGCGAGGCGATCGCGCGGCGCCTGTCGGCACTCACCGGCCTGCCCATCGTCGCCACGGGCGATGTGCTGATGCACGGCCGCTCGCGCAAGCCGCTGCAGGATGTGCTCACCGCCACGCGGCTCAAGTGCACGGTGGCCGAGGCCAACGGCCGGCTGGAGTCCAATGCCGAGGCGCATCTGCGGTCGCGCCAGCGCCTGTCAGAGCTCTACGAGCCCGCCTGGCTGGAAGAGACGCTGCGCTGGGCCGGCCGCTGCGCCTTCTCGCTGGCCGAGCTGCGCTACGAGTACCCGCAAGAGATCGTGCCCGAGGGCCACACGCCGGCCAGCTGGCTGCGCGAGCTCACCGAGCAGGGCCTCGTCAAACGTTACCCGGCCGGCACGCCCCCCTCGGTGCGCGCCCAGGCCGAGCACGAGCTGGCGCTGATCGGCCAGCTCGGCTTCGAACCCTACTTCCTCACCGTGGCCGATCTGGTCCACTGGGCGCGGGCCCAGAACATCCTCTGCCAGGGCCGGGGCAGCGCCGCCAACTCGGTGGTCTGTTATGCGCTGCAGGTGACCGAGGTCGATCCTGCGCTGGGCAACCTGCTGTTCGAGCGTTTCATCAGCGCCGAGCGCAACGAGCCGCCGGACATCGATGTCGATTTCGAGCACCAGCGGCGCGAGGAGGTCATCCAGTACATCTACCGCAAGTACGGCCGCCACCGCGCGGCCATGACCGGCGTGGTCATCAGCTACCGAGGCCGCTCGTCCCTGCGCGACGTGGGCCGCGCGCTCGGCTTCGATCTGGACCGCATCGAGGCGGTCACCAAGCAGCAGCCCTGGTGGACGGGCGGGCCCGAGGGCGGGCACACGGGCCGCTTCGACCCCGAGCGCCTGCGTGAACACGGCTTCGACCCCGAGGCCCCGCTGGTCAAGCTGTGGGCCGAGCTGGCCACCCAGCTGCGCGGCTTCCCGCGCCACCTCAGCCAGCACCCCGGCGGTTTCGTCATCGCCCGCGACGACGTTTCTCGCCTGGTGCCTGTCGAGAACGCCGCCATGGCCGACCGCACCGTCATCGAATGGGACAAGGACGATCTCGACGCCTTGGGCCTGATCAAGGTGGACATCCTCGCGCTGGGCATGCTCAGCGCCATCCGCCGCGCGCTGGAGTGGGTGGGCACCAAACGTGGAGAACCTGGGTTCTCAATGCAGCAGGTGCCCAAGGAGGACGTGTGCGTCTACGACATGCTCTGCGCAGCCGACGCCATCGGCGTGTTCCAGGTCGAGAGCCGGGCCCAGCTCAGCATGCTGCCGCGCCTGCAGCCGCGCTGCTTCTACGACCTGGTGATCGAGGTCGCCATCGTGCGGCCCGGCCCCATCCAGGGCGGCATGGTCCACCCCTACCTCAAGCGGCGCAGTGGCGAAGAGCCGGTCAGCTACCCGAGCAGCGAGGTGCGCCGCGCACTCGAGCGCACGCTGGGCGTGCCGATCTTCCAGGAGCAGGTCATGCAGCTGGCCATCCTGGCGGCCGATTTCACGCCGGGCGAGGCGGATCAGCTGCGCCGCGCCATGGCCGCGTGGAAGCGCAAGGGAGGCCTCGGGCCCTTCTACGAGCGGCTGGTGGGCCGCATGGTGGCCAAGGGCTACCCGCGAGAGTACGCGGAGGCGATCTTCAGGCAGATCGAGGGCTTCGGCGAGTACGGCTTCCCGGAGAGCCACGCCGCCAGCTTCGCGCTGCTGGTCTACATCAGCGCGTGGCTGAAGCGCCACCACCCGGATGCCTTTCTCACCGGGCTGCTGAACAGCCAGCCGATGGGCTTCTACGCGCCGGCGCAACTGGTGCGCGATGCGCGGGCCCACGGCGTGCGGGTGCAGCCGGTGGACGTGGCCGTGAGTGAGTGGGAGACGGTGCTGGAGGAGGGGGCAGCGCCTGGCGGCTCTGAACCGCCCCCGCACAGCCCACCTGCGCACACCTTGCGCCCGGTGCGCCTGGGGCTCAACCGCCTCAGCGGCTTTCGCCAGGACGCGGCCGAGCGCATCGTCGCCGCGCGCGCCGAGGCGCCGTTCGCGAGCGTCGAGGATCTGGCCCGCCGCGCCGGGCTGGACGCGCAGATGCTGCGCCTGCTGGCCGACGGCAACGCGCTGGCCTCGCTGGCCGGCCACCGGCGCGAGGCCGCCTGGGCCGCTGCCGGGGTGGACACGCGCTCCGGCGCGGCCATGCTGCGCGCCACCCGCACCGTCGAGGCCGAGCCACCGGTGCTGGCCCCGCCCAGCGCCGGCGCTGCGCTGCTGGCCGACTACCGCAGCACCGGCCTGTCGCTCACCCAGCACCCGCTGGCGCTGCTGCGCGAGCGGCTCGCGCCCTTCAAGGTGCAGCCAGCGGTGCGGCTGCAGCAGCTGCGGCCCGGCCAGCTCGCCCGCGCCAGCGGCCTGGTCACCCACAGGCAGCGGCCCGAGACGGCCAAGGGCGTGGTCTTCGTGACGCTGGAGGACGACACCGGCACCATCAACGTGATCGTCTGGCCGCAGGTGGCCGAGGCGCAGCGCCAACCGTTGCTGGCCGCCCGCCTGCTCACCGTATACGGCGTCTGGCAGCGCGAGGGCGCGGTGATGCACCTGATCGCCAAGCGCCTTGTGGACCACACCGGCCTGCTGCGAGAGCTCGACAGCAGGGCACCAGTGGCCACACCTCGCAGCCGCGATTTCAGGTGATCAGGCTGAGGTCGAACGCCCGCTCGACGAACCACAGGCCGGCCACCGCGGCGATCGCCACCGAGCCGCCGGCCAGCACGCCGCGCCGGTAGAACAGCGTGCCGCGCAGCCACCAGGCCAGCGGCAGCGCCACCGCCACGATCGCCAGCTGGCCCAGCTCGACGCCGAGGTTGAAGCCCAGCAGGGTCTTGCCCAGCGCGCTGCGGTCCAGCCCCAGCTCCTCCAACGCACCGGCAAAGCCGAAACCATGCACCAGGCCGAACGTGAAAGCGAGCTTCCAGCGGGCAAAGGGCAGGAACGGCCGCAGGTTGTCGATGGCGGCCAGCACCACGCTGGCGGCGATCAGGCTTTCCACCAGGCGCGAGGGCGGGTTCACCCAGCCCAGCACCGCCAGCGCCAGCGTCACCGAGTGCGCCACCGTGAAGGCGGTGACCACCTGGGCCACCTGGCCGGCCACCGGCCACCAGCGCGCCGCGCCCACGCCGGCGCGGCCGGCGGCCATCACCGAGGGCAGCAGCAGCGCCAGCAAGAAGAGCACATGGTCGGTGCCGATCAGGATGTGGTGCACCCCCTCGGCGACGACACTGCCGAAGGAGCTCGGCCCGCCAGCAGCGGTGGGCAGCGCCTGCAGCCCGGCCCCCGGCGTCAGCACCGCGGTGTGGCTGCCCTGCCAGCGCAGCAGGCCGCGGTGCGAGGCATCGGCATCGGCGAACAGCCGGTAGTCCAGGTGGACCGCGGCGCCGCTCGCCGGGCACTGCCAGTCGCGCCGCAACACCGCGTAGCTGCCGTCGGCATGGGCTTCCACCTGGGGCTCGGCGATCGGGCCGGGCCGGCAGGCGCCGTCGGCCTGCGTCAAGGCCAGGCCGGCATCGGCCAGCGCGCCGATCTCGCCCCACGCGGCACGCAGCTCGCCGGCGGTGATGCGGCCATCGTCGTCGGCGTCGAGCGGCAACACGCGGTCCAGATCGCGCAGCGCGATGTCCCAGCGCTGGTGGACGGTGCTGTCGTCGGTGCGCAGTTCCAGCGTGGCGTTGCTGGGGGCGTGGGCCAGCGCGGCGGCTGCGGCGGTGGCCAGGGCGAGGCCCAGCACGAGGTGGCGTGTGGTGGCAGTGATGGTGGCGGTGATCATGGCGTGCTGCCTTTCGCGCTGCCTTTCGTGCGGGGGGCGGCGGCCCAGCGGGCATCGACGAACCCTTGTTCGCGGGCCCACTGGCGCAAGCCGTCGGCGGCCGCGGGCTGGCGGGCCGCCTGTGCGGCGCGCCACAGCAGCAGCGCATCGGCGGGTTCGCGCTGGCGGGCCCAGTTGGCCTGCGCCAGGCTCAGGGCGGCGGATGCGTCGCCCAGCAGGTCCAGCGCGTAGCGGGCCTGCTCTCGTTCGTGGCCGCTTTCGCCGCGCAGCGCCGCGGCGTCGAAGCGGGCGCGCAGCTGGGCGATGTCGGCCGCCGCCTCGGGGCGGCCCTCGCGCTGTCGGGCAATGGCCAGGCGCAGCAGCAGCGCGTCGGCACCGTCGCGGCCGGCGAGCAGGCGTTCGGCGGCGGCCGCGCGGCCGTTTTCCAGCAGCCAGTCGGCATGGGAAGCGAGGGCATAGATGCCGGGCTGCTCGCCGGCACTGGCCAGCGCGAACAGGCGCCCGGCCTCGGGCAGGCCCTGGCGCTGCGCAAGTTCGGCGTGCAACAGGTGCAGCCAACGGGCGTCCGAGCCGCTGCGCTCGGCCTCGCGGGCCAGGCTGGCGAGCCGGGCCCCGGCCCGCGCGGCCGGCACGCGGCCCTGCAACTGGTCGAGTTCGGCCAGGCAGGCATGCGCGGGGTGCAGCACCGCGTTGCCCAGCGCCGCGAAGCCGGGGCCGGCGAGGCGCTCGCAGGCGCCGCGGGCCTCGCTCCAGTGGCCTTGCACCTGCCGGACCGCGGCACGGGTCAGCTCCGCCTGGGCACGCAGTGGCAGCGGCGCGTTGGGCATCGCGGCAAGGGCATCGAGATCGGCGAGCGATTCGGCGAAGGCGTGCTGGCCCTGGCGGACGGTGGCGCGCAGCAGGCGCACCGCGGGCGGCGGGGCAGCGGCCGTCCACCAGGGCGCCAGGGCCGCCTGGGCCTGGCCCCAGTCGCGCGGGTCGCCGCTCAGGCGGGCTTGGTCGATGGATTCGCGGGCCAGCGCCAGGGCGAGGGGCAGGTTGGCCGGCTGGCTGCGCAGGCTGGCGCGCTGCGCGGCGGCGCGCCGTGGCAGCGTGCCTGGCAGGCGTGCGGGCAGATGCTCCAGCACCTCGGTGTCGTCGCCCAGGTTACGGGGCGCCGCCACGGCCGGTGTGGCGCCGAACCAGGCAACGAGCGTGGCTGCAGCGACGGCGGCCAGGCACAGGCGTGCGACGCGGGGTCCCATGGTGGGTGAGTCCTGTGGGTGGTGGGTGGAGCGTGGTGGGTCGGGGGTGGGCGGGCC
>JADMKA010000077.1:0-35341 GCA_018780145.1 Vitreoscilla sp. | reverse complement strand
GCCGGAGGTGGCGGCGGGCCGGCAGCGCCTGCTACCTCATTGCGCGCCCGGGGTCGGCGTGTTGAGGTACGGGAAGCCCGGCAGGAACGGCGTCACCGCCTGGTCCACCGCGTCGTGCAGGCTGAACGAGGTGGCGCCCAGCGGCACGCGGCTCGGCTTGCACTTCTCGCCCAGGCCCAGCACGTTGCCGTCGCCGTTGGCCATGCACAGCCCGCCCATCATCGCCACCAGCGAGATGTCGACCACGTCGTCCTTCGGCCGGCGGCCGTTCGGGTAACCCGCCGAGTCGTTGCCACCGGCCAGGATGTTGCCGACGATGCCCAGGCGGTTCTGCTGTGCAAACGGCACCGGCGCGATGCTGGTGTTCAGGCGCAGCATCTCCGAGGCCACCACGCCCGCCGGCTGGTTCAGGCCGGGGATGCCGGTCAGGAAGGTGGTGGTCAGGTCCGAGCGGGGGTAGTTGGTGGGCGCGCTGTTGGGCAGGGCCAGCGCGATCTCCAGCAGCTTGGGCAAGGTCGGGTTGGTGACGTAGGTCAGGAACTGGCCGTCGCCGCTGGGCAGCGACGCGTTGAACTTGTCCTTGTCCTTCAGGCCGATGACCACCTCGTTGACCAGCGGCATGCCCAGGCGCGAGACCTGCACCCAGTCACCGGTGCTCTTGTCCACCTTGTTCAGGCCGGAGCGGGGCGTGGCGTCCAGGTTGCGGGTCTGGCGCAGGCTGGCCGTGGTCCAGCCGCCGATCACCGGCTCGGTGCCATTGGTCAGGCAGGCGGTGGGCATCTCCATGGCCAGGCTGGTCACGTTGGCGTCGCCGATCACATTGGGCACCGCGCCGATCAGCGTCGGGTCGGTGATCACCGCCAGCGGGGCGTTGACCAGGTCGAACACCACGCCAAGGTTGACCGCGAAGCCCTCGCGGCGCTGGCCGACGAACAGGCGGCCCGGTGTCGCGCAGTTCGGGATGTTGATGTTGTAGACATGCTTGGCGGCGTAGCCGGCGTAGTCGGCGATGGTCTTGGTGCCGATGTTGTCGACCGGCTTGTCGAACACCGCCGAGCCGGTGTCGGCGTTGGTGATCGTCCAGGGCTCGCCCTTGCGGCGGTCGCCGCGGATCATCGTGACGGTGAAGGTCTGCGCGACGTTGAGGTTGGCGTCGTTCACGTTGGCCACCGGGCCGGCCTGGATCAGCGGGATCGCCACGCTCTTCTTGCCGGGCATCAGCTCGAGGCCCCTGCCGCCGTTGGCCAGCGTGTTGGTGAACTGGAACTGGAAGCTCAGGTCTTCCTTGGCGTCGCCGTTGTTGTCGACGTGGATCTCGTAGAGGGCGCGCGGATCCATCGAGAAGTAGTTCGGGCCGCCGTAGGCGTCCTGCAGCGGCTGGTAGTTGGCGATCAGCGTGGTGTAGGCCGATCGGCCGGTCTCATAGCTGCGGAACATGTAGAAATCGGTGCCGTCGACCTTGGGGCTGGAGGTGATGAAAGGCGCCTCGCGGTGGCTGGAGGCGAGGCTGGGCACGGCCGCAACGGCCAGCGCGGCGGCGGCGACGAGCGGTGTCAGGCGGAACAGGGTGGTACGGTTCATGACAGAAGTCTCCTGGTGGGCACCCGTCAGACACGGAATGTGCGGCGGGCGTGTCCGGCCTTACGCGCGGCTGACGCACATCGGATGCAGCGGCGTGAAAGACCCCCGCACCCGAGTCGGTCAGGTGCATCCGATGGGCATCCGGCTGCGTATGCGCGGGCTCAGTCTGTTAGACGCCACAATCCGTTCATGACCGAAACGAAAGTCCTCCACTGGAGCCCTGCCCAGGGCCGCGCCGAACAGCTGATGCTGCTGTTCCACGGCGTGGGCGACCGTGCCGAGGGGCTTGCCCCGTTGGCCGGGCAGTTGCGCCAGGCCTTCCCGCAGGCGGTGGTGATGGCGCCGGACGGGTTCATGGCCGCCGACAGCGGCGAGGGCGGGGCGCGGCAGTGGTTCTCTCTGCACGGCGTGACCGAGCAGAACCGGCCCGAGCGGGTGCAAGCGGTGTTGCCGGCGCTCACGGCCTGGGTGCGCGCCGCGCAGCAGGCCAGCGGCGTGGGGCCGGCCGCCACCGCGCTGGTGGGTTTCTCGCAAGGGGCCATCTGTGCGCTCGAGCTGGCGCAGGCCGAGGATGGCCTGGCTGGCCGCGTGCTGGCCTTCAGCGGCCGCTATGCGACGCTGCCGAGGCGGGCCCCCCAGCACACCACGCTGCACCTGTTCCACGGCGCCGACGACCCGGTGATCCCGGTGCGTTACGCCCGGGTCGCGATGCAGCGCCTGGCCGAGTTGCAGGGCGACGCCACCATCGACATCGCCGAGGGCGTCGGCCACGCGATGCCACCGGCGCTGGTGGATTGCGCCATCGACCGCCTGCGCACCCACATCCCGCACCGCACCTGGGCCGCCGCCCTGGGCGCCGTGCCGGGCCTGGCCGAACGCGCGGCCGAGCGCGGCACGGAGGACTGACCGGGTGAGCTGGTACGACGACCTGAACGCGCTGCGGGCCTGGGCGGCCCAGGCCCGGCCCATCCTGATCTGCGGCATGGCGCGCAGCGGCACCTCGGTGCTGCAGCTGGCGCTGGCCCGCCACCCGGCGCTGTTCCCGGTGCCCAGCGTGCTGGAGACCTTCATCTTCCGCCTGCCGCGCAACCTGCTGGACGAGCCGGCCAAGCCGATGCTGCAGGGCTACCTCGGTGGCCATGATCAGCTGGCCGCTCTGCGCGCGCGCCTGGACCGGCTGGCCGGCGGCGACGCGGCCACGCTGGACGACAACGACTTGATCCGCGCCTTCTTCGCCCACGCCACCAGTGACGTCTACCCCGGCCGGCGGCCGCTTGAAAAGACGCCGTCGCATGTGCACGCCCTGGAGCGGGTCTTCGCGGTGTTCCCGCAGGCGCGGGTGCTGGCCTGCGTGCGCGAGCCGCTGGACGTGGCCGACTCCTACCGCCGCCGCCTGCAGCAGGACAAGGCGGCCGGCAAGCCACCCGAGAGCTGGGCCTGGCTGGATGTCGACGACGACATCCTGATCCGGCGCTTCCGCAAGAACGACCGCTCGCTGCAGGCCGCCGCCGCGCTCGCCAAGGGCCGGGTGTTCCAGGTGCCCTACACCTGGCTGACCACCGAGCCGCAGCCCGCGCTGGAGGCCATCTGCGCCTTCATCGAGGAGCCATTCGACCCGGTGCTGCTGGAGCCCCACCGCGAGTTCCATGCCCAGGCCGCGCGCCGCTTGGCCGGCCCGATCGGTGCCGCCAGCGCCCCGGCCGAGCGTGTGCTCAACGCCACCCAGACGGCGACCTTGCAGCGCAAGACCCACCGCCTGGCCCAGCGCTGGCGCGTGCCGGGCCTGATCCACCCGACCGACGGCGACGAATGACCGGATGGAGCGAGAGCCTGGGCGCCTTGCGCAGCTGGGCGGCGCATTCGCAGCCGGTGTTCGTCTGCGGCCAGGAGCGCAGCGGCACCTCGGCGCTGCTGCTCGCTCTGGCGCGGCA
This sequence comes from Vitreoscilla sp., assembly GCA_018780145.1. GTDB lineage: Bacteria > Pseudomonadota > Gammaproteobacteria > Burkholderiales > Burkholderiaceae_C > Ideonella. The sequence continues at coordinate 31,829 of JADMKA010000077.1, read as the reverse complement.
CCCGGCCCTGTTCGGCGTGCCCGATGTGTTCGAGACCTTCATCTTCCACCAGGCCAGCGCTCTGCTGGCCGATCCGCCCAAGCCCATGCAGCAGGGCTACCTGCGCGGCGCCGATCAACTCGGCCATCTGCGCTCACAGTTGGCGAAGCTCGGTGGTGGCCAGGCCGCCACGCTGGACGACGACGACCTCGTCCGCGCCTACTTCGCCCACGCCGCCACGGCCGTCTACCCGGGCCAGCGACCGCTGGAAAAGACACCGGCACACGTGCATTCGCTGCCGCGCCTGTTCCGCCTGTTCCCGCGGGCCCGCGTGCTGGCCTGCGTGCGCGAGCCGACCGAGGTGGTGCTGTCCTACCAGCGCCGGCTGCAGCGCGAGCAGGCCCTGGGCAAGCCGCGCGCCGCGTGGGCCTGGCTGGACCTGACCGACGCGATGCTGGTCGGCCAGTTCCGGAAGATCGACCGCGCGATCCGCGAGGCCGCCACGCTCGCGCCGGGCCAGGTGTTCCGCGTGCCGTATGGCTGGCTGACTTCCGCCCCCGAGGCATCGCTGGCGGCCATCTGTGCCTTTCTCGACGAGCCCTTCGATCCGGCCATGCTTCGGCCGCGGGCCAGCGCCCGCGAACGGGTCGACACGCGCTTGTCCCTGCCGCTCGGGGCGCCCGCGTCGACCGGGGCTGATGCCGGCCTCGACCCGGCCCGTGCCGCCAAGCTGCGGCACGACACCCACGCACTGACCCAGCGCTGGCGCGTGCCCGGCGTCGTGCCCGCCGAACCCGCCTGATCCGCCCCCCATTGCCACCATGCTGTACCTGCTGTCCCCCGCCAAGACCCTGGACTACGAGAGCCCGCTGCCCGCGGGCCTGGCGGAGCGCGCCACCCGGCCACAATTCGTCGACGAGGCGGCCGCGCTGATCGAGGTGCTGCGCGGCTGTTCGCCAGCCCGGATCGCCTCGCTGATGAGCCTGTCCGACCCGCTGGCCCAGCTCAACGTGGGGCGCTATGCCGCCTGGTCGCGCCGCTTCACCAGTGCCAACAGCCGGCCCGCGGTGCTGGCCTTCAATGGCGACGTCTACGAGGGCCTGCAGGCCGCCACGCTGAGCGCGGCGGAGCTGTCCTGGGCGCAGCGGCACCTGGCGATCCTCTCAGGGCTCTATGGCGTGCTCAGGCCATTGGACAAGCTGCAACCCTACCGGCTGGAGATGGGCACCCGCCTGCCCACGCCGGGCGCCAAAGACCTCTACGGCTACTGGGGCGACACGATCGCCGAAGCACTCAACGCGTGGCAGGCGGGCGAGCGTGCGCCGGTGGTCGTCAACCTGGCCTCGCAGGAGTACGCCCGCGCGGCGCTGCGCCCGGCGCTGCGAGCCCGGGTCGTCGACTGCCATTTCGAGGATTGGCATGGCGGCCGCTGGAAGGTCATCAGCTTCCATGCCAAGCGGGCGCGTGGCCTGATGGCGCGCTACGCCATCCAGCATCGCGTCGCCAGGCCGAAGGCGCTGCAGGGCTTCGACAGCGAGGGCTACGCCTTCGACGCCGCCGCCTCCGAGGCCGACCGGCTGGTCTTTCGCCGGCGCCTCTCGGGCTGACCCGCAGGCGGCGCTCGGGCCGCTGCTGCCAGAATGCGGGGTCATGAAGACGAGCACACCGTCCGTGACCCCGGAACTGCGCGCCTGGATCGTGGCGCAGGCCGAAGCCGGCTTCCCGCCGGAGGATTGCCTGGCCGCGCTGAAGAACGCCGGCTGGCCCGAAGGCGTGGCGGTGGACGCGATGGAAACCGTGCTCAGCGAGCACCTGGTGGCCCGGGGCCGCCCGGTGCCGGGGCGCGGCCACCTGCCCGAGCCGGCACTCGCGCACTCCCCCAGCCGGCTGGTGGTGGACGGCCACGAGGTTCGCGTGCTGCTGAGCATGAAGCTGCCACGGGTGGTGGTCTTCGGCGGCCTGCTGAGCGACGGCGAGTGCGACGAATTGGTGGCGCTCTCCCGCCAACGCCTGGCGCGTTCCGAGACCGTGGTCATCGAGACCGGTGGCAGCGAGGTCAACACCGCGCGCACCAGCGAGGGCATGTTCTTCGAGCGCGGCGAGTTCGACATCTGCTCACGCATCGAGCGCCGCGTGGGCACCTTGCTGAACTGGCCGGTGGACCACGGCGAGGGCCTGCAGGTGCTGCGCTACCGGCCGGGTGCCGAGTACAAGCCGCACTACGACTACTTCGACCCCGCCCAGCCGGGCACGCCGACCATCCTGGCCCGTGGCGGGCAGCGGGTCGGCACCTTGGTGATGTACCTGAACTCGCCCGACCAGGGAGGGGCCACCACCTTCCCGGATGTCGGCCTGGAGGTCGCGCCGGTGAAAGGCAATGCCGTCTTCTTCAGCTACAACGCCCCCCACCCCAGCACCCGCACCCTGCACGGCGGCGCACCGGTGATTGCCGGCGAGAAATGGGTGGCCACCAAGTGGCTGCGGGAGCGCGTCTTCCGCTGACCCCGCGCGGCCAGTGCCGGGCCGCCCCAAGCGGCCGCGTGACCCGCTCGGCGGGTGGTGCTGCGTACCCGCAGCACCGGGTGCCCCATTCCTTCAGGCTGACAACTCGGCGGACACCGCCGCACGGTAGGCGTGCCAGGTGGCGTGCCCCGTCACCGGCCCGACGATCAGCAGCCCCGCGAACCAAGGCAGCAGGGCCAGCACCACCAGCACGGTGAGCAGGGCGCCCCACAGCAGCATCACGCCGGGCTGGGTGAGCACCAGGCGGAAGCTGGTCAGGCCGGCGGTGATGGCGTCGGTCGGCCGGTCCAGGATCATCGGGATCGAGACCACGCTGACGGCGAAGATCAGGCCGGCAAAGAAGGCGCCGACGATCAGGTAGGCGACGATGAAGTTCAGGTTCTCGGGGTCCAACAGCGCGGCCAGCGAACCCTTGAAATCAGGCATGCCGTCGAAGCTGACCGCGAAGACGATCAGCGAGGCCCGGCCCCACAGCATCTCCAGCACGAGCAGCACGAAGCCGAAGATGGCCAGCGTGCCGGTGCGGGTGTCCCAGGCCATCAGCGAGGCGCCGAAGTCGGGCCGCTCGCCGCGCTCCAGCACCCGGCTGGTCTGGTACAGGCCCAGGCACAGGAAGGGCCCCATCAGCAGGAAGCCGGCCGACAGCGCCAGCGTGTAGGCCGGCGCGTTCTGGAACACCTTCATCAGCGCCCAGCCCATCACCATGAAGCAGGCACCGTAGAACAGGCCGATGCCGGGCGCCCGCATGAAATCGCGCCAGCCAAGCGCCAGCCACTGGAACGGCGCGCCCCAGCCCAGCGGGCGCAGCGCGGGACCGAAGCTGCCCCCCGGCGGGGCGGGGTCGGGGCGATCGGTGGACGGGGGATCCGCAGTCATGGGGCCTCCTCGGTGGGCGATTCAGAGCGCAGGCCCAGCCGCTCCAGCCGGTAGCGCAGGGTGTCGCGCGAGATGCCCAGCAGCCGGGCGGCCTGGGTCACGTTGCGCTGGGTGCGTTCCAGGGCCTGCTCGATGAGCCGGCGTTCGGCACGCTCCAGGTTCAGGTCGCCGGGCGAGTCCCCAGCACCCGCCTCGGGGCGCGCGCCATCGGGAACTCCAGTGACGAATGGCAGCTCGCGCAGGCCCACCTCGCCACCCGGCGGGGCCAGCAGCGCCGCCTGCTCCATCGCGTTGCGCAGTTCGCGCACGTTGCCCGGCCAGCGGTGGCGCAGCAGCGCGCTGGCGGCGGCGGCAGACAGCTGCAGGTCGCCCTTGCGGTAGCGCTGGCCGTGGTGGCGCAGGAAGTGACGTGCCAGGTCGAGGATGTCGTTGCCGCGCTCACGCAGCGGCGGCACCGTCAGCTCGATGATGCGCAGGCGGTAGTACAGGTCGGCACGGAACTGGCCCGCCTTGACCATCTGCTCCAGCGGCCGGTGGGTGGCGCTGACAATGCGCACGTTGACCTGCTGGTCGCGCAGGCCGCCGAGCCGGCGGAAGCGTTTGTCCTCCAGCAGCTTGAGCAGCTTGACCTGGGTGGACGGGTCGGCCTCGCCGATCTCGTCGAGGAACAGCGTGCCGCCTTCGGCGGTTTCCACCAGGCCGGCCTTGCGCTGGCGGGCATCGGTGAAGGCGCCGCGTTCGTAGCCGAACAGCTCGGCCTCGATCAGCTGCGGTGGCAGCGCGCCGCAGTTCAGCTCGACAAAGGGCATCGCGCGGCGCGGGCCCTCGAAGTGCAGGGCGCGGGCGACCAGCTCCTTGCCGGTGCCGGTCTCGCCCTGGACCAGCACCGCCGGCGCGTCGGCGTCGGCCAGTTGCTGCTCGGACTGCACCAGCATCGCGATGCGGTCACGCAGAGCCGCGATGGCCGGCGAGCGGCCCACGATCTTGTCCAGCCCGCTGCCTTCGGCCTGGCGCTGGCTGTAGTAATGGACGGTGCTTTCGAGCTGGCTCTGGTTCAGCAGGCGCTCCAGCAGCAGCTTCAGCTCGGCCAGGCCCAGCGGCTTGGTGAGGTAATCGGCCGCGCCCGCCTTCATCGCGGTGACGGCCAGGTCGATGCCGCCGTGGCCGGTCATCATCACCACCCGGGCCGCCGGGTCGCTGGTCTTCAGGCGGCCCAGCGCCTCCAGCCCGGTCATGCCGGGCAGGTTGTGGTCCAGCAGGACCACGTCGGGCTTGAACTCGTTGTACTGGGCCAGGCCGTCCTCGGCCGAGGCGGCGATGCGGGTCTCCCAACCGTGGCGCTCCAGGTAGAGCGAGAGGTTGCGTGCGAGGGTGTCCTCGTCGTCGACGATCAGGATGGCGCGGCCCATGAGGTCAATTATGAGCGGGCCGGAAGCACCGGCAGCTCCAGCGTGACCCGGGTGCCGCCCTGTGCGCCGGGGCTGGCCACGCTGAGGCGGCCGCCCTGGCGCTCGGCCACCCGCCGCACCAGCGCCAGCCCCAGGCCGAGGCCACGCGGCTTGGTGGTGAAGAAGGGCCGCATCACCTCGCCGAGCTGCGCCGGGTCGATGCCGGCGCCAGTGTCCTCGACCTCGATGACCGCGCGCGGGCCATCGCGCCGCGCCGCCAGCCGCACGGTGTCGCCGGCTTTCGTCGCCTCGGCGGCATTGCTCAGCACCGAGGCCAGCACCTGAGCGAGCAGCACGGGGTCGACAGCCACGGCGCCCAGGCCCTCGGCCAGCTCGGTGGAGAAGGCCTTGCCCTGGGCCGCCAACTCGGTGGCGAACCGGGCGGCGCTGTCCGCCAGCACCGGCGCCAGCTCGGCCCGTGCGCCGCGTTCGGCCGGCTCGCGGGCATAGCTGAGCAGGGTGCGCACCAGGTGCTCGATCCGGTCCACCTGGCGGATCACGTCGTCGGCGGCGCTGGCCGGCGCGTCCTGGCCGAGTTCGCGCTGAAGCTCCGCCGTGCTGCGGATCGAGCCCAGCGGGTTGCGGATGCTGTGGGCCACCGAGGCCGAGATCTCGCCGACCATCGCCAGCGCCTCGGCCTCGACCAGACGGGACTGCTGGTCACGCAGGGCATGCTGCACCCGCATCACGAACCAGGCCAGGCAGGCGAACAGGAACAACCCGCCCACCACCGCACCCATCCACACCAGCCGCTGGCCGGAGTGGATGGCGTCGAACAAGGCCACCGGCTTGCGGTACAGCTCGATCACGCCGATCACCCGCTGGCCCGTCTCGTCGCGCACCGGCAGGTAGTTCTCGACGTACTCGGCGCCGCCGCCCTGCATCAGCACATGTTCGGGCTTGGTGCCGTGCGCCTCGTCGCCGTCCTCGGGGTTCACCACCACCTGCCCGGCCAACGAGCGATCCAGTTCGTCGTTGGCGGCAAAGACCTGGCCGATCAGCTCCGCCTGGCTGGACCAGAGCACGCGCCGGTCGGCGCTGTAGACATTGGCACGCAGCACGTCCGGCATGGCGGCCACGTGGGCGAAGAACTCGCCGAAGCCGGGCGCCGCCTGGCCGGCCTCGGGCGGGCCGAAGGCTGGCGCGACCCTCTGTGTGTTGACGATGCTCTGAACGAAGTCCCGGCTGATGGCCGCATCGCGCTCCAGCAAGCGCGATTCGAACAAGCCGGTCAGCAACCAGGCCATGCCCGCGCTGAACAGGCCGATGGCCAGGGCGCCGGTGAGGGCGAACACCGGCATCAGGCCGATACGGGGGGGTGGATCGGAGCGCATGCAGGCACGATAACTAGAATCCCGGCACATGATGTCCCCGGTGCTCAATGTTTCCGCCTACCGGTTCGTGCCGCTCGACGCGCTCGAACGGCGCCGCCAGGCCCTGCATGAGTCGGCCGCGGCAGCCGGCCTGAAGGGCACGGTGCTGCTGGCCGAGGAGGGCATCAACCTGGTCCTGGCCGGCGAGCCTGGCGGCGTGCGGGCCTTTCTCGACGAGTTGCGCGCCGACCCCCCTTTTACCGGCCTGCCTGTCAAGGAAAGCTGGAGCGATGTGCTGCCGTTCCAGCGCCTGAAGGTCAAGGTCAAGCGCGAGATCATCCGCATGAACATGCCGGCCATCCGGCCGGGCCTCGCGCGGGCGCCGTCGGTGGCGCCGGCGACCTTGGCCCGTTGGCTGGCCACCGGCCGCGACGACGCCGGCCGGCCGGTGGTGACCCTGGACACCCGCAATGCCTTCGAGGTGGACGCTGGTGCATTCGAGGGCGCGGTGGATTGGCGCCTGCATCGGTTCAGCGACTTTCCGCAGGCGCTGGCCGCGCACCGCGAGGAACTGCAGGACAAGACGGTGGTCAGCTACTGCACCGGCGGCATCCGCTGCGAGAAGGCGGCGCTGCTGATGCAGGCGATGGGCCTGGACCACAGCTACCAGCTGGAGGGCGGCATCCTGAAGTACTTCGAGGAAACCGAGGGCGCGCCGCATTGGCGTGGCGGCTGCTTCGTTTTCGACGAGCGCGAACAACTGGCCAGCGACCTGGCGCCCACCCCATGAAGACCTTGTTCTGGCGCGTCTTCGGCGTGCTGTTGATGCTCAGCGCGCTGGCGGTGCCGCTGATCCGCGCGCCGGACCGTGCGGTCGAGACGCTGGTGGCGCGCTGGGCGCCGCCGCCGTCGGATTTCGTCGAGGTCAAGGGCCAGCTGGTGCACCTGCGCGACGAGGGCCCGCGCGACGACCCGGCGCCTATCGTGCTGATCCACGGCACCTCCTCCAGCCTGCACACCTGGGAAGGATGGGTGGCCGCACTGAAGACCCAGCGCCGGGTGATCACCTTCGATCTGCCGGGTTTCGGGTTGACCGGCCCCTTTGCCGGCCAGTACACGCCGGACGACTACCGCGGCGACACCCTGGCGCGCTTCGTGATCGACCTGCTGGACCATCTGCGCTTGCAGCAAGTGGTGCTGGGCGGCAACTCGCTGGGCGGCGAGGTCGCCTGGCGGGTGGCCTCGCTGGCGCCACAGCGGGTGCAGCGGCTGATCCTGGTGGACGCTGCAGGCTACGACTTCGTGCCCGAGAACATGCCCCTGGGATTCCGCCTCGCCCGCCTGCCGGTGATCAGCTGGCTGAGCGAACATTTCCTGCCGCGCGGCCTGGTCGAGGCCAGCGTGCGCAGCGTCTACGGCGACCCGCGCAAGGTCAACCCGGCCCTGATCGAGCGCTACGAGGAGATGACGCTGCGCGAGGGCAACCGCCGCGCACTGCGCCTGCGCATGCAGCAGCTGGAGATGGGCGAGCATGCCGCACGCATCCCGCAGCTGAAGCTGCCCACCCTCGTGATCTGGGGGGCGAAGGACCAGCTGATCCCGCCCGCCAGTGGCGAGCACTTCGCGCGCGACATCGCCGGCAGCCGGCTGGTGGTCTTCCCGGAGCTCGGCCACGTGCCGATGGAAGAAGACCCGGCGCGCACCGCCGGTCTGGTGCGTGATTTCCTGGGGCTGCGGTGAGCCGCTCGCCCACTGCCCGCGTCTTGCTCGCAGGCGCCCTGTGCCTCGCGTGGGGGATGGCGACCGCCGTTCGGGCCGCGCCCGTCTGCCCGGACCGGGCGATCACCGTGGCCTTCTACGAGACCGGCGTGCTCTACGACGGCGACAGCGCCGAGAGCACCGGCGGCTTCAGCGGCAGCGGCATCGACGTGGACCTGCTGCGCGAGCTGAAGCGGCGCAGCGGCTGCCGTTTCGAGGGCCTGCGGATGACCCGGGCCCGGATCTGGGCCGAGCTCGAAGCCGGGCGCGTGGACATGACGCCATCGGGCATCGCCACCCCCGAGCGCGAGAAGCTCTATGCCTTTGCGCCCTACATCCTGCTCAAGCACACCGTGTTCATGTTGAAGGGCCGGCCGGCGCACCCGGCCAGCCTGGCGGAGTTCCAGGCCCAGACCAAGCTCCGCTGGGGCGCCGTGCGCGGCTACCGCCACACCCCGGCCTACGACGCCGCGCTGGACCAGGCGCGGGCCCAGGGCCGGGTGGTCGAGGCGACCAACGATGCGCAGTTGCTGCGCCTGCTGGCCGAAGGCACGGTGGATGCCGTGGTGGGCCAGCCCTTCGTGATGCACCGCTACGCGGCCGAGCACCCGCGCAAGCCCCAGCTCGTGCGCCTCGACTGGGCGCCCCAGGATTCTGTGATCCCCGCCGGCCTGGTGCTGTCGCGCTCGCGTTTCAGCGAGGCCGAACTCGCGGCCTGGCGCCAGATGGTGCGCGAGATCGTGCGCGACGGCACCCTGGCGCGCATCGCACGCCGCCACGTGGCCGAGGAGGACCTGGCCGAGCTGGTGCCACGCGACTAGTCGTTGTTCAGCAGCGCCAGCACGTCGGAGTGGAACTCGCGGCGGTACAGCACGGCGACGACGAAGGCGGTGGCGGCCAGGCAGGCCCAGGGCGAGAAGAACCAGGCGATGGCCGGGAACGCCATGTAGTAGGCGCGCAGGCCGTCGTTGAAGGTTTCCGCCGCCAGGCCCATCACGCCACCGGCCCGGTCGGCAAAGGCCTCCCGATCCTCCGGCGTCCAGGGTTCGCTGCGGTCCGGGGCCGAGGCCACCAGCAGCGCGCCGAAGGTGTACTGGCGCAGGCTCCAGGTGAAGCGGAAGAAGGCGTAGACGAAGATCGCCGTCAGCATCACCACCTTCAGGTCGAACACCAGCACCGAGGTGCGGGCGGCGAAGGGGATCTCCTTGACCAGTTCGGTGGCCTTGTCCGAGGTGCCCAGCACCGCCAGCAGGCCGCCGATGATCAGGATGGTGGTGGACGCGAAGAACGACGGGCTGGTCGACAGGTTCTGCACCACCACGCCGTCGACCACCCGGTTCTCGCGGTAGGTGGTGCGCAGCATCCACTGGCGCCGCACCCGGTTGGTGGCGGCCAGCAGCGACGAGCGGGCCTGCGCGCGCCGGCTGGCGAAGTGGGCGTAGCCGATCCAGGCGCCGAACAGGCTGAACACGGCCAGCCAATCCAGCCATGGCAGCACGCCCAACACGACCACGAGGTTGCTCATGCGGCCAACTGTAGCCGCCGCCGGGCCTACTTCTGCAGATCGAACACCAGCACGTCGGCACCGCGCCCGTCGGACAGGCGCAACAGCGTTTCGTCGGCCAGCTTGGCGCCGTCGCCGGCGCGCAGTGCATGGCCGTTCAGCGTCAGCTCGCCACGGGCCAGGTGCACGTAGGTCAGCCGGCCCGGATCCAGTGCCAGCTCGGCGCTCTCGTCGCCGTCGAACAGGCCGGCGCGGATCGACGCGTCGGCGTGCAGCGTGACGGCGCCGTCGCGGCCGTCCGGGGCGGCCACGAGGCGCAGGCGGCCGCGCTTTTCGGCGTCGCCGAAGGCCTTCTGCTCGTAGCCGGGCTCCAGCCCCGGGCGCGAGGGCAGCAGCCAGATCTGCAGGAAGTGGGTGGTCTCGGCCGGTGCGTGGTTGAACTCGCTGTGGCGCACGCCGGTGCCGGCGGTCATGCGCTGCACCTCGCCGGGCTTGATGGCGGCGCCGTTGCCCATGCTGTCGCGGTGCGCCAGTTCGCCTTCCAGCACGTAGCTGACGATCTCCATGTCGCGGTGGCCATGGGTGCCGAAGCCGGTGCCCGGGGCGATGCGGTCGTCGTTGATGACGCGCAGGTTGCCCACGCCCATGTGGGCCGGGTCGTGGTAGTCGGCGAACGAGAAGGTGTGGGCGCTCTTCAGCCAGCCGTGGTCGGCCTGGCCGCGGTCTTCGGCTCTGCGCAGGGTGATCATGGGATCCTCCAGGGGGTATGGGGCCACTGTAGGCCCGCGGCCTGGCGGTGGGATCCGCCCGGGCTTGAAGCGAGCTTTCAAATAAGATGAACCCCAGATGGCCGACCGACGCAGTGCCCTGACCCCCGATGCCCTGGCGATGATGGACGCCATCGCCCGCACCGGCAGCTTTGCCGCCGCCGCCCGCGAGCTCGGCAAGGTGCCTTCTGCCCTGACTTACGGCGTGCGCCAGCTCGAGGATGCGCTCGATGTGCTGCTGTTCGACCGGCGCTCGCGCCAGGCCCAGCTCACCGCGGCCGGCGAAGAACTGCTCAACGAGGGCCGCCGGCTGCTGGCCGAGATGGACGCGGTGGCGCGCCGTGTGCGGCGCGTGTCCACCGGCTGGGAGACCGAGCTGACCATCGCGGTCGACGGCGTGCTGTCGCGCCTGACCCTGCTGGAGCTGTGCGAGGCCTTCTACGCGCTGCGCCCCGGCGGCAGCGAGGAACCCGGCCCCGGCACGCGGCTGCGGCTGCGTACCGAGGTGCTGGCCGGCACCTGGGAGGCGCTGGTCTCGGGCCAGGCCGATCTGGTGATGGGCGTGCCGGCAGACATGCCCGCGCCGCCCGGCATCGAGCTGAAGCCCCTGGGGGACATGTGTTTCGTCTTCGTGGTGGCGCCGCACCACCCGCTGGCCGCGCTGCCCGAGCCGCTGCCCGATGAGGAGATCCTGCGCCACCGGGCGGTGGCGGTGGCCGACTCCGCGCTGCGCCTGTCACCCATCACCGTCAACCTGCTGCCCGGGCAGGACGTGCTGACGGTCTCCAGCATGCAGACCAAGATCGATGCCCTGCTGCGCTGCCTGGGCTGCGGCTTCGTGCCCGAGGTGCTGGTCCGCGAGCACCTGCGCCACGGCCGGCTGGTGGCCAAGGCCGTGCGGCGCAGCCGCCGCCCGGCCGGCCTGGCCTATGCCTGGCGCACGGCCGCGGCCCCGCAGCCGAAGAAGGCGCCGCAGGGGCTGGCGCTGGCCTGGTGGCTGAAGCAGCTGGAGAGCCCGGCGACCCGCAAGGCGCTGCTGGAGCGCCACCTGTACCACGGCACCGACGTCGATTGAAGGCCCGCTACATCGGCCGTTTCGCGCCGTCGCCCACCGGCCCGCTGCATGCCGGGTCGCTGGTGGCGGCGCTGGCCAGCTGGCTCGACGCCCGTGCCCACGGCGGCCGCTGGCTGGTGCGCATCGAGGACGTCGACACGCCGCGCTGCGTGCCTGGCGCTGACGAGCGCATCCTGCAGCAACTGGCCGCCTGCGGCCTGATCCCGGACGAGCCCCCGTGGTGGCAGTCGCAGCGCCACATCGCCTACCAGGCTGCGCTGGACCTTTTGTTGACCCGTGGTGCCGCCTACCCCTGCGCCTGCAGCCGGCGCGAGATCGATGAGGCGTTGACGGTGCAGGGGCGGCCCCCGGCGCGCCATGCCGAACGGGTCTATCCGGGCACCTGCCGCCACGGCCTGCACGGCCGGCCGGCCCGCGCCTGGCGGCTGCGCACCGACACCCAGGGCGCCGACAGCGTCGTCAGCTGGACCGACCGCCGCCTCGGCCCGCAGCAGCAAGACCTCGGCCTGGCCGTGGGCGACTTCGTGCTGAAGCGGGCCGACGGCCTGTGGGCCTATCAGCTGGCGGTGGTGGTGGACGACGCGGCGCAGGGCATCACCCAGGTCGTGCGCGGAGAGGACCTGGCCGACAACACACCGCGCCAGATCCACCTGCAGCGCCAGCTCGGGCTGCCAAGCCCTGGCCACCTGCACACGCCGCTGGTCTGGGCGGCGGACGGCCACAAGCTCTCCAAGCAGAACGGCGCCACGCCGCTGGATCTGGCGGACCCGCTGGCCGCACTGCGGGGTGCGGGGGCGGTGTTGGGGTTGCCGGATGACCTGCCCGCAGGCAGCCTGGCCGGCTGGCTCGGTGCCGCCGTGACGGCCTGGCAGGCACGGTACCCGCTCGCAGCGGTGGCATGATGCCGGGCTTCGCGCGGCGCGCCGACGCTCCAGGCGCTGCGATTCCATGAAAGGATTCCCCATGAGCACCCCCAGCGGCCTGCAGATCGACGACCAGGTCACCGGCTCCGGCCCCGAAGCCCGCGCCGGCCAGAGCGTGACCGTGCACTACACCGGCTGGCTGCACGACCCGGCTGCGCCGCAGGGCCGTGGCCGCAAGTTCGACTCCAGCAAGGACCGCGGCGAGCCGTTCGAGTTCGACCTCGGCGCGGGCAATGTGATCGCCGGCTGGGACGAAGGCGTCCAGGGCATGAAGGTCGGCGGCACGCGCGTGCTGACCATCCCCCCAGAGCTGGGCTACGGCGCCCGCGGCGCCGGCGGCGTGATCCCGCCCAACGCCACGCTGGTGTTCGAGGTCGACCTGCTGCCCACGCCCGAACGGCCCACGCTGCAGATCACCGACGTGGTGGTGGGCGCTGGCGCCACCGCCGAAGCCGGCCACAGCGTCACCGTGCACTACACCGGCTGGCTGCACGACGAGAGCGCCCCGCAGGGCCGCGGCCGCAAGTTCGACTCCAGCAAGGACCGCAACGACCCCTTCCAGTTCGACCTCGGCGCCGGCATGGTGATCCGCGGCTGGGACGAGGGCGTGCAGGGCATGCAGGTCGGCGGCACCCGCGTGCTGGTGATCCCGGCACACCTGGGCTATGGCCCGCGCGGTGCGGGTGGCGTGATCCCCCCGAACGCCACGCTGGTGTTCGAGGTGGAGTTGCTGGGGATCTGAGCCGGTCTCTCGCCGCCGGTGCGCCCGAAGCGGGCGTACCGGCAGGCGCTCAGAACCGCTCGTGCTCGCCCAGGTAGCGCCACTGCCCGACCGGCAGCTTGCCCAGCACCACGCTGCCGATGCGTACCCGCTTCAGGGCCAGGACCTTCAAGCCCACCAGCTCGCACATGCGGCGGATCTGGCGCTTGCGGCCTTCGCGCAGCACGAAGCGCAGCTGGTCTTCATTGGCCCAGCTCACCTTGGCGGGCTTGAGCAGCTTGTCGTCCAGCATCAGGCCGTGCTGCAGGCGACGCAGGTCTTCTTCCGGCAAGCTGCCTTCGCCCTCGTAGGCCACCCGCACCAGGTACTCCTTCTCGACCATCGAGTCCTCGCCGATCAGGTGCTTGGCGACGCGGCCGTCCTGGGTCAGCACCAGCAGGCCGGTGGAGTCGATGTCCAGTCGGCCGGCCGGGGCCAGGCCGCGGGCGTGGCCCGGGTGGAAGGGCCGGCGCACCGGGTCTTCTTCCCAGTGGTTGGCGGCGTTCACCAGCACCACCGCGGGCTCGTAGCCGTCCTCGGCCTGGCCGCTCACGTAGCCGATCGGCTTGTGCACGAGGATGGTCACCCGCTGGGCCTGTTGGTTGCGGGCGGCGGGGTCGATGTCGATGCGGGCGTTGGGCTGCGCGCGCTGGCCGAGCACGGCCATCTGGCCGTTCACGCTGACCCAGCCGGCGGCGATCCAGTCGTCGGCTTCGCGCCGCGACGCCACACCACGGTCGGCCAGCAGCTTGGACAGGCGCACGCCATCCGGGTTGGTTTCGGGCGGGCGGGCCGGCGTCCGGGCCGGGGCCTCGGCGGCGGTGACGCGGCGTGGGCCGGCAGGCGCGGGCGTTGCCGGGCGTGAGGGGGCCGGCGATGGGGGTGGGGCGCGCCGGGGCTGTGGCGCCATCGGCCGAGGTGCCGCCATGGTCTGCTGAGGCCGCGCCGTGGGTTGGACGGCCGGTGGCTTCGCCGCCGGAGCCGGCACCGGCGCAGCCGGCTCGGGCGCGGGCCGGGTGGCGCGCTTGGGCGGGCGCTTGATGTCTCGTTCGGATCGCATCGGGGGTCAGGGCCTTGTTCAGCGGCCGCGCAGGAACAGCGCGTCCAGCTCTTTCATCGTGACCTGTCGCCAGGTCGGGCGGCCGTGGTTGCACTGGTCGGCGCGTTCGGTCGCCTCCATCTGGCGCAGCAGGCCGTTCATCTCCTCGATCGTCAGCCGGCGGTTGGCGCGCACGGCGCCGTGGCAGGCCATGGTGGCCAGCAGGTCGTCGCGGGCGCGGGCGATCAGGTGGCCGGCGTCGGCCTCGGCCAGCTCAGACAGCTCCGCCAGCACCGAGCGGGCCAGGGCCACCGGGTCGGCGTCGGGCAGGGCGGCGGGGCGGGCCCGCACGGCCAGCGTCGTCGGGCCCAGCGGGCTGATGTCCAGCCCGAGCGCCGACAGGTCGGCGGCGCGCGTCTCGGCCACCGCCACCTCTTCGCGCGTGGCGGCAAAGGCTGCGGGGATCAGCAGCGGCTGCGCAGCCAATGGGGCCTGGTCGGCGGCGGCCTTCAGGCGCTCGTAGACGATGCGCTCATGGGCCGCGTGCATGTCGACCACCACCAGGCCCTGCGCGTTCTCCGCCAGCACGTAGACGCCGGCCACCTGGGCCAGGGCGCGGCCCAGCGGCCAGTCGGTGGGCGCGGCCTCGGTGGGGGCGGGCGCCTCGGCGGCCAGGGCGCTTGCCGGGCGTGCCTCCCAGTGCGCCGGCGCTTCGCGGGCATACAGGGTGCCGAGGTCGGCCAGGCTCAAACGCTGCTGCTGGGCCGCAAAGGGCACGGCGGCCGGCACGGTGTAGGGTGCGGCCGAAGGCAGCGCCGGTGCCTGCGCGGGTGACATGGGCTCGACGGCACGCCCCTGGGTGCTGCCGGCGGTGGCCGCCAGCACCCCCTCGACCGCGCGCCGCACGGCCTGGTAGACCTCGCCGGATTCTCGGAAGCGCACCTCGATCTTGGTCGGGTGCACGTTGACGTCGACGCGGGTCGGGTCGATGTCGATGAACAGCACGTAGGCCGGCTGGCGCTGGCCGTGCAGCACGTCTTCGTAGGCGCTGCGCAGCGCATGGGCCACCAGCTTGTCCTTCACGAAGCGGCCGTTGACGTAGGCGTACTGGTGGTCGGGCCGGGCGCGCGAGGCCTCGGGCAGGCCGGCGCGGCCGAGCACCCGCATCGGGCCGGCCACCTGCTCCACCGCGCGGCTGTCGGCCACGAACTCGGGCCCCAGCACGTCGGCCATGCGTTGCTCGTGGGTGGCGCGGCGCCACTGCTCGACCAGCTTGCCCTCGTGCCAGATCGCGAAGCCCACGTCCGGCCGGGCCAGCGCGTGGCGGCGCACCGCCTCGGTGGCGTGCGCCAGCTCGGTGGCCTCGCTCTTCAGGAACTTGCGGCGCGCGGGGGTGCTGAAGAACAGCTCGCGCACCTCGACGCTGGTGCCGGTGGCGCGGGCGGCGGGCTGCAACTCGCCGCTGCGTGCCTCCAGCCGCTGGGCGTGCGGTGCGTCGGCGGTGCGGCTGACGATGGCCATCTCGGAGACCGAGGCGATGGCCGCCAACGCCTCGCCGCGAAAACCCATGGTCTCCACGCCCTCCAGCTCGGCCAGCGAGGCGATCTTGCTGGTGGCGTGGCGCTTCAGGGCCAGCGGCAACTCGGCCGCCGGGATGCCGGCCCCGTCGTCCTCCACCACGATGGCGCGGATGCCGCCGGCCATCAGCTTGACGGTGATCTGGTTGGCGCCGGCGTCCAGCGCGTTGTCCACCAGCTCGCGCACCACCGAGGCCGGCCGCTCGACGACCTCGCCGGCGGCGATCTGGCTCACCAGCTCGTCGGGCAGTTCGCGGATGGGGCGGCGCGCCCGGTGGGCGCGGCCGGGTTCGGGGGCGTTCATCGGGGCATTGTAGAAAGGTCACCCCGGCGTGCCGGGATAATCCGCAGCCATATGGAATGGTTTGCGCTGCTGATCGACTTCGTCCTGCACGTGGATGTGCACCTGGCCGCCTTCGTGGCGCAGTACGGGGTGTGGGTGTATGCCCTGCTGTTCGCCATCATCTTCGTCGAGACCGGCGTGGTGGTGATGCCCTTTCTGCCGGGCGATTCGCTGCTGTTCGTCGTGGGTGCGCTGTGCGGTGCCGGGCTGATGGACCTGGGCACCTCGATGGGCCTGATGTTCGTGGCCGCGGTGGCCGGCAATCAGAGCAACTACACCATCGGGCGTGCCATCGGGCCCAAGGTGTTCCAGTGGGAGCACTCGCGCTGGTTCAACAAGGCCGCCTTCCTGAAGGCGCATGATTTCTACGAGCGCTATGGCGGCATCACGATCATCGCTGCGCGCTTCATGCCCTTCCTGCGCACCTTCGCTCCCTTCGTGGCCGGCGTGGCCGCGATGACGCGGCGCCGCTTCACCTTCTACGACGTGACCGGCGGTGCGCTGTGGGTGGGCAGCGTGACGCTGGCCGGCTACCTGTTCGGCAACGTGCCCTGGGTGAAGGCCCACCTGGACAAGATCATCTGGACGATGATCCTGCTGCCCGGCCTGTTCGTGCTGTTCGGCGCCTGGCGGGCGCGGCGCCGCCAGGCGGCGGCGTGATCGGCGACTGACACCATGCCCGCACCCGTCATCGGATGAGCCATCAGTGCAGCGCCCGAGCCAGCGGCAGCGTATCGCTTTGCGCTTGCGGCGTTCCGCGATGCTCCTTACGTCGAGCGTTAGGCACCGCAACAGGGCATCCCACTGGCTGCCCCGCTTTTCATCGGGGGAGCCATCAAGGATGGTCAAATGGTTGGCAACTTGGTCCTGGGAACACTCATGTTGATTGGAAAGCGTCGCCTCTTCGCCATCGTCGCCGCTGCTCTGGTGTCACTGCCAGGAGCGGGACATGCTGCGGCTGCCTTGGATGAGGCGAGCGAGCAGACCCGTCAACTGATCCTGAGGACGATGAAGGAGCGGCGCATTCCGGGGTTGCAGGTCGCGGTCATCAAGGACGATCAGCTTGTGCTGTCGGAGAGCTATGGATTCGCCAACGTGGAGAATCGCGTGCCGGTCACGGGCCAGACGCTGTTTCCGCTGAACTCTGGCACGAAATCTTTCACCGGTGTAGCCATGATGCAGCTTGCCGAAGCTGGCCTCGTGAATCTCGACGCGCCGGTCGCTCTGTACCTTGACGAATTGCCAAACGCATGGCGCCAGATCCGCATCAGGCAATTGCTGGCTCATACATCTGGGCTGCCGGATATCGTTGAACAACCCGGCCCCACCACAGGCGCCACCGAGGAGGGCATGTGGAAGGCCGTGAAGCAGCAGCCCCTCGACGCCCCGGTTGGCCAGAGCTTCTCATACAACCAAACCAACTATGGCCTGCTTGCGCAGATCATCGCCAAACAGGCAAAGACTAGCTATGGGCAGTATCTCGCTGAACGCCAGTTTGCCGTAGCAGACATGCCCTTGACGACATTCGGTGACAGCTATGACCTCGTCCCGAACGCGGCGACGATCTACAGCTACTTCCCGCGCAGAACGCTCGCGCCAGATGACGCCAGTCGTTTGTCTCACTGGGTTTACGACATACCGTACAGCCTGCACGCCGGCGGCGGCATCCAGACAACAGGTGGTGAGCTGGCGCGTTGGCTCATTGCACTGTCGACAGGCCGGCTCGTCAGCGCGGCCAGCAAGCGGAGCATGTGGACTCCGGAAAAGCTCAACAGCGGTGCAGATGGTGCCTGGGCGGCCGGCTGGCCAGTGCTTGCAGCGGGGCCTCAAAGGCAGGTGGCGGGAATCGGCGGCAACCGTGCTGCGTTCATTGTCTATCCAGACGATGGGCTGGCCATTGTTGTGTTGACCAACCTCGTCGGCGGCAATCCCGAGAGATTCATTCCGCAGATTGCCGAGTTCTACAAGTCAATTCCAAACAAGAGCAAGCAGGCTCAGTGATGCCTAACTCGTCCGCTTGCGCGACAGCGGTGGGTTCTTCGCGAAGTAGCGCTCGATGCCGCTGAACAGCGCCTCGACCAGGCGGCGCTGGTAGTCGGGGTCGCGCAGCTTGTCCTCCTCGTCGGGGTTCGAGATGAAGGCCGTCTCGACCAGGATGGACGGGATGTCCGGCGCCTTCAGCACCGCGAAGCCAGCCTGTTCGACCCGGCTCTTGTGCAGGCGGCCGACGTGGCCGATGCGGCTCAGCACCTCGTGGCCGACACGCAGGCTGTCCTTGATCTGCGCGGTGGTGCTCATGTCGAGCAGGGCTTTCAGGACCTGGCTGTCCTTCACCGCGGCGTTGACCCCGCCCACCACGTCGGCGGCGTTTTCCTTCTGCGCCATCCAGCGTGCGGCGGTGCTCGAGGCGCCGCCCTGGCTCAGCGCAAAGACGCTGGCGCCGCGGGCTTCGGGGGTGAAGAAGGCGTCCGCATGGATCGAGACGAAGAGATCGGCCTGCACCCGGCGGGCCTTGGCCACACGCTCGTGAAGCGGCACGAAGTAGTCGGCGTCACGGGTCAGCATGGCGCGCATGCCGGGCTTGGCGTTCAAGCGTTCGCGCAGTTGCAGCGCGACCTGCAGCACCACGTCCTTCTCGCGCAGGCCGCTGGGGCCGATGGCGCCGGGGTCCTCGCCGCCGTGGCCGGGGTCGATGGCGATGACGATCAGGCGGTTGATGCGGTCCTTCAACTCGCGTGACGGCGCCGGCAGCGGCGCGGGGCTCTGGCCGGGGGCAGAGGCCGCGGCCACCGGTGGCACGGCCGGCAGGGGCTTGTCGACCCGGCCGATGAACTCGCCCAGGGCATCCTGGACCGATTTCGCGGCGTCGCGCTCGGCGACGTCCTTCTCGCGGATCAGGGCCAGCAGCGGGTCGGCGGCTTCGGTGGGGTAGAGGTCGAAGACCAGTCGGTGCTGGTAGGCGGCCACCGGCGTCAGGGTGAACTGCTGCGGCTTGGCGGCCTGCTTCAGGTCGATCACCAGGCGCACCACGCGGGGCAGGTTCTGGCCGACCCGCACACCGGCGATGAAGGGGTCGTCCGGGCGGACCTTGCCGACCAGCTCGCGCAGGGCCGGGCTGAGCTCCAGGTTGTCGATGTCGACCACCAGGCGCTGCGGGTTGTCGGCCAGGAAATGCTGGGCCGTGAGCGCCTGGTCGGACTCGATGGTCACCCGGGTGTACTCGGTGGCCGGCCAGACCCGCACCGCGAGGATCGCCGCGCCCCAGGCCAGCTCCGCAGGCCCGAGGGTGAGCACCACGGTGCCCAGGCCGGTGAGCGCTTCGCGGCGGCGCATCATGCGGCGGCCCCGTGCAGCAAGGCCAGGCCGGTGGCGCTGAAGGCCTCGGCGCAGACCGTGCGGCTGTCGTCGGGCTGCGGGGCCAGCGTGAGCCGCAGGTCGGGCGGCGGCAGGTACGGCGCGGCCTTCTCGGCCCACTCGGCGATCTTCAGGCCGGGTTCGGCGTAGAGATCGCGCAGGCCGGCGTCGGCCCATTCGTGGGGGTCGTCGAAGCGGTAGAAGTCGAAATGCGAGACGGCCAGCGGCTGGCCTTTCGGCGTACACAGCTCATAGGGCTCGACGACCGCGTAGGTGGGGCTCTTGATGCGGCCGGTGGCGCCAAGCGCACGGAGCAGGTGGCGCACGAAGGTGGTCTTGCCGGCACCCAGCGGGCCGTCGAGCTCGATGCGGGCATCGTGCAACGCGGGCTGCTGCGCGATTTGGGCGGCGAAAAGGCCACAGGCCGCTTCGTCGGGCCAGTTCAGGGTGCGTGTTTCTAGAATCGGCAGATGGGTCAAGGTCACGAAGCGGTCACGGCAGTGGCCCGGCAACTCCAAACATGGGCGAGTTCACTCGGATTCTCCCAGATCGGCGTGGCCGACGTGGATCTGGCCGCCGCCGAGCCCGGCCTGCTGGCCTGGCTGGACGCCGGCTTTCACGGCGAGATGGCCTACATGGCCGCACACGGACTGAGGCGCGCTCGCCCGGCGGAGCTGGTGCCGGGCACGGTGCGTGTCATCACGGCGCGCATGGACTACCTGCCGGCATCGACACCCCCGGATTGGCCGGCGCGCGAATGGCAGCGGCTGGCGCAGCCGGGCCAGGCCACGATCTCGCTCTACGCCCGGGGGCGGGATTATCACAAGGTGCTGCGCCAGCGCCTGCAGGCCCTGGCCGAGCGCATTGCCGAGGTGGCCGGGCCGTTCGGCCACCGGGTGTTCACCGATTCGGCCCCGGTGCTGGAGGCCGAGCTGGCCACCCGCAGCGGGCTGGGCTGGCGCGGCAAGCACACGCTGGCCTTGTCGCGCGAGGCGGGTTCGATGTTCTTCCTGGGCGAGATTTACGTCGACCTGCCGCTGCCACTCAGCGAGCCGGCGAGCGCGCACTGCGGCAGCTGCGAGGCCTGCCTCACGGTTTGCCCGACGCAGGCCATCGTGGCCCCGTATCGGCTGGATGCACGGCGCTGCATCTCCTACCTGACCATCGAGCATGCCGGGGCCATCCCCGAGGCGCTGCGGCCGCTGGTGGGCAACCGCATCTACGGCTGCGACGACTGCCAGCTGGCCTGCCCATGGAACAAGTACGCGCAGCGTGCCAGTCTGCCGGATTTCGACGAGCGTGCGCCGCTGGGGGCGGCCACGCTGCTGGAGCTCTGGGCCTGGGACGAGGCCGAGTTCTTGTGCCGCACCGAGGGCAGCGCGATCCGACGCATCGGGCACGGGCGTTGGCAGCGCAACCTGGCAGTGGCGATGGGCAACGCGCTCGAGGCCGGCGGCGCCGACATGGCAGCGCTGCGCACGGCCCTGGCTACGGCCCGCGAGGCCGCCTCGCCGCTGCTGCGCGAGCACATCGACTGGGCGCTATCGCAGGGCGTTCAATGAGGCCAGGGCCACTGGCAGGCCCAGCATCGCCAGCAGCGTCGACACACTGACCAGGCCGGCGACGAAGGCGCCGTGCCCACCCATGCGGGTGGCCAGCACGTACGCACTGGAGGCGGTGGGCAGCGCGGCGAAGGCCACCACGATGGTCTGCTGGCCCGCCGGAAGGCCGACCGCGATCACCAGCGCCACCGCGACCGCCGGCAGCACCAGGTGCCGGATGGCGAGCAGGGCGGCGGCCAGGGCCGGGGCGTCGCGCAGGGCGCCCATGCGCAGGCCGGCGCCGACCGCCATCAGCCCCAGCGGCAGGGCCGCCGCTCCGATCTTCTGCAGCGGCAGGGCCACGACGTCGGGCAGCTGAAAGCCGGCGAGGTTGGCCAGCAGGCCGGACACGGTGCCGATGATCAGCGGGTTGCGCAGCAACTGGCCGCCGAAGTGCTGGCCCGACTGACGGGCCAGCGGCCACACCGCGGCCACGTTGCACAACGGCACGCAAACGGCCACCAGCAGTGCGATCCAGGCCACGCCCTGCAGGCCGCCCAGGCGTTCGGCCAAGGCAAGCCCGACATAGGAGTTGAAACGGAAGGCCGCCTGCGCGCCCGACGCGTGGGTGCGGGCGTCGACCCCCGGCCAGTGCGCCAGCGCGTACGACAGCACGATGCCGCAGGACACCACCGCCACGCCGCAGCCGGCAAAGCTCAGCAGCGCGCCGGGATGGATGGGCTGGCGCACGATGGACACGAACAGCAGCACCGGGAACAGCAGGTAGTACACGAGCTTTTCCACGCCGTCCCACAGCGGGCGGTCCAGCGCGGTGTGCCGGCAGATCAGGTAGCCGGCGACGATCAGCATGAAGTCCGGCAGCAAGAGGAGCATGGTCGACATCGGGCCAGTGTGCCAGGGCCGAGGTACGCTTCAGGCCCGATGAGCGACCCGCCTGCCGCCCCACCCGCCGAGCCCTTGATCGATGCGTTCGCCGCGGCGCTGTGGGTCGAGGATGGCCTGGCCGCGAACACGCTGGCGGCCTACCGCCGCGACCTGACGCTGCTGCACGCCTGGTTGGCGGCGAACACCGACCGCAGCCTGGCCACGGCTCGGGAAGACGATCTGCTGGGCTATGCCACGGCCCGCCACGCGGGCAGCCGCACCGCCAGCGCGAACCGCCGGCTGGCGGTGTTCCGGCGCTTCTACCGCTGGGCCCTGCGCGAGCGCTGGGTGATGCAGGACCCGACCCTGCGCCTGGCCCCGGCGCACCAGCCCCTGCGCGTGCCCAAGACGCTCAGCGAGGCCCAGGTGGAGGCCCTGCTCGGGGCGCCGGACGTGGCCACGCCCCTGGGCCTGCGCGACCGCTGCATGCTGGAGCTGATGTACGCCAGCGGCCTGCGGGTCAGCGAGCTGGTGGGCCTGCACAGCGTGCAGCTCAGCCTGGCCGACGGCGTGGTGCGGGTCACCGGCAAGGGCTCACGCGAACGCCTGGTCCCGTTCGGCGAGGAGGCGGCGAGCTGGATCGAGCGCTACCTGGCCGAGGCGCGGCCGGCGATCCTGGCTGGGCAGGGCAGCCCGGCGCTGTTCGTCACGGCCCGTGGCGGCCCGATGACCCGCCAGATGTTCTGGACGCTGGTCAAGCGGCACGCACTAAGCGGCAGTGTGAACGTGCCGCTGTCGCCGCACACCTTGCGGCATGCCTTCGCCACCCACCTGCTGAACCATGGCGCCGACCTGCGCGCCGTGCAGATGTTGCTGGGCCACGCGGACATCTCGACCACGACCATCTACACCCATGTGGCGCGCGAGCGGCTGAAAGCCCTGCACGCGCGCCACCATCCGCGGGGCTGAGCCGGGCACGAAAAAGCCGGCCCAGGGCGGGCTTGTCCGGGGGGGGGGCGAGGCTCAGAAGTTGTGGCGGATGCCCAGGGCCACGGCGTCGTAGTTGCCACCGTAGAACCGCACCACGTCGTCGCGGTCGATGCGGGTGTAGTAGCCGTAGACCTTGGTGCGCTTGCTGAGGTTGTAGTTGTAGCCGAGCGTGTACTGGGCGGCGTCGCTGCGGTGCACGTTGGCGTACTCGCCACCCCGGGCCACGTTGAGGTGGAACTCGGACGCGCCCAGCGCGTACATGACCGAGAAGCGCACGTGGACGGCGTCGCCCGCGAGCGGCAGGTCCGAGCGCTGCACGTACGCGCCGAGGGTGACGGCACCCAGCTCGTACAGGCCGCGCACCGCGAACTGCGTGGCGTCGCCATTCTTCTCGTAGCCGGCACCCAGGTGCAGCGGGCCCGCATCGTAGTTGGCTGCCAGGTCGTAGGTCTTCTCGGTGTCGGTGCCCTCGGCGACGGACACCGACGCGTGGAGCACCAGGCCGCCCAGGCTGGGCGACATGTAGCCCACCTTGTTGGCGTTGCGGCCGAGGTAGGTGTAGAAGGCATCCGACGAGTCACCGGTCTCGTGGTTGTGCATGCCGATGTAGTCGGACGTGGCGTAGTAGGCCTCGCTGGTGAAGGTGCCCAGCCGGACGGTGCCGAAGCCGCCGCTCAGGTTCACTTCAGCCTGACGGCCCCAGAACGCGGCGCCGGCGGTGCCGGTGCTCGGGTCGAAGCCGTGCTCGATCTGGAAACCGGCCTTCATGCCGCCGCCCAGGTCTTCCGTGCCCTTGAAACCGATGCGCGACGAGTTGTTGTTGATTTCGCCGGTGCGGTCGCCGCCGTTGCGACTGACGCTCTCGACCGTCACGTTCAGACGGCCGTAAATCGAGACGCTGCTCTGGGCGAACGCGGGGGCTGCAATGGCCAGGGCCAGGGCGGCGGGCAGGGGCAACAGCTTCATGGGGGACTCCAGGGCTTTCTTCATCCTGCTTGGAGGCAGTTGCCTCCAAGCGGGCGATTCACGACATCAGGAGATTCTAGAAACATGCACCGAAACAGGGCCGGGTATTTGTGACGTGCGCACGGGATAGGGGCACGATGTCGCGCTCCTGCAACGTCGGCCGGACAACGGCCCGGACGGCACAATCCTGGCCATGGACCACAACTTCGTTTCGGCCTTCGTCCTGCTGCTGCTGGTGCTGGACCCGTTCGGCAGCCTGCCGATCTTCATTTCGGTGCTGCGAGGCGTGGCGCCAGAGCGGCGCACCCGGGTCGCCATGCGCGAGGTGGCGATCGCGTTCTCTGTCCTGCTGACCTTCATGTTCACCGGCCAGGGCTTCCTGAGCCTGATGCACCTGTCCGAGCGGTCCCTCGAGGTCGCCGGCGGCGTGATCCTGCTGATCATTTCCATCCGGATGATCTTCGCCTCGGGCGGCGAGGTCTACGCGTCGGACGGCCAACGCGAGCCGATGATCTTCCCGCTTGCGGTGCCGTTGCTGGCGGGGCCTTCGGCGATGGCCACGGTGCTGCTGCTGGCCTCGCGCCAGCCGGAGAGGATCGTGCACTGGGTGGCGGCGTTGACGCTGGCAATGGCCATCAGCGGCATCGTGCTGCTGCTGGCCGAGCGCATCCGCAAGCTGCTGGGCACACCCATGGTCTCGGCGCTGGAGAAACTGATGGGGCTGGTGCTCACCGCCATTGCCGTCGAGATGATCCTGGCCGGCCTGAAGCGCTACTTCTTCGAGGGCTGATTCACAGCCGCGCGAGTTCCTCGGGCGTGAAACCAGCGGCCTCTCGCGCACTCAGGTTGAAGGGTGCGCGCAGGCGCGGTGCCTGGTACTTCAGGGTCAACTCGGCATAGGTGCTGATCGGTTCCAGTCCTTCACGCCGGCACAGCCAGGCGTACCAGCGGTTGCCGATGGCCACGTGCCCGATCTCGTCGCGCAGGATCACGTCGAGGATCTCCACCGCACGAAGATCGCCGGCCTTGCGCAGCTTGGCCTGCAGCGGTGGCGTGGCGTCAAGCCCTCGGGCTTCGAGCGTGCGGGGCACCAGGGCGATGCGGGCCACGATGTCGTCCTTCGTCTTCTCGGCCATGCTCCACAGGCCATCGTGGGCGTCGAAGTCACCGTAGTCGTGGCCCAGCCTTTGCAGGTGCTCGCGCAGCAGCGTGAAGTGCAGGGCCTCCTCGCCGGCCACCTGCAGCCAGTCGCGGTAGAAGGCCTCGGGCATGCCGGCAAATCGCCAGGTGGCGTCGAGCGCGAGGTTGATGGCATTGAACTCGATGTGGCAGATGGCGTGCAGCAGGGCGGCGCGGCCCGCGGTGGTGAAGGGCGAACGCCGGGGCACCTGGATGGCGGTGACCAGGGCGGGCCGGGCTGGCCGGCCGGGAAGGGGCGAATCCGGTACCAGCACCACCTGGGGGTCGATGGATGCCCCGCCGCGCGATGCCGCCAGCAACTCGCGCGCCTGGCGGGCCTTGGATTCCGGCTCCGCCACGCACAAGACCTTCAACGCTTCGGCACGCATCTTTAGAATTGTGCCCTTGCCGCCGCGCCCCACCGAACAAGGATCTCCATGGCCATCTACCAACTCGGCGACGATGCGCCGCGGATCGACCCCACGGCCTGGGTGGCCGATTCGGCCCAGGTGATCGGGCGCGTGGCGCTGGGCTCGCAGGCCAGCATCTGGTACGGCGCGGTGATTCGCGGCGACAACGACTGGATCACCGTCGGCGAGCGCACCAGCATCCAGGACGGCTGCGTGCTGCACACCGATGCCGGCGTGCCGCTCTCACTGGGTGCCGGCGTGACGGTGGGCCACCAGGCGATGCTGCACGGCTGCACGGTGGGCGACAACTCGCTGATCGGCATCCAGTCTGTCATCCTCAACGGGGCGCGCATCGGGCGCAACAGCATCGTGGGTGCCGGGGCGCTGGTCACCGAGGGCAAGGAGTTCCCGGACGGCGTGCTGATCGTCGGCAGCCCGGCCAAGGTGGTGCGCGAACTGACGCCCGAACAGATCGAGCGCCTGAGGTGGAGTGCCGCGCACTATGTCGAGAACGCCGAGCGCCACCGCACCCACCTGAAACGTATCTGAAGCTGCATGAGTGAACTCCATAAATTCCTGTTCGAAGGCCTGCCGGTCCGCGGCATGCTGGTGCGCCTGACCGACAGCTGGAAGACGGTGTTGAAGCGGCGCGAGGGCATCGGCGCGTTCCCGCAACCGGTGCGTGAGCTGCTGGGTGAGATGGCCGCGGCGTCGACGCTGATGCAGGCCAACATCAAGTTCAACGGCTCGCTGATCCTGCAGGTGTTCGGCGACGGGCCGGTCAAGCTGGCCGTGGCCGAGTCGCGCTCGGACCTGAGCTTTCGCGCCACCGCCAAGGTGGTGGGCGAGGTGCCGGCCGATGCCCGGCTGGAGGCCATGCTGAACCTGCACGGCAAGGGCCGCTGCGCGATCACGCTGGACCCTCAGGACCGCCTGCCCGGCCAGCAGCCCTACCAGGGCGTGGTGCCGCTGCACGGTGACCAGCGCGAGCCGCTGCAGGCGGTGTCGCAGGTGCTGGAGCACTACATGCTGCAGTCCGAGCAACTGGACACGCGGCTGATCCTGGCGGCCAACGACGAGATGGCCGCCGGCCTGCTGATCCAGCGGCTGCCGGTGGAAGGTTCGGGCAACCTGGGCGCAACCTCGAATGAAGACCTGATCGGCCTGTCCGAGGGCTTCAACCGCATCGCCCACCTGGCCGCCACGCTGACCCGCGAGGAACTGTTGACCCTGGATGCGGACACCGTGCTGAGGCGCCTGTTCTGGGAGGAGCCGGTGGTCCGCTACGAGCCCTTGCGCCCGCACTTCGCCTGCTCCTGCTCGCGCGACCGGGTGCGGGCGATGCTGGGGGGCCTGGGCCGCGAGGAGGCGGACGACATCCTGGCCGAGCGCGGCAACATCGAGATCGGGTGCGAGTTCTGCGGCCTGCAGTACCACTTCGACGCGGTCGACGTGGGCGAGCTGTTCACCCCGGGCCGCGACCAGCCGCCGGGCTCACCGGCCCTGCAGTAGCCGCTCTCGCGCCTGCTTCAGGCTGGCGTGCTCGCAGTCGGGTGCATCGCAGGTGTCACAGACCCAGGCCCAGGCGGGCTGGGCGGCATCGCGTTGCGCCAGGCGGGTGAACAGCCCGGTCGCGCCCGAGGTGCCAGCCAACAGATGGGGTGTCACCGCATCGACGGCGGCTTCCAGGCGCGCCGCGCCCTGGCCCGCGATCACCACGAAGGGCAGCTTCGCGCCGATCAGCAGTTCGCGCAGCGTGGCGTCCACGGGGGCGCGCACCTGCGGGCCGTCGCGCTGCAGGCCGTCGGCCTGCCAGGGCAGGTCCAGCGCGGTCAGCAGGGTGAGGTGGCATTGCTGCTGCCAGGCCAGCGCCATGGCGTCCAGCGAGCGGTCGGCAAAGACCTGGCGGCTGTAGACGGCGGTCATCAGCGGGGTGGTGTCGCAGACCACGATGTCGTGTGCCGCTTCGGCCGCTTCGACGCGGCGGGCCTGCTCGGCGACGATGCCCGCCTGTTCGTGGGCGAGCGGCGTGCGGCCCCGTGCGTCGCACCACTCGCGGAGGTGCTCCGCGACCCAGGTCGTGCGCCAGGGGCCCAACGCGGCCAGCCGCTGGGCCAGCGCCTGCGCCAAGGTGCTCTTGCCGGTGCTTTCGGCACCGACGATGGCCAGCCGCCAGGGCGGGCGGCGTGCCTCACGCACGGACCTGGCCCTCCAGCGCCCGCCAGGCGCGCCAGCCGGCCACGGCCAGCACGCCGAAGACGAGGTACACACCGACTGTCAACCACAGCCCCTTGACCGCAAACAGGGCGACGCTGACGGCGTTCACCGCCACCCACACCGGCCAGTTCTCGATCAGCTTGCGGCCCAGCAGAAACTGGCCGGCGATGCTGCCCACGGTGGGCAGGGCGTCGAGGTAGGGCACATCGGAGTTGGTGAAGCGGGCCAGGGCCCAGCCCAGCAGCGGCCAGGCGGCCAGCGTGAGCGCGAGGGCCTGCAACCGGTGCAGGGTAGCCAGCCGATGGACCTTGAGCGCCGTGCCGTCGTCGCCGCGCCCGCGCAGCCACTGCCACCAGCCCCAGCCGGCGACCACCACGAAGAAGATCTGCAGGCCCGCCTCGCCGTACAGGCGCGACTGGGCGAACAGCAGCGCATAGAGCAAGGAACTCGCGATGGCCAGCGGCCAGCCGAGCGGGTCGACCCGCATGTTGCAGACCACCATCCAGACCGCGAGCACGCAGGCCACGATCTCCAGCCAGGTGGTGGGGCTGCCCCAGAGGTCGAAGGCGACCGCCATCAAGGGCGCCGCGGCCTGCAGCAGGCTGTCCACGTCGGCTGCGCGGCTCAGCGGGCGGCCGCGCTGACGACGACCAGGGTCTCGTCCGGCTTGACCATGCCCATCTCGAGCCGGGCCTTCTCCTCGACCATCTCGGTGCCTTCGCGCAGATCCGCCACCTCGGCGGCCAACTGCTCGTTGACCGCGCGCGCCTGTGCGTTGGCCGCCTGCTGCTGGGCCAGCTCGGCCTGCAGCATCATGCGGTGCGGCACGCCACCCTTGCCGAACCAGAGCTCGGCATGCACCAGCACCAGGAGGGTGGCGAGGGCGACGGGCAGCAGTCTCATGGGCGAATTGTGCAGGAGGGCCGCCGCCCCATCACTTCAGGTTGTAGAAGGCAGCCCGGCCCGGGTAGAACGCGACGTCGCCCAGATCCTCTTCGATGCGCAGCAGCTGGTTGTACTTGGCCATGCGGTCGCTGCGGCTCAAGGAGCCGGTCTTGATCTGGCCGGCGTTGGTGCCCACGGCGATGTCGGCGATGGTCGAGTCTTCGGTCTCGCCCGAGCGGTGGCTGATCACGGCGGTGTAGCCGGCGCGCTTGGCCATCTCGATGGCGGCGAAGGTTTCGGTCAGCGTGCCGATCTGGTTGATCTTGATCAGGATCGAGTTGGCAATGCCCTTGTCGATGCCTTCCTTCAGGATCTTGGTGTTGGTGACGAACAGGTCGTCGCCGACCAACTGCACCTTCTTGCCCAGGCGTTCGGTCAGGTGCTTCCAGCCGTCCCAATCGCCCTCGTGCATGCCGTCTTCGATCGAGATGATCGGGTACTTGTCGACCCAGGTGGCGAGGATGTCGGTCCACTCGGGGGCGGTGAGTTGCAGGCCCTCTCCGGCCAGGTGGTACTTGCCGTCCTTGTAGAACTCGCTGGCGGCGCAATCCAGGCCGATGGCGATCTGCGAGCCGGCGGTGAAGCCGGCCTTGTCGATGGCTTCGAGGATGAGCTGGATGGCGGCCTCGTGGCTGGGCAGGCTGGGGGCAAAGCCGCCCTCGTCGCCCACCGTGGTGCTCATGCCCTTGGTGTCGATGATCTTCTTCAGCGCGTGGAACACCTCGGCGCCGTAGCGCAGCGCTTCGCGGAAGCTGGGCGCACCCACCGGGATGATCATGAACTCCTGCAGGTCCAGGCTGTTGTTGGCGTGGGCGCCGCCGTTGATGACGTTCATCATCGGCACCGGCAGCTGCACGCCGCCCATGCCGCCGAAGTAGCGGTACAGCGGCAGGCCGGATTCCTCCGCCGCCGCCTTGGCCACGGCCATCGACACCGCCAGCATCGCGTTGGCGCCCAGGCGGCCCTTGTTGTCGGTGCCGTCGAGGTCGATCAGGGTCTTGTCGAGGAAGGCCTGCTCGGAGGCGTCCAGGCCCAGCACGGCCTCGCTGATGTCGTTGTTGATGTTCTGCACCGCCTTCAGCACGCCCTTGCCGAGGTAGCGGCTCTTGTCGCCGTCGCGCAGCTCGATGGCCTCGCGCGAGCCGGTGGAAGCGCCCGAGGGCACGGCGGCGCGGCCCAGGGTGCCGCTTTCCAGCAGCACGTCGCATTCGACGGTGGGGTTGCCGCGGCTGTCCAGGATCTCGCGGCCGACGATGTCAACAATGGCACTCATTCATCTCACTCCGGTTTTTGCAGGGTACGCGGCGCGCAGGATGCCGGAATTCGGTTACCTGCGGGCATCAAGTTTCGGGCTCTCAGCAGCTGAAATCGTTCTCGAGGAACGGCTGCGCCTTCACCACACGGTCCAGCGCGACGAGCTGCTCCAGCAGTGCGGCCATGTGCTTCAGCGGCACGGCATTGGGGCCGTCGGACAGCGCATTCGCGGGATCGGGGTGGGTCTCCATGAACAGGCCGGCGACACCGACCGCCACGCCGGCACGCGCCAGCACCGGCACGAACTCGCGCTGGCCTCCCGAGCTGGTGCCCTGGCCGCCGGGCAACTGCACGCTGTGGGTGACGTCGAAGACCACCGGCGCACCCGTCTCGCGCATGATGGCCAGGCTGCGCATGTCGGACACCAGGTTGTTGTAGCCGAAGCTGGCACCGCGCTCGCAGGCCATGAACACATCCGTCGGCAGGCCGGCGTCACGGGCGGCCTCGCGCGCCTTGGCGATCACGTTCTTCATGTCGCCCGGTGCAAGGAACTGGCCCTTTTTGATGTTCACCGGCTTGCCGCTGCGCGCGACGGCGTGGATGAAATCGGTCTGGCGGCACAGGAAGGCGGGGGTCTGCAGCACGTCGACCACCGCAGCGACAGCGGGGATCTCCGCCTCGCTGTGCACATCCGTCAGGATGGGCACGTTCAGCTCGCGCCGCACCTTGGCCAGGATCTCCAGCCCGCGCTCCATGCCCGGGCCGCGGAACGAGGTGCCGCTGGAGCGGTTGGCCTTGTCGTAGCTGGACTTGAAGATGAAGGGGATGCCCAGCTTGCCGGTCATCTCCTTCAGGCGCCCGGCGACGTCCATCTGAAGCTGCTCGCTTTCGACGACGCAGGGGCCGGCGATCAGGAAGAAGGGCTTGTCGAGGCCAACCTCGAAACCACAGAGCTTCATGCTGCCGCCTTCTGGTTCTCGGCCTGGTGCGCCAAAGCCGCCTTGATGTAGCTGTTGAACAGCGGATGGCCATCCCACGGGGTGGACTTGAACTCGGGGTGGAACTGAACGCCGACGAACCACGGGTGCACGTTGCGCGGCAACTCGACGATCTCGGTCAGCTTCTCGCGCTGGGTGATGGCCGAAATCACCAGGCCGGCCTGCTGCAGGCGATCGAGGTAGTGCTCGTTGGCCTCGTAGCGGTGGCGGTGGCGCTCGGTGACGACCGGGCCGTAGATCTCGTGGGCCAGCGTGCCGGGCTTGACGTCCGAACTCTGCGCGCCCAGGCGCATGGTGCCGCCGAGATCCGACTGGGCGCTGCGCTTCTGGATGGTGCCGTCGCTGTCCTGCCACTCGTCGATCAGGGCGATCACCGGGTGCGGCGCGGCAGGCTCGAACTCGGTGGAGTTGGCGCCTTCCAGGCCGGCCAGGTGGCGGGCGTATTCGATGGTGGCCACCTGCATGCCCAGGCAGATGCCCAGGTAGGGCAGCTTGTGCTCGCGCGCAAAGCGGGCGGCGCTGATCTTGCCCTCCACGCCGCGCTTGCCGAAGCCGCCCGGCACCAGCACCGCGTCATAGCGGCCGAGGTGCTCGGCAGCGTTGTCGTCGGTGAGCGTCTCGGCGTCCACGTACTCGATCTTCACCCGCACGTGGTTGTGCAGGCCGGCGTGGCGCAAGGCCTCGTTGAGCGACTTGTAGCTGTCCGACAGGTCGGTGTACTTGCCGCACATCGCGATGGTGACCTCGCCGCGCGGGTGCTCGACCTCGTGCACCAGCGTGTCCCAGCGGCGCAGGTCGGCCGGGCGGGTGAGCGACTGCAGTTTCATGCAGATCAACTCGTCCAGCCCCTGCTCGTGCAGCATGCGCGGCACCTTGTAGATGGAGTCCACATCCCACATCGAGATCACCCCGTGCTGCGGCACGTTGGTGAACAGCGAGATCTTCTCGCGCTCGTCGTCCGGGATGGCGCGGTCGGCGCGGCACAGCAGCACGTCGGGCTGGATGCCGATCTCGCGCAGCTTCTGCACCGTGTGCTGGGTGGGCTTGGTCTTGAGCTCGCCGGCGGCGGCGATCCACGGCACATAGGTGAGGTGGACGAATGCCGTGTTGGTGGGGCCGAGCTTGAGGCTCAGCTGGCGCACCGCTTCGAGGAAGGGCAGGGACTCGATGTCGCCCACCGTGCCGCCGATCTCGACGATGGCCAC
>JADMKA010000219.1 GCA_018780145.1 Vitreoscilla sp. | reverse complement strand
CCACTCGTCCCAGACCCAGAAGCCGATGCCCACGCCGCCGGTCAGCATCTCGGCGGCGACGATCACCAGCCAGGCGGTGCCCACCGACAGGCGCACGCCGGTCAGCAGGTAGGGCAGCACGGCGGGAAACAGGATGCGCGTGATGACCTTCCACTCCGACAGGTTCAGCACCTTGGCCACGTTCAGGTAATCCTGCGGCACGCGTTGCACGCCCACCGCGGTGTTGACCACCATCGGCCAGATCGAGCAGATGAAGATGGTCCAGATGGCGGCCGGGTTGGCGCTCTTGAACACCAGCAGGCCGATCGGCAGCCAGGCCAGCGGCGACACCGGCTTGAGCAGGCTGATCAGCGGCGAGAACATGCGGCTGAAAAACTCGAAGCGGCCGATGATGAAGCCCAGCGGGATGCCCACCAGCGCGGCCAGGCCGAAGCCCACCGCCACCCGCTCCAGCGAGAACAGGATGTTCCAGCCTATGCCTTGGTCATTCGGCCCGTTGCTGTAGAACGGATCGGCGAACAGCTTGACGGCGGCATCGAAGGTCTGAGCCGGTGACGGAAACGACTCCGACTTGATGGTCAACACAGCCCAGATGCCGATCAGCAGGGCCAGCCCCAGCACCGGCGGCAGCACCTGCAGCCAGATGCCGCGCCAGTCGATGGGTGCCCGGCTGGGCCGGCGTGGTGCGCTCGGGGTGGGCGCAGGCGCCGGGGCGGCCTTGACGGCAACGGGAGCCGGCTCGGCGGCCGCGGAGCCGGCGAGCGGCGAATGGAAGACGGCACTGACCATGGTGTTCTCCTGTGCGGTGCGCGTCAGGCGCGGACCTTGAACGCGTCGGCGTACTTGGCGGGATCCTTGCCATCCCAGACCACGCCGTCGACCATCTTGGAACTGCGCATCGGATCCTTCGGCACGCTGACCTTCAGCGCCGAGGCGGCCTGCGCATACAGGGCCGTCTGGTTGACGCTCTTGGCGATGGCCAGGTAGTCCGGGTGGTCCTTGATCAGGCCCCAGCGCTTGTGCTGGGTCAGGAACCACATGCCGTCCGACAGGTACGGGTAGTTCACCACCCCGTCGTTGAAGAACTTCATGTGGTTCGGGTCGTCCCAGGTCTTGCCCAGGCCGTTCTGGTAGCGGCCAAGGATGCGCTGGTTGATCGCGTCGACGCTGGTGTTGACATAGGCCTTGTCGGCCACCGTCTCGGCCATCTTGTTCTTGTTGGACAGGCTGGCATCGATCCAGCGGCCCGCCTCCAGGATGGCCATGATCACCGCGCGGCAGGTGTTGGGGTACTTCTTGGCGAACTCGCCGGTGGTGCCCAGGGCCTTTTCGGGGTGGTCCTTCCACACGTCTTGCGTGGTGGTGGCGGTGATGCCGATGCCGTCGATGATGGCGCGGTGGTTCCAGGGCTCGCCGACGCAGTAGCCGTCCATGTTGCCCACCCGCATGTTGGCCACCATCTGCGGTGGCGGCACGGTGATCACCTTGGCGTCCTTCATCGGGTTGATGCCGTGCGAGGCCAGCCAGTAGTACAGCCACATCGCGTGGGTGCCGGTCGGGAAGGTCTGCGCGAAGGTGTACTCCCGCTTGTCGGTGGCCATCAGCTTGGCCAGCGAGGCGCCGTCCACCGCGCCCTTGTCGGCCAGCTTCTTCGACAGCGTGATGGCCTGGCCGTTGTGGTTCAGGTTCATCAGGATGGCCATGTCCTTCTTCGGCCCGGCCACGCCCATCTGCACGCCGTAGATCAAGCCCCACAGCACATGCGCCATGTCGAGCTCGCCATTGACCAGCTTGTCGCGCACGCCGGCCCACGAGGCTTCCTTGGTCGGGATGATCTTGATGCCGTACTTCTTGTCGAAGCCCAGCACCGAGGCCATCACCACGCTGGCACAGTCGGTCAGCGGGATGAAGCCGATGCGAACCTCCTCCTTCTCGGGCTTGTCCGAGCCTTGGGCCCAGGCGCCCGGCGAGGGCAGGCCGGCCGCAGCGCCGACGGCCATCGCCGAGGCGGCCTGCAGCACGCGGCGCCGGCTGAAATCGGGGGCGACCAGGGAGGAATAGGGAGCGGGCGTGTGCATCGGTCGGTTCCTTGAGCGGCAAAAAAAGAGGCGCCCGACAGCAGGACCACGGGGGTCATGCCGGTCGGACGCCTTTGTCCAAATACCTGAAGTCTGTTCAACCAGATCAAGTGACCCTTCGTTGGGCCACGTGGGCTACTACGCAAGCGTTGTGCCAGGCCTTTCGGGCCTTGGAGTCTGCCGGCCTGCACCAGCAGCGGGATTTTCCGCGCGGGTTTGCACCAAGAACGGACGCGCCGGGTCAGCCGAACAGGTCCGACACATCCAGCAGCCGGCGCGAGATCTCGGCGATGGTCACGCCGTGGTTCATGGCGGTCTTGCGCAGGCGTGCGTAGGCCTGCGGTTCGCTCAGGCCGTGGCGCTGCATCAGCACCGACTTGGCCTGCGCCACGACCTCGCGCTCCGCCAGTTGCCCCCGGGCGCTGGCCAGTTCCACCCGCAGGCGCTGCTCGTGCTCGAAACGGGCGATGGCCACGTCGATCACCGGGCGCACGCGCTCGGGCGCCAGCCCGGCGACCACATAGGCCACCACGCCGGCCGCCACTGCCTCGCGCACATGGGCCGGGTCGTGCTCCTCGGTGAACAGCACGATGGGCCGCGGCGCGTCGCGGGTGGCCCAGACCACGTGCTCGATGGCGTCGCGGGCGCCGCTTTCAGCGTCGACGATCAGCACGTCGGGGGCCAGCGCGGCCAGCCGCTCGGGCAGCTGCGCATCGGCGCCCAGCACGCCGGCGATGCGGTAGCCGCCCTGCACCAGGCCCTGCACCAGATCGCGCAGGCGCAACGCCTCGGCCCAGCCCTCGGTGTCGGCGAGGTCGGGCACGTGGGCGGCCATGGTGATCACGGCCAGGCGCAGATCGCTGGCACTCATGCGGCAGGGCAGATGCAAGGAACGCACCCGCCCTTGCCACGCCAGGGGCTCAGTTCGTGGCGTAGAACACGTAGTCGGCCTGGTAGGCCACCTGGCGACGCTGCAGGGCCTTGGCGGCGTCACAGGCCTCGGCGGGGGCGATGCCGCCCTGTGTCTTCAGGCGCTGGATGTAGGCCACCCCCTGCATCGCGCCCATGCCCATGGCCGGCTCGGCCTTGACGAGCTGCAGCGGGATGCTGCCGGCGGCGGCCGGTGCCACGGCGACCTGCTTGCCGGTGACCTTGGAGCCGTCCATCGCCTCCCAGGTGGGGCCGGCGTAGTACCGGCCGACCGACTTGCCGCCAGCGTCCGCCAGCGTGGCGACCGGGGCGACGAAGGCCCACTCGAAGGCCGTGGGCATGTCTTTCTTGGCGCGGCACTCGTAAGTGATCTCGCCGCGCCCGACGGTGTGCATCGTCTGGCGGTGGCCCGCAGGGACGCGCACGGCCTCGGGCAGGCTGGCGTTGTCGACCATCGGCGAGGGCATCGGGGTCATCGAGCTGCAACCAGCGGCCAGCACGACGAACAGGGCAGAGCCCAGGGCAGGAAGAGGGGTTCGCATCGGAAGATCTCCATCGGGGCATGCCGCCGCGCGGCATGTGGGCTTGGTACGCAGCCGGGCCCCGATCGGATGCGGGGCCGGGAGATCAGGACTCCAGCTTGCCCACCGAAATGATCGGCCCGGTGGGGGCGCCGGTGGGCGAGCCGCCGCTGGGCTCGACGCTGACCGCGAAGGCCGCGGTGTTCTTCAGCAGCTCGACCCGGATCACCCGGGTGCTGGCGTCCTTGGCCACCAGGCCCAGCGAGCGTGGCGCGCCCTGCGGGGGCACTGCCCACAGCTCGAGCGCCCGGTCGGCGTCGATCGGCAAGGCATCCAGTGGCTTGAGCACCAGGCCGCGGCCATCGGCGCTGACGCTGGCCACGAATCGGGCCTTGGCGAGCAGGGCCGGGCCCGCGGCCGCGGCGTCGTTGGGCGACATCACGATCAGCACCGGCGGCTGAGCCGGCTGCGGCAGGCTCAGGGCCACGCCCAGTGCCAGCGCGGCCGCCGTGGCCAAGCCGGTGGCGGCGCGCCATGGCAGCACCCGCTGCCACCAGCGGGCCGGCGCGGCGGGTTCGTTGGCGGCCTGGCGTTCCGCGAACAGCCGGGCCTCGATGCCCGACCAGACGCGTGCCGAGGGGGGTACCGGCTTCACGCTGGCGGCCAGCGGCAACAGGGCGTCTTGCCAGCGGGCCACGGCGGCACGCAGCGCGGGGTGGGCCGGCAGCAAGGCGTCGAAACGGCGGCGCGCCGGGCCGCGCAGCGTGCCCAGCACGTACTCGGCGGCGAGGCGGTCGGCGAGAGGGGCACGGAAATAATCCATGTCAGGCCCCGACCGGATCGATGGCGCCGGCGCGTTCCAGGCAGCTGCGCAGCGCCAGCAGGCCGCGGCGGACCCAGCTCTTCACGGTGCCCAGCGGTTGGCGCAGCTGGTCGGCCACCTCGGAGTGCGACAAGCCCTGGTAGAAGGCCAGCGCCAGCGTTTGCTGCTGTTCGGCGGTGAGGCCCTTCAGGCAGATGGCCACCGAGCGCGCCTGCACGGCCTGGCCCAGCAGCTCCATCGGGCCGGCGTCGCTGCTGGCGAGCTGGTCCAGCAACTCGTCGTCCTCGTCAGGCTCGGCGCCGGCGCGGGTGGTCACCCACTGCGGCTCCACCTGCTTGCGGCGCAGGCTGTCGATGGCCCGGTGGCGCGCGATGCTGGTCATCCAGGTCATCGGCTGCGCCCGCTGGGCGTCGAAGCTGCCTGCGGCGCCCCAAATCTTCACGTAGACCTCCTGTAGCAGGTCCTCCGCTTGGGCCCTGTCACTGTTGATACGTAAGACCACCCCCAACAGATGCGCCGCCGTCAGGCGATAAAGCGTGGCAAATGCCGCACGATCGCCCAGCGAGACCCGCGCGAGCAGGGCGGCCAGTTCGTCGCTGCGGCTGCTCGGGGCGGAGGAGGGGGTCACCATGCGGGCATTCTAGGAGGCTGCCGGGCTTGGGGTCGGGCCCGCGTTGGGCCTGGAAGCCGGCTGATCCGTCGTTGCAAATGCTCGCGATACCGCCCGG
>JADMKA010000007.1 GCA_018780145.1 Vitreoscilla sp. | reverse complement strand
GATGAGCAAGAACGGCGTCACGCTGCTGATCGACGCGATGAGCCTGCAGTACCTGATGGGCGCCGAGATCGACTACAAGGAAGACCTGCAAGGCGCGCAGTTCGTGATCAAGAACCCGAACGCCACCACCACCTGTGGCTGCGGTTCGAGCTTCTCGGCCTGAGCAGGTTCTTCGCCAGCAAGAGAAGGCCGCCCTCGGGCGGCCTTTGTCGTTTCAGGGCACGACTGCGGTGACCTCGATCTCCACCTTCGCTCGGGCCTCGATCAGTGCACTGACCTGCACCGCGGTCATCGCGATCGCGTAGCTGCCGACGGTGTCGCGGAACACCGCGCCGATCTCCTTCGCGCGCGCCAGGTACTCGGTGCGGTCCACCAGGTACCAGGTCATGCGCACGATGTGCTCGGGCACCGCGCCGGCCTCGGCCAGCACGGCCCGCACGTTCAGCAGTGCCTGCCGGGTCTGCTCGATGAGGTCGTCGGTCTCGAACTGGCACTGGGCGTTCCAGCCGATCTGGCCGGCCACGAAGACCTGGGTGCCGCGCGCGGCGACACCGTTCACGTAGCCGCGCGGCGGCGTCCAATGGGCGGGTTGCAAGACCTTGTGCATGGGGTTCCTTCTCAGGTGGTGGGGCCCTGCCGAAGCCGGAAGCGCTGCAGCTTGCCGGTTTCGGTGCGCGGCAGTTCGGTGCGGTACTCGATGGCGCGCGGGTACTTGTAGGGGGCGACGGTCTGCTTGACGAAATCCTGCAATGCGCGGGTCATCGTGGCGTCGCCGGCATGACCAGGCTTCAGCACGACGTAGGCCTTGACGATCTGGCCGCGTTCCGCATCCGCCACGCCGACCACGCCGCATTCGGCCACGGCCGGGTGCAGCAGCAGCGCGCTCTCGACTTCGGGGCCGGCGATGTTGTAGCCGCCGCTGATGATCATGTCGTCGGTGCGGGCCTGGTAAACGAACTGGCCGTCCTCGTCGACGCGGTAGGCGTCGCCGGTGAGGTTCCAGCCGTTCTGCACGTACTGCGCCTGGCGCGCGTCGGCCAGGTACTTGCAGCCAGTGGGGCCCTTGACAGCCAGGCGGCCGACCTGCCCGTGCGGTAGCTCGCGACCGGCCTCGTCGACCACGCAGGCGCGGTAGCCGGGCACCGCCACGCCGGTGGCGCCGGGCTTCGCATGCGCCTCGTCGGCCGAGATGAAGATGTGCAGCATCTCGGTCGAACCGATGCCGTCGATCAGCTCGATGCCGGTGGCCTCGCGCCACAGCGTGCGGGTGGCGGCGGGCAGGGCCTCGCCAGCGGAGACGCACTTGCGCAGGCTGCCCAGGTCATGGGGCCGCGGCTGCTGCAGCGCGATGGCACGGTAGGAGGTGGGTGCGGTGAAGCAGACGGTGGCGCGGTAGCGTTCGATGGCGGCCGGCAGGGTGTCCGGCGAGGCCTTTTCCACCAGCACCGTCGAGGCGCCGATGGACATCGGGAACAGCAGCAGGCCCCCCAGGCCGAAGGTGAACGCCAGCGGGGGGCTGCCGATGAAGACATCGTCCGGCGTGGCGCGCAGCACGTGCGGCGGCCAACAGGCGCAGGCGGCCATCACGTCGCGGTGGAAGTGCATCGTGGCCTTCGGCGTGCCGGTGGTGCCCGAGGTGAAGGCCATCAGGCAGACGTCGTCGGCCGAGGTGGGCACGGCGTCGAACCGCGTGTCGCGTCGTGCGATGCGCGCTTCCAGGCCATCGGGGCCGGTGTCGTGGAACAGGGCCACCTGGCGCAGCGTGGGCGCATTCTCGCGGGCCATCGTCAACTCGTCGGCCAGCCGCGCGTCGCACAGTGCGTGGCTGATCTCGGCCTTGGCGATGATGGGCTGCAACTCGCGCGCACGCAGCAACGGCATGCTGCCCACGGCGATGCCGCCTGCCTTTACGACCGCCAGCCAGCAGGCCGCCAGCATGGGGGTGTTGGCGCCGCGCAGCAGCACGCGCTGGCCGCTCACCAGCCCCATGCCCTGCACCAGCTCGTTCGCGATGCGGTTCACCTGCGCCTGCAACTCGGCATAGGTCCAGCGCACGCCCTCGCCCTGGATGGCCAGGCGGGCGCCCTCGCCAGCCTCCACGCGGGCGTCGAGCAGGAGGGCGACGCAGTTCAAGCGGTCAGGGAACCGCAGCGACGGCAACTCGAACAGCAGCTCGGGCCACAGCTCGGGAGGCGGCAGCCTGTCTCGGGCGAAAGTGTCGGTGTGGGCGCTGGGCAGCAGCGGGGGCATGGGCGAACTCCAGGAATGCGGTCGACCCGGTGGGTGACGAGAATCTAGGGCGAATTACTTCACATGTCAACTATTCAGGCCTATACTTTTCCGGAACGCGGGCCCCACCAAGGGTTGCCGGCCACCCCTTCGAACCCTATCCTGCCCCGATGACCAAGCGACTCTGGGACATCTCGCCGCCCGTGCATGCCGGTGCCCCGGTCTTCCCGGGCGACACCGCCTACAGCCAGCAATGGGTGGCCGAGATCGCACCGGGCTGCCCGGTGAACGTGTCGGCCCTCACCATGTCGCCGCACGTGGGCGCGCATGCCGACGCGCCGCTGCACTACGACCCGCAGGGTGCGCCGATCGGCGAGGTGGATCTCCTGCCCTACCTGGGCCCTTGCCGGGTGATCCACGCCATCGGCTGCGGCCCACTGGTCGAGCCGCCGCACCTGGCCCATGCACTGGTGGATTTGCCGCCGCGTGTGCTGGTGCGCACCTACCGGCACATGCCGCAGGACCGGTTCGATACGGCGCTGCCGGCCTTTGCCGCCGCCACCGTCGAGCTGCTGGCCGAGCGCGGCGTGCTGCTGGTGGGCATCGACAGCGCCAGCGTCGACCCGGCCGACAGCAAGGCCCTGCCCAGCCACCAGGTGCTGCGCCGGCGCTGCCTGCGGGTGCTGGAGAACCTGGTGCTCGACGATGTCCCCGAGGGCGATTACGAACTGATCGCCCTGCCGCTCAAACTCACCACCGCCGACGCCTCCCCGGTGCGCGCGGTCCTGCGCGAACTGTGAACCCCCTTCCCATGACGACCCCACTGACCCGAACCGATTGCGCGGCACTCGACGCCGCCGACCCCCTGGCGCCCTTGCGAGACCAGTTCACCCTGCCAGAGGGCGTGATCTACCTCGATGGCAACTCGCTCGGCGTGCTGCCGAAAGCCACGCCGGCCCGCGTGGCCGAGGTGGTGCAGCAGGAGTGGGGCGTGGGCCTGATCCGCAGCTGGAACACCGCCGGCTGGATCGACCTGCCCGCGCGCATCGGCGACAAGATCGCCCGCCTGGTGGGCGCCGGCCGCGGCGAGCTGGTGGCGGCCGACTCGACCTCGATCAACCTGTTCAAGGTGCTCAGCGCCGCGATCGCCATCGCCCGGGAGGACAACCCGGGCCGCCGCGTGATCCTCTCCGAGCGCAGCAACTTCCCGACCGATCTCTACATCGCCCAGTCGCTGGCCCGCCAGCACGGCATGGAGCTGGTGCTGGCCGCCAGCGAGGAGATCGCCGCCCGCATCACCAACGACGTGGCGGTGCTGATGATCACCCAGGTCAACTACCGAACCGGGTTGCTGCACGACATGGTGGCGCTGACCGCCAAGGCGCATGCGGTGGGCGCACTGGCGGTCTGGGACCTGGCGCACTCCGCCGGTGCGCTGCCGGTGGACCTGACAGGCGCGGACGCCGACTTTGCGGTCGGCTGCGGCTACAAATACCTCAATGGCGGCCCCGGCTCGCCGGCCTTCGTCTGGGCTCATCCGCGCCACGCCAGCCGCTTCTGGCAACCGCTGTCGGGCTGGATGGGCCATGCCGCGCCCTTCACGTTCGACACCGACTACCGGCCGGCCGAGGGCATCTCGCGCTACCTGTGCGGCACGCCGTCGGCGGTGGCCATGTCGGCACTGGAGTGCGGGGTCGACACGCTGCTCGCCGCCGAGCCGCTGGGCGGCATGGCGGCGCTGCGCGCCAAGTCGCTGGCCCTGTCGGGCCTGTTCCTGGCCCAGGTGCAGGAACGCTGCGCCGCCCACGGCCTGCCCTCGGTCAGCCCGGCCGAGGCCTCGCGCCGCGGCAGCCAGGTGTCGCTGGCCTGCCCCGGCCGCGGCTACGCGGTGATGCAGGCCCTGATCGCCCGCGGCGTGATCGGTGACTTCCGCGCGGGCGATGGCAGCCCGCAGGAACCCGATCTGCTGCGCTTCGGCTTCACGCCGCTCTACACCCGTTATGTCGACGTGTTCGACGCCGTCACCGCGCTGGCCGCCGTGCTGGACAGCGGCGAGTGGCAGCAAGCCCGTTTCAACCAGAAGGCGGCCGTGACATGACCTGTCCCCACCACCCCCCGGCCGGCGAGGCCATCGTGCGCGACGAGGGCGCCCAGCTCGATTTCTCGCGTGACATGAGCTACGGCGACTACCTGCACCTGGACGAGGTGCTGAACGCCCAGGCCCCGCTCTCGCCCGACCACAACGAGATGCTGTTCATCGTGCAGCACCAGACCAGCGAGCTGTGGATGAAGCTGATGCTGCACGAGCTGGGTGGCGCCGTGGCCCACCTGGCGCGCGACGAGCTGCCACCGGCCTTCAAGATGCTGGCGCGGGTCTCGAAGATCATGGAACAACTGGTCCACGCCTGGGACGTGCTGGCCACGATGACGCCGCCCGAGTACTCGGCGATCCGCCCCTACCTGGCGCAGTCCAGCGGCTTCCAGAGCTGGCAGTACCGCTGCATCGAGTTCATGCTGGGCAACAAGAACGCGGCGATGCTGAAGCCGCACGCGCACCGGCCGGATCTGCTGGCCAAGGTCGAGGCTGCCTGGAAGGCACCCTCGCTGTACGACGAATCCTTGCGCCTGCTGGCGCGCCGCGGCATCCCCGTGCCCGCCAGCCACCTGGAGCGCGACTGGACCCAGCCGTACGCGGCCCACGCCGAGGTGGAGCAGGCCTGGCTGCAGGTCTACCGGAAGCCGGATGCGAACTGGGATCTGTACCAGCTCGGCGAGGAGCTGACCGATCTCGAGGACGCCTTCCGGCTCTGGCGCTTCCGCCACGTGACCACCGTGGAGCGGGTGATCGGCTTCAAGCGCG
>JADMKA010000159.1 GCA_018780145.1 Vitreoscilla sp. | reverse complement strand
CCACGCTGCAGGCGCTGATCGCGATCTACGACAACTGCAACAGCCTGCACACCAATGCCTTCGACGAGGCCATCACCACGCCGACCGAGGACAGCGTGCGGCGTGCGATGGCGATCCAGCTGATCATCAACCGCGAGTGGGGCCTGGCGAAGAACGAGAACCCGAACCAGGGCGCCTTCATCATCGAAGAGCTGACCGAGCTGGTCGAAGAAGCGGTGCTGGCCGAGTTCGAGAAGATCGCCGAGCGCGGCGGCGTGCTGGGCGCGATGGAGACGGGCTACCAGCGCAGCAAGATCCAGGAGGAGTCGATGCACTACGAGATGCAGAAGCACACCGGCGAGTACCCCATCGTCGGCGTGAACACCTTCCGCAACCCGCATGGCGACCTGGTGCCCGACCACATCGAGCTGGCCCGCTCGACCGACGACGAGAAACAATCCCAACTGGCCCGCCTGGCCGAGTTCCAGGCCCGCCATGCGGCGGAATCCCCGGCGATGCTGGCCCGCCTGCAGCAGGCGGTGATGGCCAACACCAACGTCTTCGAGGTGCTGATGGACGCGGTGCGCGTCTGCTCGCTGGGCCAGATCACCACCGCCTTGTTCGAGGTGGGCGGGCAGTACCGGCGCAGCATGTAGGGCCGCGGCCAGGCGCGCGGCGCGTTCAGCCCCAGCGCGTCGTCGGCGTGATCTCGACGTAGTCGTCGCTGGTTTCGTCCGTGCGCGGGCGCTGCGTCAGCACATGCTCGATCTGCTCGTCCCACGCCTCCTGCGGGGAACGATGCAGTTCCTGCTCGCGCTGGCGGATCAGCTTGGCGAACTCGTCGGAGGACTTGTCCGGGAACCGGTCGGTGGCACGGCTGGGGCCGTTGCCGAAGTGGATGGCCACGCGCCGGACCACCGAGTGGTAGATCTGCGAGACGCGCGACGGCGTCACCTTCAGCGATTTGGCCACCTCCAGAGGCGTCAGGCCCACGCCCAGGTAGGCGTCGATCACCATCCGCTCACGTTCGGGCAGCTCGGCGAAGAAGCTCTCGAGTCGGCGCATCACGATCCCGGTGTCGACCCGCGCCTCGACCTCCTCCTGGGGCGTGGCCGGGTGGAAGCGGTGGCTGTGGTCGCCCTCGTCGTTCTCGTCGCCGTCGATGTTCGCCTGGTGGCGGCCCAGCTGATCAGCCTGCATCAGGGCGTTGATCTCGTCGGCCGGCATGCCGGTGGCCGTGGCCAGTTGCGACGGGCTGGCCTCGCAGCCATGGCTCTGGCGGTGGCGCTCGCGGGCGATCTGAACCACCTTGATCTTGCGGCGCTCGCCGCGGCTGAGGAAATCCATCTGGCGCAGCTCGTCCAGCATCGCGCCCTTGACACGCATACGGGCGTAACGCACAAAGGCCTCCTGGGCCTCGGTGGTGTCGCGGTCGCCTTCCCACTCGAAGCTGACCGCCGCCTGGGCCACCGCGATCAGGCCGACCTGGATCAGATCGGCCCGTTCGACGTTGGCGGGCAGGTGGCGCACCAAGGCCTGGGCCTGCTTGCGGACCCAGGACTGATTCTTGGCGATCAGGACCGACGGAACTCCCTGCATGGAGATCATGAGTGCATGATAGGGCCGCCACCGTGACAACTCGTCACGAAATTGGGGGGTGCTCAGGCCCGAATTCACGCCCTCGCGGGCATCGGGCAGCGGCCTACCGGCAGAGGCGGTCGCGGCCTTCGGCCTTGGCGCGGTAGAGCTGGCGGTCGGCCTCGGCGATGAGGTCGGCATCCACCGGGTCCGTCTCGGTCCCCGCCAGGCCGATGCTGACGGTCACACCCTTGAGATCGGGGTGCAGGTCGCCCAGCGGCAGGGCGGCGATGCGCTGGCGCAGCTTCTCGCAGGCCGCCGCCGCCAGGTCGACCGGCGTCTCGACCAGCACGACCATGAACTCCTCGCCGCCGTAGCGGCCGACCACATCGCCGCGCCGGCAGGAGTCGCGCAGCAGCCGCGCGACGCGGCGCAGCACCTCGTCGCCCACGCGGTGCGAGAAGCGGTCGTTGATGGACTTGAAGTGATCGATGTCGACCATGGCCACCGCCAGCGCATGCTGGTAGCGGCGTGCGCGCTCGCATTCATGGGCCCACTGGGCGTCGAGCCAGCGGCGGTTGGCCAGGCCGGTCAGGCCGTCCTCGCGGGCCAGCTGGCGCAGCATGTCGCTCTGCTGGGCCAGCTGGGCCAGCAGGGCCTGTTTCTGGCGTTCGGATTCGCGCGCCGCGTCCAGTGCGGTGGCCAGTTCGTCGCCACGCAGGCGCTGGTGCTCGGCGTCCCGATGGGCGCGCTCCAGCTCGGCACGGCCCAGCAGGGCGCGGATGCGGCGCTGGTTGTCCTGCCCGCTGATGCGCTGCTGGCACTGGTAGAAGGCCTTGAACTCGCGCAAGGCCAGGTCGAAACGGCCCGCCTGCTCATGCACCTGCGACAGCAGCTGGTGCAGGCGGCCGGCCACGTGGTCGGCTTGCAGGTCGCGGGCCATCGA
This sequence comes from Vitreoscilla sp., assembly GCA_018780145.1. GTDB lineage: Bacteria > Pseudomonadota > Gammaproteobacteria > Burkholderiales > Burkholderiaceae_C > Ideonella. The sequence continues at coordinate 2,603 of JADMKA010000159.1, read as the reverse complement.
CAAGGCATGGTCGAGCAACTCGATGCCAGGACCGGCCTCGCCCTGCAGCCAGCGATTGCGCCCCAGTGCCAGCAACACCTCGGCCTCGACCACCCGGTTCGCCGTGCGTCGCACCAGACTCAGGGCCTCCAGCAACAGGCGCTCGGCCCGACCGTGGTCGCCCGCGTGCTGGTGGGCCAGGCCCAGGCCCAGCAGCGCGGCGCCGGTGTCGCCCAGGTTGCCGGCGCGCTGGGCGAGCTGCAGCGCCTGCTGCAGGTGCTCCAACGCCTCGGCGTGGTGGCCGGTCTGCGTCAGCAGGCGGCCCAGGCTGGCCAGGGTGGACCCTTCATGGGCCCGGTCGTCCGTCTGCCGGATCAGGGTCAGGCCGCGGAGGTGGTACTGCAGGGCATGGGTGCTGTCGCCCAGGTCGGCCAGCACGCCGCCGATGTTGGTCAGCGCGTAGGCGGCGGCCCGCAGGTCTTCGGCTGCCTCGGCCACCTCCAGGCTCATCAGCAGGTACTTCAGCGCGTCGGCGAACTGTGCAGTCTGCCGAAATACCAGGCCCATGTTGTTGAGCGTGCCGGCCTCGCCGACGCGGTCACCGAGTTGCCTGCGCAGCACCAGGCTGCGCTGGTACAACTCCAGCGCCGGCGTGTAGTCATTGCGTGCGGCATGGATGTTGGCCAGCAGGTTGACGGCCTCACCCGCACCTCGGGCGTCGCCCAGGGCCTCGAACAAGCCGATGCCCTGGCTCAGGTGGGCCAGGCAGCGCTCGGGCTCGATGGCCAGGAGGTGCTGGCACAGCGCCACCCGCAGCAGCCCATAGGCCAAGCCGTGCTGGTAGTCGATGCGCAGGGCCGTGGCCAGGGCTTCGCGCCCCAGGGCCAGCGCGGCCCGCGTGTCTTCATGGCGCAGCCGGTGCGCCTGCTCGTTCAGCGCGTCGACATGGGCCGGCGTGTCCGGCGCGAGGCGAGCGATCGCTTCCATCGGCCGGGGTGTCGGCTACTTGGCTTTGAGGGCCTTGGCTTCCTGCTCGGTCAGCCGCCCGTCCTTGTCGGTGTCGGCGGCATCGAAGCGGCTGGCCATCTTCTTGCTCTTGGCCGCTTCGTCGCGTGTGATCACGCCATCCTGGTTGGTGTCGAGCTTGTCCATGCCCTTGCCGCGGTGGGTCTTGGCGTAGTTCTTCAGCTCGGCAGCAACCACCTTGCCGTCTCGATCGGCGTCGACCTCGGCGAACTGCTCGGCCAGACGCGGTGCGGCCGCGGCTTCTTCGCGGCTGATGCTGCCGTCGCGGTTGGTGTCGATCTGGTCGAACTTCTCCATGCCCATACGTTGCGGCTTTTCACCGGCGGCGTGGGCCCACGGGCTGAGAAGCAGGAAGCTGGTGGCCAGGGCGGCCCAGGTGGTGCGTTTCAACTGAAATCTCCTTGAACAGGTGGAAGCAGGGACTGTGCCCCCCTTCAACGCCTCTGTGCCCCCGCCGGGTGCAGCCGGACGCCCTGATTTACGCGAATTTACCTGCTGTGCCGGCACCGGCACTCGCCAGGCCAGCGGCCTGGCCGCCGTGGGCGTTCATTCTGCGCCCATCCCGTGCGGCGCCTGGGGTGAGAATGCCTGCATGATCGACGCACCGTTCACCCCCCGCCAGCCCTTCGACGACGCAGACGCCGCGCTGGCCCACGTCATCGCGCTGTACCAGGGCCAGATCCAGCACCTGCGGCAACACCTCCAGGCCTACATGAGCGGCCAGCTGCCGACTGGCCGGGTGCGCGCCTGGTACCCCAGCGTTCGGGTGCAGACCGACACCGTGGCCCGGGCCGACACCCGCCTGAGCTTCGGCTTCGTGGCCGGCCCCGGCGTGTACGAGACCACGCTGACCCGGCCCGAGCTGTTCAGCGACTACTACCGGGAGCAATTTCGACTCCTGCTTCGCAACCACGGTGTCTCGCTGGACATCGGCCTGGGCTCGCAGCCGATCCCGGTGCACTTCTCGGTGGCCGAGGCCGACCATGTCGAGGGCACGTTGAGCGCCGACCAGCGCATGCGGCTGCGCGACCTGTTCGACCTGCCCGACCTGGCCGCCATGGACGATGGCATCGCCAACGGCACCCACGAGCCGGCCCCGCGCGAGCCGGCCCCGCTGGCGCTGTTCACCGCCCCGCGGGTGGACTACTCGCTGCACCGACTGCGCCACTACACCGGCACCGCCCCCGATCACTTCCAGAACTTCGTGCTGTTCACGAACTACCAGTTCTACATCGACGAGTTCATCCGCCTGGGCCACCAGTGGATGGCCGACGAACACAGCGCCTACACCGCCTTCGTCGAGCCCGGCAACGTGGTCACCCCGCGGGCTGGCACGGCCACCATCGCCAGCGGCCATGCGCCGCCGCGGCTGCCGCAGATGCCGGCCTACCACCTGGTGCGCGAAGGCCATGGCGGCATCACCATGGTGAACATCGGCGTCGGCCCGGCCAATGCCAAGAACATCACCGACCACATCGCGGTGCTGCGGCCGCATGCCTGGATCATGCTGGGCCACTGTGCCGGCCTGCGCAACACGCAGCAGCTGGGCGACTACGTGCTGGCCCACGGCTATGTGCGCGAGGACCATGTGCTGGACG
>JADMKA010000057.1 GCA_018780145.1 Vitreoscilla sp. | reverse complement strand
TGGCGGTGGTCGAGCCACCGTACTGGGCGCCGTAGTAGATGCCGGCCAGCATGATGAGTGCCGGCGTCGCGTCGAGCGAGTAGATCGACGGCAGCAGCATCGCGATGGTGGCCACCGGGCCGAGGCCCGGCAGCACGCCGATCAGCGTGCCCAGCAGCGCGCCACCGAAGGCGTACAGCAGGTTGACGCCGGTGAAGGCGACTTGGAAACCAAGTGCGAGGTTCGAAAGCAGATCCATGGTGGTGTCCTCGTGCTCAGGCGGCGAAAGCGGGCCAGAGCGGAATCGTCAACTTCAGGCCCAGCACGAAGATGCCCCACGACATGAGCGTCAGCACGATGGCGTTCAGGATGGTGCCCTTCCAGGTGTGTTCCTCGCTGGCGTAGCTGCTGATCAGGACCAGCAGCGGCAGCGTGATGACCATGCCCAGCCGCGGCAGCAGGACGCCGAACAGCGCCACGCCGGCCAGGATGATCAGCAGCGGCTTCCACGCGAAGGCGCCTACCGGTTCGCCGTCGTCGGTTTCGATGGTCAGCGACTCGAACAGCACGAAACTTCCCAGCAGGGCCAGCAGCGCACCGAGGCCGAACGGGAAGTAGCCCGGGCCGGGGCGTGCCGAGGAGCCGAAGCTGTAGAACATCGCACCACCGGCGAACGCGACGCCGACGCTGATGAACATCAGCCCGGACCAGAAATCCCTCTGGCTCTTGATTCTCATGGGGTGTCTCCTCGGAAGAAAGCAGCGGAACTGCGCTGGATTCTAGGGAGGACGCCGCCCGGGCAGGCTGTGGATTACACGTAAGGCCAAGGGCGCCGGGGAGGCGGATTCAACCGGCGCTCTCCCAGCGCGGGGTGCAACGCAACACCTCTTCCAGCGACGTGACACCCTGCGCCACCTTGGCCAGGCCGGCCACGCGCAGCGGCTGCATGCCCTCGGCCACCGCCTCGCGGCGCAGGCGGGCAGGGTCCAGGTGGGGGTGGATGGCCAGGCGCGCCGGCTCGTTCACCATCATGAGCTCGTAGAGCGCCGCCCGGCCCCGGTAACCGGTGCCACGGCACGCCGGGCAGCCCACCGCCTTGTGCGGCCGGATCGCTCCGCCCAGGCCCCACGGGGCCGCCAGGGACTGCAGCATCTCCTCGGTGACCGACGGATCCGGCTGCTTGCAGCTCGGGCACAGCGTGCGGGTGAGGCGCTGCGCCAGCACGCCGATCACGGTGGCGGTGATCAGGTACGCCGGCACGCCCAGGTCGATCAACCGCGTGATCGACGCCGGCGCGTCGTTGGTGTGCACGGTGGAGAACACCAGGTGGCCGGTCAGCGAGGCCTGGATGGCCATCTCGGCGGTCTCCAGGTCGCGAATCTCGCCGACCATGATGATGTCCGGATCCTGCCGCATCAGCGCGCGCAGGCCTTCGGCAAAGCCCAGGTCGATCGAGGCCTGCACCTGGGTCTGGTTGAACGCCGGCTCGATCATTTCGATCGGGTCTTCCACCGTGCAGACGTTGACCTCCTCGGTGGCCAGCTTCTTCAGGGTGGAGTACAGCGTGGTGGTCTTGCCCGAGCCGGTGGGGCCGGTGACCAGGATGATGCCGTGCGGGTGCTCGATCAGCTCCTTCCAGCGCCGCGCCTCGTCCGCCGAGAAGCCCAGCGCATCGAAGGGCTTGTCGGCCGTGCCGGGGTCGAAGATGCGCATCACCACCTTCTCGCCGAAGGCGGTGGGCAGGCTGGACAGGCGCATCTCGACCTCGCCACCGCCACCGGGGGCGCTCTCGGGCCGGCGCGTCTTGATGCGGCCGTCCTGCGGGCGGCGACGCTCGATCACGTCCATCCGGCCGAGCAGCTTGATGCGCGCGGTCATCGCCGCCATCACCGCCTGCGGCACCTGGTGCACCAGGTGCAGCACGCCGTCGATGCGGAAACGGATCACGCCGGTGTCGCGCCGGGGCTCGAGGTGGATGTCGCTGGCGCGCTGCTCGAAGGCGTACTGCCAGAGCCAGTCGACGATCTGCACCACGCCCTGGTCGTTGGCGTCCAGGCTGTCCTTGGTCTTGCCCAGGTCGACCAGCTGCTCGAAGTTGGACAGCGCGCTGTTGCCCTCGCCGGTCTTGCGCGCCACGCGCACGTTCTGGGCCAGCGCGTAGAACTCGGCGGTGAAGCGGGCCAGGTCGTCGGGCGTGACCAGCACCAGTTTCAGGCTGCGCCGGGCATGGGCCTCGATCTCGGGCAGCCAGCCGATGTCGAAGGGCTCGCAGGTGGCCACCGTGACCTCGGTGGGCCCGACGTTCAGCGGCAACGCGCGGCGGCTCTCGGCATAGGCCAGCGACATCACCTCGGTGACCCGGCTGGCATCCACCCGCAGTGGGTCGATGCGCTGGAAGGGCAGGCCGAAGCGCCGGGCCAGCCAGCGGGTCAGTGACTCGGCGTCCAGGCTGGTGCCGTCGCGCGTGTCCTTCAGGCCGGCCCCGCCCAGCCGCACCAGCGGGTGCAGGCTGGAGCCGGCCTGGCCGAAGCGCTTGGCCAGCATGTCGGCCTCGGCGGGGGGCAGGAGGCCATCGTCGCGCATCCACTTCAGCAGCTGGCGCATGTCCAGCCGGCCCTGGGGTGTGGCGTGGCGCAAGGCCTGACCGGCGGGTGAGTCTGACGACGCGCTCATGGGGGGGTCACTCCGTGGGCAAATCCGGTGGCAGCGGGCGCACCATGCGCAGCCACTTGCTGGCCTGCAGGGCGTAGCGTTCCTCGATGTGTGCCGCGCGGGCGCTGAGACCGGCGCGGTCCGGCACCTGGACGTTGCGGGTGGCGACGATCACCGTGTTGCCTTCGCGCGTGGGCCGCAGGCTCCAGACCTGGCTCCGGCCGAACGCGGCGGCAATGCGACCGGCGCTGCGGTTGAAGCTGGCATCGCGGCCGAACAGGTTCACGGTCATCACGCCGCCGTCGTCCAGTACGCCGCGGCAGGCGGCGTAGAAGTCGGCATCGTCCAGCACCGGCGCCGCGGCTTCATGGTCGTAGAGATCGACGTTCAGCACCTGCACGCTGGCCAGGTGGGCCGGGTCGGCCACCCAGCGGGCGGCATCGCCCTCCACCACCGCCAGCCGGCCATCGTCGGCCGGCAACCGAAACCACAGCCGGTTGGCGGTGATCACCGTCGGGTTGATCTCTACCGCGGTGGTCCGCATGCGCAGCACCTTGTGGCAGAAGCGGGTGATCGCGCCGGCGCCCAACCCCAGCTGCACCGCATGCCCTTCGGCGACCTGGTCAACCGGCCGCCAGAGCATCCAGGCCATCATGCGCTGGATGTACTCCAGCTCCAGAGACTGCGGCCTGGCCAGGCGCATGGCGCCCTGCACCCAGGGCGAGTCGAGGTGCAGGTAGCGCACGCCGTCGTGTTCCGACATCGTGGCACCGGCGAGGTCGGGAATGCGGGTGGCCATGAAGGGGACTGTAGCAATCAAACCCGCTGCGCCATCTGCTCGGCCAGGTTGCGAAACGCCCGGCCGGTCAGCGGGTCGCCCGCCAGGCGCGCCCAGAACATGTGTGCCAGCGGGCGGGCGGCACTGTGCAGGTCTTCTTCGCGCGGCTCGAAGGGCGCCAGATCAAGTGCGCCAGTGGTTGCATCCGGCCGCCATCGCATGGGCAGCATGTCGTACACCGGTGCCAGCCGGCCGCGGCCAGGGGCCACATCGTGAGGCTCCACCCACAGGGACAGGTTCCCAAAATGCATGTCGGTGTTGCCGATCAGCCGGCCGAACTGCAGCAGGGCCTGGGCCTGCGAGGGGGCTTCGGGTGGCACGCGCCGCTGCCTCGCCAGGGCGGTACAACTCGCAGCCCAATTCTGGCGGGGCCCGCCGACAAAAGCTTGATGAAAGGCATCCAGCGCCACCACATGCCGCCGTCCTCGCGGACCATGGCGATCGAAGCGGTGCGAAACCAGGTAGCTGCGTTGCGGTGTCTGCATCCATTGGCTGCCGGCGACATCGACCCCATGCTCGGCCAACACCCCCAGCGCCAGGTGCTCGGCACGCAGCAGGTCACCCCAACGTTCGCCGAACGGGGTTCCGCGCGGTGGCGAGAACTTCACGAGCACATCCTCGCCGCCCGGCAAGCGGCCCAGGAACTTGGGTTGCTCGCCTCCGGCTGACGAGCCTGCGGGCAACGCCGCCGCCACGTCAGCAGCGGCGTTGTCGAAAGCCCGGGCATCGTCCAACGGCAAGATGTGTCCGCTGTCGGCCATCCCCAGCCGCAACGCGCCCGGTGGATCGGGCAGTTGAAGGGCCGCGAACAGCACCTGGAGCGTCGTCCAGCCCTCCGGATGCGTGCCCAGGCCGTGCGCTGCCAGCCGTTGGGCCAGCAGCCGGCCAAGGAAGCCCTGCGGCCTCAGCGGCGACAGGAACCAGGGTAAACCGTCTGCCACCAGATCAATGCCGGGGCCGGCGACGTGGAGGCGGCCGCTGGCAAGCGCTTGCAGTTCGCCCCAGGTCTCGGCGCGGCCATCGGCATGGACCCAGGTCATCGGCTGGCGCGCCGGCCAGCCCAGAATAGGCTGCGGCACGCCATAGCGCGTGGCCCGGCCCTGGCCGAGCACCGTGATCTCGGGCAGCAGCGCGTTCAGGCGGCGCCACAACGTAGGTTGGCTCATGCCAAACCGGCGCGCCAACTCGGCCGCAGTCAGCGGGCCGTCGCGGCGCAGGGCATCCAGCAACAGCGCGGCGTCTGGCGAATGGTCAGGCGGCATATCGAATAGATCAAGACGCTCCCTGGCCGCAGTGTTGCCAGGCGAGGTTTCGATCGTATTCGAGCGTCAGCTGAATAGCAAATGAATAGAAAATAGATCAGGCCGCTTTGGCCTGCTCAGGCGCACGCCAGCGGGCCATCAACTCGGCCCACTGGCCGCGCACGGCCGCCAGGTGGCGGGCCTTCACGTGGCCGTAGCCGCGGATGTCCTCGGGCAGCTTGGCGATCTGCACCGCCAGCGCCAGCTTGTCGTTCGACAGGCCGGCCAGCAGTTCGTCGACCGCCGCACGGTACTCGGCGATCAGCGCGCGCTCGGTGCGGCGCTCCTCGGTGTAGCCGAAGGCATCGAAGGCCGTGCCGCGCAGGCCCTTCATTTTTGCCAGCAGGCCGAAGGCCGTGCGCATCCACGGGCCGAACGGCTTCTTCACCAGTTCGCCCTGGTCGTTCCTCTTGGCGAACAGCGGCGGCGCCAGGTGGTGCACCAGTTTGAAGTCGCCCTCGAACTGGGCGTTCAGCTTGGCCAGGAAGCTGGCGTCGGTGTGCAGGCGCGCGACCTCGTACTCGTCCTTGTAGGCCATCAGCTTGAACAGGTAGCGGGCCACGGCTTCGCTGAGGCGGGTGGCACTGCCCAGCCTGGCTTCGGCGGCGCGCACCTTCTCGACGAAGGCCTGGTAGTCGGCAGCGTAGGCCGCATCCTGGTAGGCGGTGAGGAACTCGACGCGCTTGTTGATGGTCTCGTCCAGCGAGGGACGCTTGACGAACTGGATCACCGCGGCGGCCTTGAACAGCGCCTTCACCGCGGCCAGATCGTGGGCGCAGCGGCGGCCCCATTCGAAGGCCGCCTTGTTGTTGTCGATCTGCACGCCGTTCAGTTCCATGGCGCGCATCAGCGAGGCCAGGCCCAGCGGGATCCGGCCCTTCTGCCAGGCGAAGCCCAGCATCAGCGGGTTGGTGTAGATCGAGTCGCCCAGCAGTTGCGTGGCGGCTTCCTCGGCGTCGAAACTGGCGAAGTGCTCGCGGCCCACCGCGGCGGCGATGGCCTCTTCGCACTGGCCGGCAGGGAAGACCCACTCGGTGTCGGTGACGAAACTGGCCGTCGGCGTGTGGTGGTTGTTCAGCGCCACGAACGTGCGCTCGGGGTGCATGGCGCTCAGCGTCGTCTTGGCGGCGGCGACGATGGCGTCGCAGCCGATGATCAGATCGGCCTTCGCGGTGTCCACCTTGGTGGTGTGGATCGCCTCGGCGTTCATGGCGATTTGCACATGGCTCCAGGTGGCGCCACCCTTCTGCGCCAGGCCGGCTGCGTCCTGCGTGACGATGCCCTTGCCCTCGATGTGCGCGGCCATGCCCAGCAGCTGGCCGATGGTGATGACGCCGGTGCCGCCGACACCCGCCACCACGATGCCCCAGGCCGCGTCGCAGACCGGCAAGCTGGGCTCGGGGATGGCCGGCAATTGGCCCAGGCTCGGGCCGCTGCCCTTCTTGGGCTTCTTCAGCGCGCCGCCCTCGACGGTGACGAAGCTCGGGCAGAAGCCCTTCACGCAGGAGTAGTCCTTGTTGCAGGAGTTCTGGTTGATCTGGCGCTTGCGCCCGAACTCGGTCTCCAGCGGCTCGACCGAGACGCAGTTGCTCTGCACCGAGCAATCGCCGCAGCCTTCGCAGACCAGCTCGTTGATGACGACGCGCTTCTCGACATCGGCCATCGTGCCGCGCTTGCGGCGGCGGCGCTTCTCGGTGGCGCAGGTCTGGTCGTAGATGATCGCGGTGGTGCCCTTCAGCTCGCGGAACTCGCGCTGGATGCGGTCCAGCTCGTCGCGGTGGTGCACGGTGACGCCGGGGGCCAGCGCCACGCCGCTGTACTTGCCGGGCTCGTCGGTGACGATCACCAGCTTGGCCACGCCTTCGCTGACCACGCTGTTCATGATCTGGATCACCGAGTGCCCCTCGGGCCGCTCGCCCACGCGCTGGCCACCGGTCATGGCCACGGCGTCGTTGTAGAGGATCTTGTAGGTGATGTTCACACCCGCGGCGATCGACTGGCGGATCGCCAGGATGCCGCTGTGGAAGTAGGTGCCATCGCCCAAGTTCGAGAAGATGTGCTGCTCGTTGGTGAAGGGCGCCTGGCCGACCCAGGGCACGCCCTCGCCGCCCATCTGGGTGAAGGTGTCGGTGTGGCGGCCCGGCATCCAGCTGACCATGTAGTGGCAGCCGATGCCGGCCACCGCGCGCGAGCCCTCGGGCACGCGGGTGCTGGTGTTGTGCGGGCAGCCCGAGCAGAACCAGGGCGTTCGGTCGCCGGTCTTGACTTCCAGCGCGGCGAGGGAGCGCTCCTTGGCGGTGATGACGGCGATGCGCTCGTCCATGCGGGCGGCGATGTCGGCCGGCACACCCAGCTTCTTCAGCCGGCCGGCAATGGCCTTGGCGATGATGGCCGGCGTCAGGTCGGCCTTGGCGCGCAGCAGCCAGTTGTCGCTGGGGTTGGCGCGGCTCCACTCGCCGCCGGTGGCGTCGCCCTCGGGCTCGTCGAACTTGCCCAGCACGTTGGGGCGCACGTCGGAGCGCCAGTTGTAGAGCTCTTCCTTCAGCTGGTACTCGATGACCTGGCGCTTCTCCTCGACCACCAGGATTTCCTGCAGGCCGGCGGCGAAGTCGCGGGTGATGGTGGCCTCCAGCGGCCAGACCACGTTGACCTTGTGCAGGCGGATGCCCAGCGCGCGGCAGGTAGCGTCGTCCAGGCCCAGATCAGCCAGCGCCTGGCGGGTGTCGTTGAAGGCCTTGCCGCTGGCGATGATGCCGAAGCGGTCCTGCGCGGTGGCGATGACGTTGTAGTTGAGCTTGTTGGCCCGCACATAGGCCAGCGCGGCGTACCACTTGTAATCCATCATCCGCGCTTCCTGCTCCAGCGGCGGATCGGGCCAGCGGATGTGCAGGCCGCCCGGCGGCATCTGGAAGTCCTCCGGCATGATGATGTTCACGCGGTCGGGGTCGACGTTCACGCTCGAGGCCGATTCGACGACCTCCTGGATCGTCTTCATGCCGCTCCACAGGCCGGAGAAGCGGCTCATCGCGAAGGCGTGCAGGCCCATGTCGAGGATGTCCTGCACGTTGCTCGGGAAAAAGGTCGGGAAGCCGCAGGCCTTGAACACGTGGTCGCTCTGGTGCGGTGCGGTCGAGCTCTTGGCCACGTGGTCGTCGGCGGCGATGGCGATCACGCCACCGTGCTTCGACGTGCCGGCCATGTTGGCGTGCTTGAAGACGTCGATCGAGCGGTCCACCCCCGGGCCCTTGCCGTACCAGATGCCGAACACGCCGTCGTACTTGGCCTTCTCCTTGAACAGGTCCAGCTGCTGCGTGCCCCAGACGGCCGTGGCGCCCAACTCCTCGTTGACGCCAGGCTGGAACACCACATGCTGCGCGGCCAGGTGCTTCTTGGCGGCCCACAGGGCCTGGTCGTAGCCACCCAGCGGCGAGCCGCGGTAGCCGCTGATGAACCCCGCGGTGTTCAGGCCGGCCATCGCGTCCCGGGTGCGTTGCAGCATCGGCAGGCGGACCAGCGCCTGCACGCCGCTCATGAAGGCGCGGCCGGTCGGCAGCGCGTACTTGTCGTCGAGCGTGACCGATTCCAGCGCTTTGCGGATCGATTCGGGCAGCGGGGCGTTCATGGCGGGCGTGCTCCTGAGGGCGGCGGCGAGGGGCCGGGCGCAAGCGCCGTGCCGGCTTGTGGCCGTGGGGCGTGCGCGGGTTGAAAGTGTGCGCCGAGTGTAGAAGCAAGCGTGCGACAGGTGCTTTCTTTCGATTGCCTTGTCGAGCCACCCTGAGCAAGAATCTTGCTCCAACTTTTGACATCGAGAATCCACCTTGCCGAAGCCCGCAAGATCCGGGATAACCAGTAGCCCCGACACCCTGCCCGCCGGCACCACGCTGGACCGTTTCGACGTCGCCATCCTGGAGGCCCTGCAGCGCGACGCGCGGCAGTCCAACGCCGACCTGGCGGCGGCCATCGGCCTGTCCGCCGCACCCACCTGGCGTCGCGTGCGCCGGCTGGAGACCCTGGGCGTGATCACCGGCTACCGCGCCGAGATCGACCGCCGCAAGATCGGGCTGGGCGTGCTGGCCTTCGTGCGGGTGGACACCGACCGCGACAACGCCGAAGCCACCCGCACGCTGGAGGACGCGATCCGCGGCCTGCCCGAGGTGATCGCCTGCCACTACATCAGCGGGGCCGGCACCTTCGAGTTGCAGGTGCTGGTGACCGATCTGGACGCATACTCCCGATGGACCATGGACACCTTGTTCAAGCTGCCCAACGTGAAGGACCTGCACACCAGCTTCTCTCTGGGCGAAGTGAAGGCCAGCGCTGCGCTGCCGCTGGGTCATCTGCGGCCCCCCGCCTGACGCCCTCGGAACCATGGACCTGACGCCCGCTCACCGCGAGATCATCACCGGGCGCCTGCTGCTGCAGGCCGGCAGCGAGGCGCTGGCCGATGCGGTGGCGGATTTCCAGGCCCGCAACCGAGACCACTTTGCGCCTTGGGATCCGCCGACCCCGGAGTCCTTCTACACCGCCGCCGCCCAGGCCGAGCGCATCCGCCTGGGCCTGAAGGCCTTCTCCGAAGGGTCGGCCTTCCGCTACTGGCTCTCGCCGATCGATCGACCGGGCCACGTGATCGGCTCGGTCCACTTCAGCCAGGTGGCGCGCGGCGCCTTCCACAACGCGCTGCTCGGCTATGCGCTCGACCAGCACGCACAGGGCCAGGGCCTGATGCACGAGGCCCTGGCCGCCAGCATCGAGGAGATGTTCTCGCCGCGCGTGAACCTGCACCGCCTCCAGGCCGCCTACCGGCCGGAGAACCAGCGCAGCGCCGCCGTGCTGCGGCGCCTGGGTTTCCGGGTGGAGGGCCTGGCCCGCGACTACCTGTTCATCGACGGCGCCTGGCGCGACCACGTGTTGACCGCCCTGACCAACCCCGGCTTCGCCGAACCGGCGGACTGGTAGTGCCGCGGCATTGCCCGGCTCAGGGCACGCGGGTCAGGCTGGCCTGGCAGTCGGCCGACGTGTTGTTGCCGTAGTTGACCAGCGTCAGGATGTCGCCCACCTGGCGCGCCGAGAACAGTTCGGGGTCGTTGAAGCAGTTGTTCAGCCAGGTCGCGTTGCCGTCGTAACCGACCCGGCCCCAGGCGTACTCGTTGTTGCCGGGAATGGTGTCCAGGCTGGCGGTGGTCAACTCCGTTTCGTACGGATGGCCCGCGATGAGGCCGGTGAACCAGGTGGCCGTGAAGGTGTTGGTCCCCGTATCACCGCAGTGCAGGTCGAACTGGGTCCGCCCCTGGAATGCCGATGGCACCAGGTTGCAGGTGGTGGAAGTCCCGAAGGTGTAGACACCTGGTACGAACTCGGCGGTCTTGACCTTGGCCGCACCAACCGCAACCACGTCCGCAGTCTTGGACAGCTTGCCAGTGACGGGATCGGCGGTGAAGGTCACGGTGGCATCGTAGTAGCGCGCCTTGCCCAGGGAGTCTTTGGTCGGCAGGCCATACAGGTGGATCACCGCGCCGCCGCCGACGATCTTGGACTTCTCGATGAACACCTCGGCGCTTTGTGCCTGTGCGGCCAGAGGGGACAGGATGGTGGCCAGCGCTGCGGCGGCGAACAGGGTCTTGGTCATGGTGCTGATACTCCTTGAGTGATGGTGGGGCCCGAGGGCCGACGCCATGGTGCGCACGGCCACGCTCCGGTGCAAATCACGAAACGTGCCCGGCCCTCACGGATCCCTCACGCGCCCTGGCGTGGGGCCCGTCATCGATTCGGAACCCGCGTTCGCTAACATGACGCAAAACACGAAGCACGCATTTCAGGGGGTGAAGGTGCCAGAAGAGCGCATGGGGGCGCCCAACACGCTGTACCGCTACCGGTTCGGCCCGGCCGAGTACTCGCAAGCCGACGAGAGCTTGAAGCTGGACGGGAATGCCGTGGCCCTGGAACGCCGGCCGCTGGAGGTGCTGGCCGAGTTGCTCCGCCAGCCGGGCCAGGTGGTCACCAAGGAGGAGTTGCTGGAGCAGCTCTGGGGCCGCGACGAAGGCGCCATCTCGGACAACGTCTTGGCGAATGCGGTGTCCAAGTTGCGCAGGGCGCTGGGGCCTGAAGCGGGCCCGGCCGTACGCACCGTGCCCGGCGTCGGCTACCGGCTGGACGCCCATGTCGAGCGAACCGTGTTGTCCAACGTGCCCGACACCGGCCTGGCGCTGGCTGCGGGCATGACCGTGCCGGGCCGCGACACCTACGTGCTGGAGGCCGAGCTCAGCCGCCACCCGGACAGCGAGGTCTGGCTGGCCCGGCAGCCGCGCACCCGGGACACGCGGGTGTTCAAGTTCTGCGCCGGCGGCGAGCGGCTGTCGGCGATGAAGCGCGAGTTCACGCTGCAGCGGGTGCTGCGGGCCAATCTGGGTGAACGCGACGACATCGCCCGCATCGTCGATGCCCAGTTTGCCGACTCACCGTACTGGCTGGAGTGCGAGTACGGCGGCACGGACCTGGCGCGCTGGGCCGCCGAAGACGATCGCCTGGCCAGCCTGGGCTGTCGCGAGCGGGTGGCTCTGCTGGCCGGCATCGCGCGGGCGGTGGCGGCCGCCCATTCGGTGGGTATCCTGCACAAGGATCTGAAGCCGTCCAACGTGCTGGTGAGCGCCGCACCCGGCGGCGGCTGGCAGACTCGGCTCATCGATTTCGGCAGCGGCCGCCTGCTGGATCTCGATGGCCTGCGTCGGCTGGGTGTCACCCAGCTGGGCCTGACAGTCAGTGAACAGGTGGCCACCGATTCCGGCAGCGCCACCTTGTTCTACCTGGCCCCCGAGGTGCTGGCCGGTGGCGCACCCACGGTACAGAGCGATCTCTACGCGCTGGGCCTGATGCTGTTCCAATGCCTGGCGGGCGACTTTCGCCGGCCGATGGCCCCAGGTTGGGAAACCCAGATCGAGCACCCCTTGCTGCGCGAGGACATCGCCGCGGCGACGCAAGGCAACCCGGCTGACCGCCTGGCCAGCGTCGCCGACTGGGTGGACCGCCTGAGCCACCTCGACGCCCGGCTGCAGGAGCGCGAGAAGGCCCAAGCTCGGGCACAGCAGGCAGCCGAAGCGACCCGCATGCTGGAACGCAGCCGCACCCGCCGGCCCTGGATGCTGGCCGCGACGGCCACCCTGGTGCTGGGCCTCGGGGTGAGCACCTGGATGTACAGCCGCGCCCGCCAGGCGCTCGCCGTGGCCGAGCAGCAGACGGCGCGGGCCCAGGCCATCAACACCTTTCTCACCCAAGACGTGCTGAAGTCCGCCGACATCACGCGCGCCGGCAGCACGCGGCCGGTGCCGATGCCCGAGGTCGTGCAACGTGCCGCCGACAAGGCCGAGAAGCGCTTCGTCGGCCAGCCCGAGACCGAGGCCTCGGTGCGGGTGGAGCTGGCCCAGATCCTCCAGAACATGTCGGCCCTGGAGGCCTCCGAGACACAGTGGCGGCGGGCCGAGGCACTCGGAGAAGGCCTGTGGCCGGCGAATGACGAGCGTTTGCTGGGCATCCGGTTCGGGCTGGCGCGGGTGCTGGTGATCCGCTCGCGCTTCGATGATGCGCGAGCCCTGCTCGCGCGGGCCGAGGCGGATGCCGGGCCCGAGCACTTGCAGGGCACCAGTCAGGTCGCCTACCTGTCCGAGCGCGCCCGCTTCGCGCTGCTGTCGATGACCCAACAGGCCGAGGCAGCCGTGCCGCACGGCGAACGGGCGCTCGCGCTGGCAGACAGGCTCCACGCCGGCGATCTGGCGCTGCGCGGCAGCTTGCGGCGCGAAGTGGCCGACAACCTCTTCCGCCTGGGCCGCTACGAGCCAGCTCGCAAGCTGCTGAACGAGGTGCTGAACCCGCCGTACACCGCGGCCGAAACCGGCGAAATCAGCCTGGCCCGAGCGCGTATCCAGATGGCCCGCGTGCAAGTGGCCCTGGGAGAAAACGACGAGGCCGAGGCCATGTTGATCGCCGCGCGCGACCTGCTGATCCAGACGCTGGGCCCGAACGACTACGTGGCGGCCGTCGCGCGCAGCGAGTTGGCCAACCTTTACACCACCACGGAGCGGCTGGCAGAGGCCGAGGTGCAGACCTCGCTGGCCTACGAATCGCTGCGCCAGTCCGTGGGGCCGGACCACCAGGCCACGCGCATGATCGGCCTGAATCTGGCCATGGCCCGGCTGTACGCCGGCCAGCCCGGCGATGCCCTGAAGCAACTGGAGACCGGCCGGCCCTGGTTTGTGGGCAAGTTCGGTGGCGCCACGGCCCCCACCGTGCAATCCATCGACTTTCATCGCGCGCAGGCACTCACCAGCCTCGGGGAGCCGGCCCGTGCGCTGGCCTTGCTTCAGGGGCTGGACGCGAAGGCGCTGGAGCAGGCCTCACCAGCGCCCGGCTGGGCCGCCAAGCTGGCCGGCGAACGCGGGCGCGCGCTGGTGCTCGCCGGGCGAACCACCGAAGGCCAGGCCATGCTGCGCGAGGCCATTGCCGAGCTCGGCAAGTTGCCCGGCAACGGATGGGTGATCCGCCCCTTCGAGCAGGCCCTCGCCACCTCACTGCGCAGCCAACGCACGCACTGATCAGCGGCCCGTCAGCGGCCCTTGGGCACGCTGCCCACAACGCCCTGGACGAACCAGTCCATCTGGGCGATCTGGGCGTCGCTCATCGTGGCGCCCTTGCCCTGCCGCACCTGGCCGGCGTTGTCGACCAGGATGCCGGCAAAGGGCTCGAAGCGGCCGGACACCAAGGCCTTCTCGCGCGCCTGCACGGCATCGCGCGCGGCCTTGGGCAAGGCGGGGCTGAGGGCGGACAGGCGCACCAGGCCGTCCTTCATGCCGCCCCACACCGGCTGCGGCTTCCAGGTGCCGGCCAGCAAGGTCCGCACGGCATGCAAGTAATACGGACCCCAGTGGTGGGTGACGGCGGCCAGCTGCGCGGTCGGCGCGAACTTGCTCATGTCGCTCTGGTAGGCGAGCAGCTTGACGCCCTTCTCCTCGGCCACCTGCGGCACGGCCGACGAGCCGGAGTGGTTGGTCAGCACGTCGGCACCTTGGCCGACCAGCGTCAGCGCGGCGTCGCGCTCGCGCGCCGGGTCGAACCAGGCGTTCAGCCAGATCACCTTGACCTCGGCCTTCGGGTTCACCGAGCGCATGCCCAGCGTGAAGGCGTTGATGCCCTGCACCACCTCGGGCACCGGGAAGCCGGCCACGTAGCCGGCAACGCCGCTCTGGCTGGCGTGGCCCGCGATCATGCCGGCCAGGTAGCGCGCCTCGTAGTAGCGAGCGTTGTAGGTGTTCAGGTTGGCGGCCGTCTTGTAGCCGCCGGCATGCTCGAACTTGGCGCCAGGGAACTCAGCCGCCACGCGCAGCGCCGGCTCCAGGTAGCCGAAGCTGGTGGCGAAGATGAGCTGGTTGCCCTGGGCCGCCAGATCACGCATCACGCGCTCTGAATCGGCGCCTTCGGCCACGGCCTCGACCACGGTGGTCTTGACCAGCGGCCCCATCTCGGCCTCCATGGCCAGGCGACCCTGGTCGTGCTGGTAGGTCCAGCCGGCCTGGCCGACCGGGCTGACGTAGACGAAAGCCACCTTCACCGGCGGTGCCAGCGGCGTGGCGGCGTGAAGCACGGGAGTGAAAAGGCTCGTGAGCGCGGCGGCCGAACAGGCGAGCGCGCGCCAGAGGTTTTTGAGCATGGTTGTCCTCGACATGGCCCCGGTTGAAAAGACAAACCGCTCGCGGGGGCACGCGAGCGGTTCGATGGGTGGATTATCTCAGAGCAGTTTCATCGGCGCTCGGCAGCCTCGTGCCGCTGCTCATGGGTGGCATGGCTGCGCACGATACGCTGGGTCAGCGGTTTGCGGCTGATCGCCTGCAGCACCTGGGCACTGCGGCGGCTGCGGGCGGCGAGGCCGTTGCGGGCTTCGGCGGACGCGGCGTCGTAGACCACCGCACCGGCGAAGACGGTGTGGGTGACGGCGATCTGCATGATCTGGCCAGCGTCCACACCCAGCGGATCCTGGTCCAGGACCACCAGGTCGGCCAACTTGCCGACCTCGATGCTGCCGACGCGGTCGTCCATGCGCAGGGCGCGGGCGGCGTTGATCGTGTAGGCGGCCAGCATGTCGGCCACCGGCACCACCTCCTCGGCGTGCAGGGTCTGGCCGAAGTACGGCGAATCCGCATACGGGCCCTTCCGGGTGGCGGCGATCTGCGTGGCCGCCATCGGCGTGTTGGGCATCGGGTCGCCCGGCGCCGCGTCCACTGGCCAGTCGCTGCCGCCCACCAGGGTGGCGCCGGCCGCCTTCAGGCTGCCGGCCGCGTACATGGTGCGGTGCGTTTCGGGCAGGATGAAGGGCTCGACAGCGTCGATCGAGTACTCGTCCGGCTGGGCCCAGAACATCTGCAGGTTGGCGTAGACGCCCAGCTGCGCGAAGCGCGGGAAATCCGCCGGGTCGACGATCTGCAGGTGCGAGATCTGGTGCCGGTTGTCGGTCACGCCATTGGCCTGGCGGGCCACTGCGAAGGCGTCCAGCACCGCGCGGGTGGTGTAGTCGCCGATCGAGTGCACGTGGACCGAGAAACCCTCCTTGTCCAGCCGCGACACATAGGTGTTCAGCGTGGCCTGCTCGAAATAGCGGCCACCGACGTTGCCGGTGGGCTGGCCATCGAGATCCAGGTAGGGCTTGATCATCGCCGCAGTCTGCGTCGGGTACTCGATCACGCCGTCGGAGAACAGCTTGACCGAATCGGCGCGGATCAGTGGGTGCTTCTCGTACTTCGCGCGCAGGCCCAGCAGGCGCTGGTACTCGCCCTCGCTGTCGACAATGTCCGACATCAGCGACGCGCGCACCCGCAGGTTCAGCGTGCCGGCGTCGGCCATGGCCTCGTAGACCTCCAGCGCGCTGTCGCTGGCCCAGGCGTCCTGTGCCGAGGTGATGCCCTTGGAGCGCATCAGGTCCAGCGCCTGCGCCGTCAGCGCCACCCGCTCGTCCAGGCCCAAGGGCGGGATCAACGCGGTCACCAGGCCCTGCGCCGCATCCTTCAGGAAGCCGGTGGGCTGGCCGTGGGCGTCGCGCTCGATCTGCCCGCCCACCGGGTCGGGCGTGGCGGCCGTGATGCCGGCCAGACCGAGCGCCACCGTGTTCACCCAGGCCGTGTGGCCGTCGATGCCGTGCAGGACCACCGGCCGGGTGGCGCTGATGCGGTCCAGGTCGGCCGCCGTGGCGACGAAGCTGGTCGGGTTGACGTTGGCGATCTGGATCCACTTGCCCTCAGGCACCGGCTGCGGCTCGTAGGGCAGGCAATCCGACAGCGCATAGCCGACGATCTCGTCGACGCTCAGCGACACGCCCTCGACGCTGCCCTGCGCCAGGCGCTCGGCACCCATCGCCGGGTGGATGTGGCTGTCGATGAAGCCGGGCAGCACGGTGCGGCCGCCCAGCTCGATGACCTCGGTGCCGGTGGCGATGTACTCGGCGATCTGCGCGTCGGTGCCCACCGCGACGATGCGCTGGCCGCGCAGGGCCACGGCGGTGGCCAGCGTGCCCTTCGCGTCCATGGTGCGGACGTTGCCGCCGCGCAGCACCAGCGTGGCCGGCTCGGGGCGGTTCAGGTCCCAGTCCAGGCAGCCGGCCAGGCCGGCCACCACGGCGGCGGCGGCGATCCAGGCGGTGCGGGGCGAGCGGCGCGCTTGAGGTCTGATTCGTTCGAGATGCACGGGATTGGTCTCCTTCGGCCCCTCGGGGCCTTCCTACAATGGAGCCACTCTCGCAGGCCGCCCGTGCCGCGCGTACCCCGCAGATGCAGGGCCGCGAACCCTCGCTCCGGCCCACCACCCTCCCCATGCAACTCGATCGTTTCTCCGCCCTGCTGCTGGCCTGGCACCGCCTGGCGGCCGACGCGCCGGCCGGCGGCTTCCACGGCGAGGCCCTGGCGCTGCTGGAGCAGGCGGTCGCGTTCGATTCGGCCTGGTGGGGCACCGGCAACCTGCAGGCTGGCCAACCCGGTGTCGTGCAGGGCTACCTGCATCGCCTGCCGCCGGAGTTCGTCAACGACTGGTGGGGCATCGCCGACGTGGATGCCCTGGCCCGCCGCGTGGCCGAGCAGCCCGGCGTCACCGTGCTGGCCGACGGCGGATCGCCAGTCGACGACGCAGAAGACGCCTTCGACGAGCGCTATGGCCTGGCCTGCGCCTTGTCCACCGGCCTGCCCGACGACAGCACCGGCCTCAGCACCTTCCTGTCGCTGTTCCGCGGCAACGCCTCGCCAGCCTTCACCGAGGCCGAGCGTGCCCTGGTGGAGGTGCTGGTGCCCCATCTGATGCTGGCCGAGCAGACACATTGGCGCACCGCCTTCCGGCGCCAGATCCACGCGGCGGCGGAGCACGTGGCCCAGGTGGACGAGGCGGGTTTCCTGACGCAGGCTTCACCCGACTTCTGCCAGGCCCTGGTCCGCGAGTTCCCGGGCTGGCCCGGCGGCCTGCTGCCGGATCCGCTGCGGCCGCTGCTGATGGCCCGCCAAGGCAACTGGGCCGGCCGGCGCATCGAGGTCCGGCTGGAGCCCAGCGCGGTGCCGCTGAGTGGTGGCCACCTCAGCGTGCGCCCGCGCATCGGGCACGGCCTGACGCCGCGCGAGGAAGGGATCGCCCGCGCCTATGCCGCAGGCGACTCCTACAAGGAAATCGCCCGCCAGCTCGGCCTCTCGCCGGCCACCGTGCGCGGCTATCTGCGCGACTGCTACCTGAAGCTGGGTGTCTCGAACAAGGCCGCCCTGGGCGGAATGCTGCAAGGCGGCGGGGCACCGAGCCGCTGAAATGTGACTTGTCGAGACAAGTTCGTGCCGGGCTTACAGGAAACCCCCAAGCCCGGGCATGCGGATGGCGTGCCGTTCGGTCGTAGGATGCCGCACCTTGACCCTTCCGCCACCCCCTCGCGCCACGAGCTGCCTGGAGACACGCATGAACCGATTCCTTCGCACCCCCTCGAAGCACACACTCGCCATCGCCGCGGTGGCCCTGCTGGCCGGCACCGTGCAGGCCAAGACCTTCGTCTACTGCTCGGAGGGCTCGCCCGAGAACTTCACGCCGGCCCTCAACACCACCGGCACCAGCTTCGACGCCGCCCGCCCGGTCTATGACAAGCTGACCCAGTTCACCCGCGGCAGCACCCAGGTCGAGCCGGGCCTGGCGGAGAGCTGGACGGTGTCGCCCGACGGCAAGGTGCTGACCTTCAAGCTGCGCAAGGGCGTGAAGTTCCACTCGGGCGTGGGTGGCTTCACGCCGACGCGCGACTTCAACGCCGACGACGTGGTGTTCTCCTTCGAACGCCAGGCCAAGGCCGACCACCCCTACGCCAAGGTGTCCGGCGGCAAGTACGACTACTTCGCCGACATGGGCCTGAAGGACGATCTGGTCTCGGTCGAGAAGGTGGATCCGCTCACCGTGCGCCTGACCCTGAAGAAGGCCAACGTCACGATGCTGGCCAACCTGGCGATGGATTTCGCCAGCATCCACTCGGCCGAGTACGCCGAGTTCCTGCTGAAAGCCAACAAGAAGGAGCAGTTCGACCAGGTGCCCGTGGGCACCGGACCGTTCAGCTTCGTCACCTACCAGAAGGACGCGGTGATCCGCTACAAGGCCCACAAGGCCTACTGGGGCGAGAAGGCCCTGGTCGACGACCTGGTCTACGCGATCACACCGGACCCGACGGCGCGCTACTCCAAGCTCAAGGCCGGCGAGTGCCACTTCGTGATCGCCCCGCGCCCGGCCGACCTGCCCGAGATGCAGAAGGACGCCAGCCTGAAGGTCATCAACCAACCGGGGCTGAACATCGCCTACTGGGCCTTCAACACCCAGAAGCCGCCGTTCGACAAGAAGGAGGTCCGCCAGGCCTTCTCGATGGCGATCGACAAGGCCGCCATCCTGCGCGACGTGTACCTTGGCGCCGGCCAGCCGGCCAAGAACCTGGTGCCGCCCACCATGTGGGGCTACAACGACAAGGTCAAGGACTACCCCTTCGACACCGCCAAGGCCAAGGCCCTGCTGGAAAAGGCCGGCGTGAAGGCGCCGCTGGAGATCGACCTCTGGTACATGCCGGTGCAGCGCCCGTACAACCCGAACGCCAAGCGCATCGCCGAGATGATGCAGGCCGATCTGGCCAAGATCGGGGTCAACGCCAAGCTGGTCACCTACGAGTGGGGCGAGTACCGCAAGCGCATGCAGCAGGGCGAGCACATGACCGGCATGCTGGGCTGGACGGGCGACAACGGCGACCCCGACAACTTCTTCTTCCTGCACGGCTGCGACGCCGCGCGCCCGGGTGGCCAGAACCTCGCCAAGTGGTGCTTCAAGCCCTTCGACGACCGGCTCGAACAAGCCCGCAGCCTGACCGACCAGAAGGCACGCACCAAGCTCTACGAGGAGATGCAGGCCCTCGAGCACGAGGAGGCACCGGACTTCAAGATCGCCCACTCGGTGGTCTACGAGGCGATGCGCAAGGAGGTCAGCGGCTACAAGCAGAGCCCCTTCGGATCGCACCAGTTCAATGGCGTCGAGCTGAAGTGAGGCCCGGCGCTCGCCGATGCTGAAGTTCCTGTGGCGCCGGCTGGCGCTCACGATCCCGACGTTCATCGCGCTGATGTTCGTCACCTTCGTGGCCATCCGGCTGGTGCCGGGTGACCCGGTGGAGGTGCGCGTCGGCGAGCGTGGCATCAGCCCCGAGCGGCTGGCCCAGTTCCGCCACGAGCTGGGCCTGGACCAGCCGGTGTGGAAGCAGTTCATTGACTACATGGGGCAGTTGCTGCAGGGCGACTTCGGCACCTCGCTGGCCACCAACCAGAAGGTGCTGACCGAGTTCGCCGCGCTGTTCCCGGCCACGCTGGAGCTGAGCCTGTTCGCGATGCTGTTCGCCGCGCTGATCGGCCTGCCGGCCGGCACCATCGCGGCGGCCCGGCGCGGCAGCCTCTATGACCAGACGCTGATGGGCCTGTCGGTCACCGGCTACTCGATGCCGATCTTCTGGTGGGGCCTGCTGCTGATCATGTTCGTCGGTGAGCGCTGGGGACTGACCCCCGTCTCCGGCCGCATCGACCTGATCAAGTACTACTTCGAGCCGGTGACCGGTTTCATGGTCATCGACGCCTGGCTCTCCGGCCAGGAGGGTGCGGTGCTGGATGCCCTGCACCACCTGGTGCTGCCCGGCATCGTGCTGGGCACGGTGCCGCTGGCGGTGATCGCCCGCATGACGCGCTCGGCGATGCTCGAGGTGCTGGGCGAGGACTACGTGCGCACCGCCCGCGCCAAGGGCCTGCCGGCCTGGCGGGTGGTGGGCCTGCATGCGCTGCGCAATGCACTGATCCCGGTGGTCACGGTGATCGGCCTGCAGGTCGGCGCACTGATGGCCGGCGCGGTGCTGACCGAAACCATCTTCTCCTGGCCCGGTGTGGGCAAGTGGCTGATCGAATCGATCGGCCGGCGCGACTACCCGGCGCTGCAGGGCGGCGTGATGCTGGTGTCCTCCGTCGTCATCGGCGTCAACCTGGTGGTCGATCTGACCTACGGCTTGATCAACCCGCGCATCCGCCATGGCTGACGTGACGGCGGGGCCGCTCGCATCGGTAGAACCGCGACTGTCTGCGATCGGCACTGAGCGGCCGTTCGTGAGCCGAGGTTCGGGGCGTCGCGGCAGGGGGCACCCGGCAGGGGCTCACGGTTCCGCGCACAGATCGCCCCTGCCGGGTACCCCCTGCCGCGAGTTCCACCAGCGGTTGTGTGCCGATGGTGGGGCAACCCCGGGTTTGCAAAGGGGAGTGCGGGCAGGACGCGGCGCGCCTGTGCAGCGCCGAGTAGCGCAGGGCTTGTGGCCGCGCGCGCAGCGCGCCTCCAGAACTGACTCGTCGCGACTGTCCGAGTGCAGTGAGCGCAGCGAACGGAGGGAGTTGAGCGACGGGCCACGAGACCGAGCAACGCAGGGAAGTCGGCGCGCAGCGCCGACCGCGGAACCGAAGCGCCGCGGCCTGCCCGTACTCCCCTTTGCCGCGCCAACCGGTGCATGCGACGACAGACTTCGAATGGCCGCTCAGGGCCGGAATTGGGCACCCAAGACCTCTCAGATTCCACGGTGCTTGCAAGTCAACTTCCGAGGCACCTGACATGACCGCGCTCTCAACTGCCGCGCCGCCAGCCGCGCCCCCATCACCCCTGCGGGCCTTCTGGTCCGCCTTCAGCGAGAACCGCGGCGCGGTCGCCGGGCTGGTGGTGGTGGTGGTGATCGTGCTGCTGGCGATCTTTGCCGACGTGGTGGCGCCCTACTCGCCCACCGAGCAGTTCCGCGACGCAGTGCGGGCGCCGCCCGCCTGGGCCGAGGGCGGTTCGTCGCGCTTCCTGCTTGGTACGGACAGCCTGGGCCGCGACATGCTGTCGCGCCTGATCCACGGCGCACGCATCTCGCTGTTCATCGGCGGCTCGGTGATGGGCGTGTCCTTCGTCATCGGCGTGCTGCTGGGCCTGGCCTGTGCATCGCTGGGCAATGCAGTCGACGTGGCCATCACCCGGGTGATGGACCTGATCATGGCGGTGCCCAGCCTGGTGCTGGCGATCCTGGTGGTGGCGGTTCTGGGACCCAGCCTCACCAACACCATCGTCGCCGTCACCATCGTCTACCTGCCACGCTATGTGCGCTTGCTGCGCGCCTCGGCCCTGGCCGAGCTGAGCAAGGACTACGTCACCGCCGCCCGCGTGGCCGGTGTCGGGCCCTGGCGGCTGATGTTCGTGACCGTGCTGCCCAATTGCCTGGCGCCGCTGATCGTGCAGGCCGCACTTGGGGTGTCGGACGCCATCCTCGAAGCCGCCGCGCTCGGCTTCCTGGGCCTGGGCGCACAGCCGCCCACCGCCGAGTGGGGCACGATGCTGGCCGACGCCCGCGAGTTCATCCGCTCCAACCCCTGGCTGGTCACCTTGCCCGGCCTGGCGATCCTGGTCACCGTGGTGTCGATCAACCTGGCCGGCGACGGCCTGCGCGACGCGCTGGACCCGAAGATGCGAAAGACATGAACAAGCTGCTGGACATCGAGGGCCTGTCGGTCAGCTTCGCCACCCGCGGCGGCGGCTTCAAGGCAGTCGACGGCGTGAGCCTGCATGTGGACGCCAACGAGGTGCTGGCCATCGTCGGCGAGTCCGGCTCGGGCAAATCGGTGGCGATGCTGGCCATCATGGGGCTGCTGCCGTGGACAGCCACCGTCACCGCAGAACGCATGCGCTTCGACGGGCAGGATCTGCTGGCCATGACGCCGGCCCAGCGCCGGGCGCTGGTCGGCCGCGACGTGGCGATGGTGTTCCAGGAACCGATGAGTTCGCTGAACCCCTGCTTCACCGTGGGCTACCAGATCGGCGAGGCGCTGGCGGTGCACACCTCGCTCGACCGCACAGCGCGCAAGGCCCGGGTGGTCGAGTTGCTGGAGCAGGTGGGCATCCCCGATCCGGTGCGGCGCGCGCGGGCGTTTCCGCACCAGCTTTCTGGCGGCATGTGCCAGCGCGTCATGATCGCCATGGCCCTGGCCTGCAAGCCGCGCTTGCTGATCGCCGACGAGCCCACCACCGCGCTGGACGTGACCATCCAGGCGCAGATCCTGGATCTGTTGCAGGCCCTGCGCCGCGACACCGGCATGGCCCTGGTGCTGATCACCCACGACCTGGGCGTGGTGGCCGAGTGCGCTGATCGGGTGCTGGTGCAGTATGCCGGCCGGCCGGCAGAGACCCAGGCCGCCGCGGATCTGTTCCGCGACCCGCACCACCCCTACACCGCCGCGCTGCTGGCCGCGCTGCCCGAGCGGGTGCGCCACGGCGAGCGCCTGCTCGCCATCGACGGCCTGGTGCCCGGCCAGTTCGACCGGCCTGCCGGCTGCCTGTTCGCACCGCGCTGCGCGCATGCGCAGGCGCTGTGCCACGCGAAGGCGCCGCTGGCGGCTGGCATCGAGCTGGGCCGCGCGCTGTGCCACACGCCGCTGGTGGCGGGCCAACCCGTCCAGTTGACCATCGGAGAAGCCGCATGATGGCCGACGTGCTCGAAGCGCGCGACCTGCGGCGCGACTACGCGGTCTCGCGCGGCTGGCTGAAGGGCCAGGCCACGGTGCAGGCCCTGGCTGGCGTGAGCTTCCATGTGCAGGCCGGCCGCACGCTGGCCGTGGTGGGCGAATCGGGCTGCGGCAAGTCGACCCTGGCGCGCCTGCTGACGATGATCGAGACGCCCACCGCCGGCGAGTTGCTGATCGACGGCCACGACGTGGCCTTGGCCGACGCAGCCCTGCGCCGGCAACTGCGCCGCCAGATCCAGATCGTCTTCCAGAACCCCTTCGGTTCGCTGAACCCACGCCAGACGGTGGGCAACGCCTTGATGGAGCCGCTGCTCGTCAATGGCCTGGGCACCGGCACCGAACGCGAGGCGCAGGCGCGCGACATGCTGCGCCAGGTGGGCCTGCGCGACGAGCATTTCGAGCGCTACCCGCACATGTTCTCCGGCGGTCAGCGGCAGCGCATCGCCATCGCCCGCGCGCTGATGCTGCGGCCGCGGGTGCTGGTGCTCGACGAGCCGGTGTCGGCGCTGGATGTCTCCATCCGCGCCCAGGTGCTGAACCTGCTGGACGACCTTCAGCAGCGTTTCAACGTGGCCTATGTGTTCATCTCGCACGACCTGGGCGTGGTGCGCCACGTGGCCGACGAGGTGATGGTGATGTACCTGGGCCGCTGCGTCGAGCAGGGGCCGCGCGACGCCATCTTCGGCGCACCGCGCCACCCCTACACCCGTGCCCTGCTCTCGGCCACGCCCACGGTGGATCCGGCGGCGCGCCGCGAGCGCATCCTCCTGAAGGGTGAACTGCCTTCGCCGATCGACCGGCCCAGCGGCTGTGCGTTCCGCACCCGCTGCCCGCTGGCGTTCGAGCGCTGCGGCCGGGACGAACCGGCGCTCGAGCCGCGAGGCGGCCAGCAGGTGGCCTGTTGGGCCGTGCCCGGCTGACCAGGCTCGGGTTCATCGGGTGGGCGTTCAGCCGCCGCCCGGCGCGAGCCAGCGGGTGACCTGCTCGACCACCCACCGGGGATCGTCGAGCGGCAGATCGTGTCCGGCATGCGGGTGCTCGTCCAGCGGCAGGCCCCAGGCGGCGGCCAGGCGCCGCGAGCAGGCCGGGTCGACCAGGCGGTCACCGGCACTGGCCAGCACCAGCATCGGCACGGCAGGTGGCTGCGCGGGCGCGCGGTAGCGCGCGGCGGCGAGCAACTGTCGCACCGCATTGGACGGCGACACCGGCTGTTCGACGCGCCAGGCCGCCCACTCGTCGAGCAGCGCCTCGTGGTCGGCCGGCCGCGCACTGGTGAGCTGCAGGATGGCCTGCTCGCGCGCCCGTGGCCCGGCCCCGCCGCCCCACGCCAGGCGGGCCAGCGCCGGATAGTTGGCTGGCCGCAGACGCTGGTGGAAGGCGCTGAACGGCCGCAGGCTGGTGTTCACCAGCACCGCCCCCGCCACCTCAGCCGGCCAGCGCGCCGCCCACTCCACCGCCACCATGCCGCCCAGCGACAGCGCGAGCAGGTGCACCGGCGGCGCCACGCCCTGCTCGCGGAGTTGCCTGCGGATCGCGTCGACCATCGCCGCCACACGCGCCGGGCTGCGCTCGGTGTGCAGGCTGCCGTTGCCCGGCAGGTCCGGCGTCAGCACGCGCACCCCGGGCCAGGCCGCGCGCAGCATGTCGGGCACCGGCCCCCAGTGCCGGCGCTCGCGCGTGAGGCCACGCAGCAGCACCCAGGTACCGGCAGCGTGGCCCGCCCTCATGCGCGGCGCCCGCGGTACCAGCGTGCCAGCGCCCGGTGCCGGTGCTGCTCGCGCTCGTCGCCCTGCGGCAGCCAGCGCGCGTGGCTGCCCGCGGCCCGGCCGACAAAGTCCAGCAGGCTCAGGTGCCGGCGCAACACCCGTTGCTGCCGGTGCTGGATCAGCGGGTTGAAGATGCCGTGGCGCGAGAACATCTGGCGCGGGTTCTTCTTGATCCACAACCAGGAGCCCATCTCGAGCGTCAGCGGCAGGAACACCTGCGACGGCGACGCGCTGCGCGCACCCAGGTAGAGGTGATCCCAGAGGTCCCCGTGGGCCAGGTACTGGCGGCTCTGCGGCTCCATGATGTAGCGGTGGTGCAGCAGCGCCTGGTCCAGCATCTCGCTCAGCGACTGCAGCTCGGCCAGGTGCTCGATCGGCTGCGCGCTGCAGGCGCAGGGAAACCACAGGCGGTCGTTCATGCCGAAGCCCGAATGGCAGTCGAGCGCGAGGCTGAACGGCCGGCCCAGGAGCTCGGTCCGGATCAGTTCGCACAGCGCGCTGCTCTCGCTCTCCATCGCCGCACCACGCGCCCCGCGGTACCAGGGCAGCGCGGCACTCAGGCGCTGGCCCCCGACCAGCCAGGGCACCGGCTCCTCGGCATCCTGCGGTGCATTGCGCATGAGGTCGACACCGTTCGGGTTGGCCCGCGTGCCCCGCCACAGCCCGCCAGGGTTCAGCAAGGGCACGAACACCAGGCACATCGCTTCGAGCTGACGGTGCAGCGTTTCGTCCCAACGCAGGCGCATCACCAGGCTGCGCAGGTAGGCGATCACCACCTCGGCGCCGATGCGCTCCAGGCCGTGCACGCCGCCCACGTAGGCCACCGCCGGCGCCTGCGGGTCCGCGCTTCCGAGCTGGTAGGCATGGACGGGCAGGCGGGCTCCGTCGACGTCGATCTCGCACAGCAGGCGCTGGCGCAGCATCGGCCCGCCCAGTTGCGCCAGCGTTTGCAGTTCCAGCAGTTCGGGAAGTTCAGGCGGGGCCAAGCGTCGTGGGCGGTCGGGTCGGTGGGGCAGCATACCGGGTGCATGTGCCATCCGTGTGTCACATCCTGGCGCTAGTGTTCGGTCTGCCTGCACACCCCGGCGCCGTGCCGAACACCGATGAACATCGTCCGCCGCTGGATCACCCACCCGGGCCTCGCCTTCGCCGGCACCCTGCTCGCCGGTCTGGCGGAGTTGCTCGCGCTGGCGCGCTCGCGCAGCCGTTCTCGGCTGCGTTCCGGCAGCCGTTCGGGCGCGTGGTAGTGCCTAGGAGGCCACGGCCTGCGAGCCCAGGTCTTCCTCGGCGGGAACTTCGGCCGCCTCGCGCAGCTTGACCAGGGTCACCGGCACCGGTGACCCATGGATCAGGTCGTGCGAGACCGAGCCGGCGAAGGCGCTGCGCAAGGCCCCGCTGCCGTGCGAGCCCATGATCACCGCGTCGCAGCCCTCGCGCTCGATGATCTCCACCAGCGCGTGGGCCGGGTCGCCGCTGACCAGCACCTCGGTGGCCTCCATGCCGGCGTCGCGCAGCAGCGCCTCGGCCGCCAGCAGCACATGGCTGCCTGCCGCGACGCGGATCTCGTCCAGCACGTGCGGGTCAGGGGCGCGCACCATCTCGTACAGCGTGGCCGGCTCCTGCACGTTGGCCAGCACGAACTCGGCGCGAAGGCCTTCTCGCCGCAGGGCGATGGCATGGCGGACGGCCTCGAGCGAGACCTCGGAACCGTCGATGGGCAGCAGTATTTTCATGGTGGGCCTCCTGGGGTCATCGTGCGCCACGGCGCAATTTCGCGCAAGGCCACCTCAGCCGAGCGCAGGGCCGCCCCAAGCCGGCTGAGTACCCGCTTGGCGGGTGGGGCCGGTACCCCGGCACCGGGTGCCCCACCCCTCAGGTCGCTGCAGCGGCAGCTGCGAACACGTCGTCGAGCTGGCGGGCCCAGCCCTCGCGCACCGAGGGCGCCACGAAGCTTGCCTCGAAACTGTTGCGGGCCAGCGTGTGGGCCTCGCGCGGGCCGAGTTGCGGCAACGCGGCGAAAGCCTGCACGAAGTTCTCGTTCAAGTACCCGCCGAAGTAGGCCGGGTCATCCGAATTGACGGTGGCCACCAGGCCGGCCGCGAGAAGCGCCGGCAGGTTGTGCCCGGCCATCGTCTTGAACACGCACAGCTTGACATTGGACAGCGGGCAGACGGTGAGCGGCATGCGCTCGGCCGCCAGGCGCTCGACGAGTGCGGGGTCTTCGACGCAGCGCACACCGTGGTCGATGCGTTCGACCTTCAGCACGTCCAGCGCGCTGACGATGTAGGCCGGCGGCCCCTCCTCGCCTGCGTGGGCCACGATGCGCAGGCCCAGTTCGCGGCAGCGGGCGAAGACCCGGGCGAACTTCTCCGGTGGGTGGCCACGCTCGGAGCTGTCCAGGCCGACGCCGATGAAATGGCTCCGGTAGGGCAGCGCCTGCTCCAGCGTGGCCATTGCCGCGTCCTCGCTGAGGTGGCGCAGGAAGCACAGGATCAGCGAGGCGCTCAGCCCCAACTCGGCATGGGCGCGCTGGCAGGCATGGTGCAGGCCGCGGATCACCACCTCGAACGGCACGCCACGGTCGGTGTGGGTCTGCGGGTCGAAGAACAGCTCGGCGTGCACCACGTTGTCGGCCGCCGCCTTCTCGAAATAGGCCCAGGCCATGTCGAAGAAATCCTGCTCCTTCAACAGCACGCTGGCGCCGGCGTAGTAGATGTCGAGAAAGCTCTGCAGGTCGGTGAAGGCATAGGCCGCGCGCAACGCGTCGACGCTCGGGTAGGGCAGCGTGACGCCGTTGCGCTGGGCGAGCCGGAAGATCAGCTCGGGCTCCAGCGAGCCCTCGATGTGGATGTGCAGCTCGGCCTTGGGCATGGCGCGCAGCAGCGCCGGGAGCCGCTCGCGCGCAATGCGGTCGAAATCGATGGCCATGGGCGTCAGTTCGCGATTTGCCCGAGGAAGGCGCGGATGCGCGGGTTGTCCTGGTTGTCGAAGAACTCCTTCGGAGGGCGGTCCTGCAGGATGCAGCCCTTGTCGAAGTACAGCACCCGGTCGGCCACCTCCTTGGCAAAACCCATCTCGTGGGTGACCACGATCATCGTCATGCCACTGGAAGCCAGGCCCTTCATCACGTCCAGAACCTCCTTGACAGTCTCGGGGTCGAGTGCGGAGGTGGGCTCGTCGAACAGCATGATGCGTGGTTGCATCGCCAGCGCACGGGCAATCGCCACACGCTGTTGCTGCCCGCCCGACAAGGCGAAGGGGTACTTGTGTGCGTGCGCCTGCATGCCGACGCGCTCCAGCAGCGCGGTCGAGCGCTGGTCGGCCTCGGCCACACCCAGGCCGCGCACCCGGCGCGGCGCCAGCGACACGTTCTCCAGCACCGTGAGGTGCGGGAACAGGTTGAACTGCTGGAACACCATGCCGACTTCGGCGTGCAGCGCCTTGAGGTTCTTGGGGCTGTCGTCGACCGGGATGCCGTCTATCGTGATGGCGCCGCTGTCGTGCTTCTCCAGGCGGTTCAGCGTGCGCAGCAAGGTGCTCTTGCCCGAGCCCGACGAGCCGATGATCACGGCCACTTCACCGGCGTTGAAATGCGTGCACACGTCGCGCAGCACGTGCGCCGGGCCGAAGTGCTTGTTGACCTTGTCAACCGTGATGAGCGGGGCCACGGCACTCATGGGATGCGCCCCTCGATGTCGTAGTAGCGCTCGATGCCGTTGGTGATCTGCGTCAGCAACGTGGTCATGATCAGGTAGAGCAACGCGGTGGTGATCAGGATCGGCACGGGGTCGAAGGTCCTGGACTGCACGCGCTGGCCCACGTTGACCAGCTCCAGCACGCTGATGTTGTAGGCCAGCGAGGTGTCCTTCAGCAAGGCCACGACGTTGCTCACCAGTGGCGGCAGCGCCACCTTGAAGGCCTGCGGGAAGGTGATGTCGACCAGCGTGTGCCACCGGCCCAGGCCCAGTGAACGCGCCGCTTCGAACTGCCCCTTGGGCACCGCCAGCAGGCCGGCCCGGAACGACTCGGCGTTGTAGGCGCCAACGTTCAGCGACAGTGCAATCACCGCGGCGCTGAACTCGGTCACCCGCATCGTTTCTTCGAGCCAGGTCCCTTTGGCGATGACCGGCAGTGCGAAGTAGACGAAGAAGATCTGAACCAGCAGCGGCGTGCCGCGAATGATCCAGATGTAGAAGCTGCACAGCCAACGCAGCGGCAGGATGCGCGAGATCTTGCCCAACGCCGCCAACAGGCCCAGGACCAGGCCGAGCACACCGGAGACGACGGTCAGCTGGACCGTCATCAAGGTGCCATCGGCAAAGAACTGGGCGTTCGACCCGATGGGCTCGGGCGCGAACGCAATCACCCTGGCCGCGACCCAGAGCGCCGCGACCAGTATCAGCGAGTCCATCACGATGGAGGCCTGGCTGCGCTGCTTGCGCGTCCAGCGCTGGGGCCACCCGATCCGCAAAGTAGTCATGTTGTTCGCGTGTTTGCCAGTTGATCGGGGGCCGTGCCCTGCGTCGTTGCGCCGGCTTACTTGCAGCGCACGTCTTCGTTGAAGTACTTGGCCGACAGCGCCTCGTAGCCACCGCCCTTGGCCATGAACTCACCCAGGGCCTTGTTGTAGGCGCCGGCCAGGCCGTCGTTGCCCTTGCCGACGGCAGCGGCGATCTTCTCGACGAACAGCATGCCGGTGGCACGCAGGCCGGTGTTCTTCTGGGTCTTCAGCACGTCCAGCACGACGAACTTGTCGGTGATCCACGCGTCGGCGCGGTCAGCCATCACGGCGGCCTGCGCATCCGGGTCCTTCGGGAAGTTCTTCACCTCCTTCACGCCCTGGATCTTCTGGGCGGCCTCGAGGTAGGAGCTGCCGGTCTGCACCGCCAGCACCTTGCCCGCCAAGTCCTTGGCGGTGCGCAGGGCGGGATTCTTGGTGACGATCGCACCACCCGAGCAGTAGTGCGGCGCGGTGAAGGTCACGGCCTTGGCGCGTTCTTCGGTGATGCCGTGCGAGGCGATCACCAGATCCCAGCGGTCCTGGCCCAGGCCAGTCAGCAGCGCATCGAAGCCCAGCGTCTTCCACTCGATCTTCAGGCCCATCTTCTTGGCCACGCCCTCCATCAGCTCGACCTCGAAGCCGCTCAGCTTGGAGCCCTCGAAGAAGTTGAAGGGGGCGTACTGGCCTTCGGTGGCGACGATGATCGTGCCGGCTTTCTTGATGGCGTCGACGTTGCGGGCCGACACGGCGGCCGAGCCGAACACCATCACAGCGGCAGCGGCGCCGGCAACCCAGGACGAAATACGCGACATGGTCAATGCTCCTCGAAATGGAACGGCCCTCTGAAGGGGCACGGGACGAAAGTTGGTGCAGCGCATCCTACTACCGGGCCCTGCGTGCGCCGCAGGGCTGGAGGCTCTGACGGATCGGGGTTGGCCCTAGGTCCGCAACGCAAGGATCGCGCCCGGGTCGGGCGCCGCCAAGCTCGGTGGGCGCACCGGGGGGGTGGCCCGGTGACTGGTCGTCATTGGATGCCCAAGCAGCCCGTTTTTTCTTCTGTTTTCCACCCGCGCGATGGGGGTCGGCCGCCGAAAATCCGGTGCCGAACCCGGGGGGGCATCCAAGCCGGTTACTTGTCCCCAGGCACCTTGCCCTCGACACCCTTGACGTAGAACTTGACGCCGCCCAGGAAGGCGTCGTCGGCGACGGCGTCCTTGGCGAGCTGCTCCTTGCCGGTGTTGTCGACGATCGGGCCCTTCCAGATGGCAAAGCTGCCATCGGCCAGGCCGGCCTTGACGGTGCCGACCTTGGCCTTGATCTCGGCCGGCACGTCGTCGGCGATCGAGACGATGTCGATCGCCCCT
The DNA here is from genome assembly GCA_018780145.1 of Vitreoscilla sp. Lineage (GTDB taxonomy): Bacteria > Pseudomonadota > Gammaproteobacteria > Burkholderiales > Burkholderiaceae_C > Ideonella. The sequence continues at coordinate 22,287 of JADMKA010000057.1, read as the reverse complement.
TCCTTCACGCCCCACCAGGACTTGCCCGTGGCCCACTTGCCTTCGAGCGCATCACGCGTGGCCTTCACGTAGTACGGGCCCCAGTTGATCACTGCCGACGCCAGGTGGGCCTTGGGGCCGTAGGCGCTCATGTCCGAATCCCAGCCAAAGGCGCGCTTGCCCTTGTCCTGCGCGGTCTTCAGCACGGCGGCCGAATCGGTGTTCTGCATCAGCACGTCGGCGCCGCCGTTGATCAGCGAGGTGGCGGCCTCGGTCTCCTTGGGCGGGTTGAACCACTCGTTGACCCAGACCACCTTGGTCTTGACCTTCGGGTTCACGCTCTGCGCGCCCAGCGTGAACGAGTTGATGTTGCGGATCACCTCGGGGATGGGGATGGAGCCGACCACGCCCAGCACGTTCGTCTTGGTCATGCCGCCGGCGATCACGCCGGCCATGTAGGCGCCCTCGTAGGTGCGGCTGTCGTAGGTGCGCATGTTCTCGGCCGTCTTGTAGCCGGTGGCATGCTCGAACTTGACCGCCGGCGTGTCGGCAGCCACCTTGAGCATCGGCTCCATGTAGCCGAAGGTGGTGCCGAAGACCAGTGTGTTGCCTTGCCCGACCATGTCGCGGAAGACCCGCTCGGCATCCGCCGCCTCGGGCACCTTCTCGACGAAACTGGTGACCACCTTGTCGCCAAACTCCTTCTCGACCGCCTTGCGGCCGTTGTCGTGGGCGAAGGTCCAGCCGCCATCGCCCACCGGGCCGACATAAGCGAAGGCGATCTTCAGCGGCTCGGGCTTGGCCGCCACGGCCGAGGCCGGCGCGCCGGCCGCCGCCGGCGCCGCAGCCTCCTCCTTCTTGCCGCAGCCCACCAGGGCCACCGCCGCGGCCAGGCCAGCGGTCTTCAGCAGGGTTCTCTTCGAAACGGTCATGGTCGACTCCGTGGGGTAGATGGGCGCGATGTCAGGCGCCCGGAAAGAATGGCTTGCCGAGCGAGGCCGGCATGTTCACGCGGATGAAATTCGGGTTGCGCGAGATCAACACCAGCACCACGATGGTGGACAGGTAGGGCAGCATGCTCAGCCACTGGCTGGGGATCTGCACGCCCTCGCCCTGCAGATGGAACTGCAGCATCGTGACACCGCCGAACAGGTAGGCGCCCAGCAGCACGCGGGCCGGGCGCCAGGTGGCGAAGGTGGTCAGCGCCAGCGCGATCCAGCCCTTGCCGGCCACCATGCCCTCGACCCACAACGGCGTGTAGATCACCGACAGGTAGGCACCGGCCAGGCCGCACAAGGCCCCGCCGGCCAGCACCGCCAGCAGCCGGATGCGCCGCACCGGGTAGCCCAGCGCGTGGGCCGATTCGGGGCTCTCGCCCACCGCCCGCAGCACCAGCCCGGCGCGCGAACGGTAGAGGAACCAGGCCAGCCCCAGCGCGCCCAGCACGGTCAGGTAAACCAGCGGGTGGTGGCGGAACAGCGCCGGCCCGACGACAGGCAGGTCGGCCAGGTACGGCACGGCGAACTGCATGCGGTCGCCGATGCGCTGCTGGGTGTAGCTGATGCCGACGAAGGCCGAGAAACCGGCGCCAAACAGGCTCAGCGCCAGGCCGGTGGCGTACTGGTTGGTGTTGAGCCAGATCACCAGCAGGCCGAAGGCCAGCGCCATCACCATGCCGGCGCCCATGCCGGCGGCGAAGGCCAGCACATCGCTGCCGGTGTGCACTGCGGTGGCGAAGCCGGCGATGGCCGCCACCAGCATCATGCCCTCGGCACCCAGGTTGACGATGCCGGCGCGCTCGTTGATCAGCAGCCCCAGGCCGGCGATGGCCAGCACGGTGCCGGCATTCAGCGTGGCCGCCAGCAGCAGCGCCATCTCGTTCATCGGGCAGCCCCCTTCGTGCTGACGCGGATCCTGTAGTGGATCAGCGTGTCGCAAGCCAGCAGCGCGAACAGCAGCAGGCCCTGGAACACACCGGTCAGCGCCTTGGGAAGCCCCAGGCGCGACTGCGCCAGCTCACCGCCGATGTAAAACATGCTCATCAGCACCGCCGAGAACACGATGCCCACCGGGTGCAGGCGGCCGACGAAGGCCACGATGATGGCCGCGAAGCCGTAGCCGGCCGGCACGTAAGGTGTGAGCTGGCCCAGCGGCCCGGCGGCTTCCAGCCCGCCCGCCAACCCGGCCAGGCCGCCCGAGATCAGCAACGCCGTCCACAGCGCGCGGCGGGAAGAGAAGCCCGCATAGCGTGCCGCCGCCGGCGCGAGGCCGCCCACCTGCAGCGCGAAGCCGCGGTAGCTGCGGAACAGGAAGGCCCACAGCCCGGCCACCGCCAGCAGCGCGATCAACACCCCGATGTTCATGCGCAGCCCGGTGACCAGGCGCGGGATCTTGGTGACGGCATCGAAGGTGATGGTCTGCGGGAAGTTGTAGCCCTGCGGGTCCTTCCAGGGGCCGTAGACGAGGTAGGCCAGCAACATGTCGGCGACGTAGACCAGCATCAGGCTGACCAGGATCTCGCTGGCGTTGAAGCGGTCGCGCAGCAGCGCCACCACCGCCGCCCAGGCCATGCCGCCCGCCACCCCGGCCAGCAGAATCAGCGGCATGATGCCGCGCCCCAGCCAGGCGGTGCCTGGGCCGGCCTGCATCGCCACCCAGCCGGCCGCCAGCGCCCCGACGACGAACTGGCCCTCGGCGCCGATGTTCCACACGTTGGAGCGGAAGCACACCGCCAGACCCAGCGCGATCAGCACCAGCGGCACCGCCTTCACGCTCAGCTCGGACAGCGCGTAGCCGCTCTTGACCGGCTCGACGAAGAAGGCCTGCAGCCCCTTGACCGGATCCTTGCCCAGCAGGGCGAACAGCAGCACGCCGACCACCACGGTGATCGCCAGCGCGATCAGCGGCGAGGCGATCGACAGCGCCTTCGACGGTTGCGGCCGGGCCTCAAGCCGGAGCATGCGCCACCCCCTCGTCCCACAAGCCGGACATCCACTGGCCGATGCGCTCCACCGTGGCTTCGGCGGTGGGAATCGACGGCGACACCCGGCCCCCGGCGATGACCACCAGGCGGTCGCTGATCTCGAACAACTCGTCCAACTCCTCGCTGACCACCAGCAGCGCGCAGCCCTCGTCGCGCAGGCGCAGCAGCTCGCCGCGGATCTGCGCTGCGGCGCCGACATCCACGCCCCAGGTCGGCTGGCAGACGATCAGCAGCTTCGGCTTGGCGTCGATCTCGCGGCCGACGATGAACTTCTGCAGGTTGCCGCCGGACAGCGACCGCGCTACGGCATCCGGCCCGCCGGCCTTGACCTTGAAGCGCGCGATCAGGTCGGCCGCCAGGGCGCGGGCAGCCGAGAGCTTGAGCCAGCCACCGGGGCCCACCAGGTGGGTGCGTGTCAGCAGCGTGTTCTGCGCCAACGACAAGGTGGGCACGGCGCCGCGGCCCAGGCGCTCCTCGGGCACGAAGTTCAGGCCCAGGTCGCGCCGCCGGCGCGGCGATGCATGGGCAATGTCGTTCCCGAACAGGCTGATGGAGCCGGCCGGCGCGCGCCGGTCCTCGCCCGACAGCGCGGCCATCAACTCCTTCTGGCCGTTGCCCGAGACGCCGGCCACACCGACGATCTCGCCGGCACGCACCTCCAGCCCCACCGACGCCAGGCTGACGCCGAAGGGATCCTGCTGCGCCAGCGTGAGGCCGCGCACTTGCAGCGCCACCGCCCCGGTGTGCGAAGCCTGGTGGGCCAGTGCCGGTGGCTCGGCACCGATCATCAGGCGCGACAGGCTGGCGTTGGTCTCCTGCGTGGGATCCACCTCGCCGGTCACCTGGCCGCCGCGCAACACCGTGCAGTGGTGGCACAGCGCGCGGATCTCGTCCAGCTTGTGGCTGATGTAGAGGATGCTGCAGCCCTCGCTGCTGAGTTGTCGCAGCGTGACGAACAGCGTCTGCACCGCCTGCGGCGTCAGCACCGAGGTGGGTTCATCGAGGATCAACAGCTGCGGTTTCGTGAGCAGCGCGCGCACGATCTCGACCCGCTGGCGCTCGCCGACGCTGAGGGTGTGCACGGGGCGCAGCGGATCCACCTCGAGCCCGTAGCCAGCCGCAACCTGGCGGATGCGCTCGGTGACCTCGGCCAGCGTGTTCGCCTTGTCCAGGCCCAGCCAGACGTTCTCGGCCGCGGTCAGCGTGTCGAACAGCGAGAAGTGCTGGTAGACCATGCTGATGCCCAGCGCACGCGCCTCGGCCGGGCTGGCCACCTTGACCGGCTGGCCGTTCCACAGCACCTCGCCCGCGTCCGGCGCTGTGGCGCCGTAGATGATCTTCATCAGCGTGGACTTGCCGGCGCCGTTCTCGCCCAGCACGGCGTGGATCTGGCCGGGCTCGACGCGCAGCGACACCTTGTCGTTGGCTCGCACCGCCGGGTACTGCTTGGTGATCCCTCGGAGTTCGAGGCGCGGAGCGGTGGGCATCAGGGCGTGGTGAAGGTGTCGGTGGTGTCGGTGGGCTCGGCCGGTTCGCCGGCACGGCGATAGCGTTCGACGCCGGCGACGCGGGTGCTGACCACGTGGCGATCGTCGGCCATCGTCATCCAGGCGAAGACCGCATCATGCAAGTCCCGGGCCACGGATTGTCTCCGTGCTTCCACGGGCCCCTGGGCGCGATCCCAGACCACCAGGTCGGCGAGGCGGCCTGGCTCCAGGCTGCCGATCTCGGCCTCCAGGCCCAGCGCACAGGCCGCCCCGAGGGTGGCGCCGTGCAGCAGCGCCCAGGCCGTGACGCGCCGGCCCGCCAGGGCCTGAACCTTGTAGCCGTCGGCCAGGGTGCGCGGCATCGACAGGCTGGTGCCACCGCCCACGTCGCTGGCGAGCGTGACGCCGACACCTGACGCACGCGCCGCGGCCCAGTCGAACAGGCCGCTGCCGAGAAACAGGTTGGACGACGGGCAGAAGGCGATCGCCGAGCCGCTGTCGTGCAGCAGCGCGCGGTCGTCGTTGTCGAGCCAGATGCCGTGGGCCAGCATGGCGGTGGGGCCCAGCAGACCGAAGCGGTGGTAGACGTCGAGGTAGCTGCGGGCGCTGGGGAACAGCGCCTGCACCCATCGCACCTCGTCGGGGTTTTCGGCCACATGGGTCTGCATGTAGGCGCCGGGCGTGGAGGCAAGCAGGGCACCAGCCATCGCGAGCTGCGCGTCGCTGGAGGTCGGGGCAAAGCGCGGCGTGACCGCGTAGGCGAGCCGGCCCTGGCCGTGCCAGCGCGAGATCAGGTCGATGCAGTCGCGTTCGGCCTGGGCGACATCGTCGCGGAGAAGATCCGGTGCATGGCGGTCCATCAGCACCTTGCCGGTGAGCAGGCGCATGCCGCGGTCCTGCGCGGCGCCGAAGAGCGCATCGACCGAAGCCTTGTGCACCGTGGGGAAGACCATCGCCGCCGTCGTGCCGTGCGACAGCAGCGCATCGAGGAACAACGCCGAGGTGGCTGCCGCATGCACCGGGTCGGCCATGCGCTGTTCGGCCGGGAAGGTGTGGTCGTTCAGCCAATCGAGCAGCGCGGTGCCGTAGGCGCCCAGCACGTCGATCTGGGCGCTGTGCACGTGGGTGTCGATGAAGCCCGGGAGGATCAGGCGGCCCGGGTGCCGCTCCTGCACCCAGCCTGGCCCGGGCGGTTCGGCCTGCACGCCGGCGATGCGGCCGGCCTCGTCGATCAGCAGCCAATGGCCCGCGCGGTAGCGCACCGCCGGGCTGGCGGGGTCGCCCAGCGCCGGCTCGCCGACGAAATCGAGCAGGTCGCCCTGCAGCGCGCGGCGAACGGTCATCGCTCGCCCCGTGCGCGGGCCGGCGGCGCGGCGAGCTCGCGCGCCACGTCGCGCACCATCTCGCGCAACCAGCGCTGCGCGCCAGACAAGTGCGTGCGCTCGTGCCAGAGCTGGTAGTAAGCCATCGGGGGGAAGAGCACCGGGCACTTGACGATGCGAACCGGCGCGGCGCCCAGGTGGCGCTGGCAGAACTGCCGGCCGGTGGTCAGCACCAGGCGGCTGCGGGCCACCATCGCCGGCGCCAGGCTGAAGTGGGCACAGCGCACGGTGATCCGGCGCTCCAGGCCCTGCAGGGCCAGGTGCTCGTCGATCACGCCGCGTGCGCCGGGGTGCAGCGGCGTCGGCGCGATGTGGTCGCTGTCGAGGTAGCGCGCGGCGGTCCAGCCGCGCGGGCTGCGTACGGCCGGGTGGTCCTCGGCCACCAGGCAGACGACCTCGTCGGACGAGAGCCGGCCCAGGTGCAGCTCGCCCGGCGGCTGCAGCCAGTTGCCGACCACCAGGTCGACCTCGCCGCTGGCCAGCTTGCGCGGGTAGTCGAACTCGGCCGACAACGGGTGCAGCTCCAGCTTCAGCAGCGGCGCCTCGCGCTGCAGACGCTCGACGATGCCGGGCAGGAACAGAGGGTCGAGGTAGTCGCTGGCGGCCACCCGCAATGTCTGCGTGGCCTGGGCGGGTTCGAAGCCGCGGCCCGGACGGCCCGGGCCGAACAGCGCGTCGGCCTCGTTCAGCAGCCGCTCAGCGGGGCCGAGCAGGGCCAGTGCGGTGTCGGTGGGCGCCAGCCCGGTGCCGGCGCGCACCAGCAGCGGGTCGCCGGTGAGCGCACGCAGGCGGCGCAGCTGCGCACTGACCAGGGGCTGGCCACTGCCCAGCCGCAGGGCGGCACGCGACACGCTTTGCTCGGACACCACGGTGTGCAGGACCTTCACGAGATGAAGGTCTATGTTCGCGAAATCCGGGGGTTGTGCCATACGTATTGGCACATGATATGCATACTTTCATCGGCAATCAACGAGCCGCCTGCCGGAGTACCGTCGCGTCATGAGCGCCAGCCGCCCGATCCGTTTCGTCTTTCGTGGCCATACCGTCGAGTTGGCCAATGACCAGCCCACCCGCAGCGTGCTGCAGTGGCTGCGCGAGGATGCCCGCGCCTGCGGCAGCAAGGAGGGCTGCGCCGAAGGCGATTGCGGCGCCTGCACCGTGCTGGTCGCCGAGCTGGACCGCGATGTGCCCGAGCCGAGCCAGGCCGTTCGCAGTGCCGGCCTGGCGCTGCGCCCGGTCAATGCCTGCATCCGCTTCCTGCCCACGCTGGACGGCAAGGCGCTGCTGACGGTGGAGGATCTCTCGGCAGCCGGCGGCCTGCATCCGGCTCAGCGTGCCCTGGTGGACACGCACGGCTCGCAGTGCGGCTTCTGCACGCCGGGCTTTGCCGTCTCGTTGGCGGCCTGCCACGAGCGACATGCGCAGGCCGGGACCCGCCCGACCCGCGCCGAACTCGCCGACACCTTGAGCGGCAACCTCTGCCGCTGCACCGGCTACCGGCCCATCCTCGATGCGGGCGAGCGCATGCTGGACACGCCGGGCCCGCGCTTGCCGCTGGATGGCCTGGCGGATCGCCTCCAGGCCCTGCAGTCCGATGCCCCGATCAGTGAACCGGGCCGCTTTCATGCGCCGCACAGCCTGGCCGCGCTGGCGGGCCTTTGCGAGGCGAAGCCCGACGCACGCCTGCTCGCTGGCGCCACCGACATCGGCCTGTGGGTCACCAAGCAACTGCGTGAGCTGGGTGAACTGATCTACCTGGGGGACGTGGCCGAGCTCCGGCGCATCACCCAAGCCGATGGCCGGCTGCGCATCGGCGCTGCCGTCACCTTGGAGGATGGCTGGGCCGAACTGGCGCAGCTGTGGCCTTCGTTGGCCGAGATGGGCCGGCGCTTCGCCGGGCCGCCGGTGCGGCATGCCGGCACCCTGGTGGGCAACCTGGCCAACGGCTCGCCCATCGGCGACACCGCGCCGGTGCTGATCGCGCTGGGCGCGACGCTCAGCTTGCGGCGTGGCGACGCGACGCGCGAGTTGCCGCTGCAGGATTTCTACCTCGACTACATGAAGAACCAGCTGGCCCGCGGCGAGTTCATCGAAGCCGTGTCCGTTCCGCTGCCCGACCCAGGCTGGGCGGTGCAGGCCCACAAGCTTTCCAAGCGCTTCGACTGCGACATCTCCTCGGTCAGCGCCGGCTTGGCGCTGCGGCTGCACGGCGACCGGGTGGCCGAGGCCCGGCTGGCCTTCGGCGGCCTGGCCGGCATCGTCAAGCGGGCAGCCAGCGCCGAGGCGGCCATGGTCGGCCAACCCTGGACCGAGGCCACGCTGCGCGCCGCCCAGCAAGCCTTGTCGGCCGACTTCCAACCGCTCAGCGACCTGCGCGCCAGCGCGGGCTACCGGCGCCAGGCGGCCGCATCGTTGCTGGAGCGCCTGTGGCTCACCACCCGCCCGACGAATCCGCTGCCGATGGCGGCGATCCGCGTCTTTTCCTGAGGCGGCCGCCAATGGACATGACCCCTCCCCTGGCCACCCCCACCGTGGGCGCCGCGTTGCCCCACGAATCCGCCGAGCTGCACGTGAGCGGCCGCGCCGCGTATGTGGACGACCTGCCCGAGCTGGCCGGCACCCTGCATGCCGCACTCGGCCTGTCGCCGGTGGCGCATGGCCGGCTGCTGGGCATCGACATCGAGCGGCTGAAGTCGCTGCCCGGCGTGGTGGCGGTCTACACCGCACGCGACATCCCTGGCCGCAACGACTGCGGCCCCATCGTCCACGACGACCCGATCCTCGCCGAGGGCACGCTGCGCTACCTGGGCCAGCCGGTCTTCGCGGTGGTGGCCGAGACGCGCGACGCCGCACGCCGTGCCGCGGCCCGGGCGCGCGAGGTCGTGCAGTTCGAACCGCTGCCGGCCCTGCTCTCGGTCCGCGAGGCGCATGCGGCCGGCGAGTATGTGGTGCCGCCCATGCACCTCGTTCGCAGCCAGCGGCCCGGCGGCGTGCCGGCCGCCATCGCCGAAGCACCGCACCAGCTCGGCGGCCAGTTCTCGCTCGGCGGGCAGGAACAGTTCTACCTGGAGGGGCAGATTTCGTACGCGCTGCCGCAGGACGACGGCGGCCTGGTCGTGCACTGCTCCACGCAGCACCCCAGCGAGATGCAGCTGATGGTGGCGCATGCGCTGGGGCTGGCGGCGCACGAGGTGCGTGTCGAGTGCCGGCGCATGGGCGGCGGCTTCGGCGGCAAGGAGTCACAGTCCGCGCTGTTCGCCTGCGTGGCGGCGCTGGCGGCACGCGCGCTGAACCGGCCGGTGAAACTGCGCCCGGACCGCGACGACGACTTCCTGATCACCGGCCGGCGCCATGGCTTCGAGTTCGACTGGCAGGCCGGCTTCGACGACGCCGGCCGGGTACTGGGCCTGGAGCTCACCATGCTGGGCCACGCCGGCCATTCGGCCGATCTGTCGCCCCCGGTGATGACGCGGGCGATCTGCCATGTGGACAACGCCTACTGGCTGCCCGAGGTGGCCATTCACGGCTACCTGCCGCGCACCCACACCCAGAGCAACACCGCCTTCCGCGGCTTCGGCGGGCCGCAGGGGGCGCTGATCATCGAGCTGATCCTCGACGACATCGCCCGCCAGCGGGGCCTGGATCCGCTCGCCGTGCGCCGCGCCAACTGGTACGGCACCCACGAGCGCAACGTCACGCCCTACCTGCAGACGGTGGCCGACAACATCATCGCCCCGCTGGTCGACGAGCTCGACACCAGCGCGTGCCATGCCGAACGCCGCGCGGCCGTGGCGGCCTTCAACGCCGCCAGCCCGGTGTTGAAGAAGGGGCTGGCGCTGACCCCCGTGAAGTTCGGCATCTCGTTCAACGTCAACCACTTCAACCAGGCCGGTGCGCTGGTGCATGTCTACACCGACGGCTCGGTGCTTGTGAACCACGGCGGCACCGAGATGGGCCAGGGCCTGAACACCAAGGTGGCCCAGGTGGTGGCGCACGAGCTGGGGCTGCCACTCGCGCGCGTGCGCTGCACCGCCACCGACACCAGCAAGATCGCCAACACCTCGGCAACAGCCGCCTCCACCGGGTCGGACCTGAACGGCAAGGCCGCGCAAGATGCAGCGCGGCGCATCCGGGCGCGGCTGGCCGAACTGGCCTCAACGGCGCTGGGCGCCACGCCGGACACGCTCCTGTTCGAGGGCGGCCAGGTCCGCGTGGCCGGTGGTGGCGCGGCCATCGCCTTCGACACCCTCGTCCAGCAGGCCTACCAGGCGCGCGTGCAGCTCTGGTCCGAAGGCTTCTACGCCACACCGGGCCTGCACTGGGACCGCGCGACGCTGACGGGCCGGCCGTTCTACTACTTTGCCTATGGCGCGGCGGTCAGCGAGGTGCTGCTGGACACCCTCACCGGAGAGTGGAAGCTGCTGCGCGCCGATCTGCTCCACGACGTGGGGGCCTCGCTGAACCCGGCCATCGACATCGGCCAGATCGAGGGCGGTTTCGTGCAAGGGATGGGCTGGCTGACCAGTGAGGAACTGGTCTGGCATCCGCAGACCGGCAAGCTGCTGACCCACGCCCCGTCGACCTACAAGATCCCCACCGCCAACGACGTGCCCGACGCGTTGACGACCCGCCTGTTCGCCAACCACAACGTCGAGGACAGCATCCACCGCAGCAAGGCGGTCGGCGAACCGCCGCTGTTGCTGGCGTTCTCGGTGTTCCTGGCACTGCGCGACGCGGTCGCCGCTTGTGGCCCCGCGGGTTGCCGGCCGCCGCTGCAGGCACCGGCCACGCCGGAGGCGCTGCTGCGTGCGGTCACCGCGGTGCGGTCGTCGTGAGCCCCGACAACCCCGGCTCGTTGGATCCCGATCCCGATACCGCCGCACGGTGGCTCGCCTCGGGGACACCGACGATGCTGGTCGAGGTGGTCGAGGCGCGGGGTTCGGTGCCGCGCGGCGCCGGCACGCGCATGCTGGTCAACGCCCACGGTGTCGCCGGCACCATCGGCGGCGGCCACCTGGAGTTGCAGGCCATCGCGATGGCCCGCGAGCGCCTCGCTGCCTGGAACCCCGAGCCGCTGGTTTGGGCGGTGGCGCTGGGCCCGTCGCTGGGCCAGTGCTGCGGCGGGGCCTTGAGCCTGCGCGTGCAGGCCCTGACCCCGGCGCTGGTGCAGGCCTGGCCGGCCACGCGTCCCTTGTTCAGCTTGCATCTGTTCGGTGCCGGGCACGTGGGGCGGGCGCTGGTGAACGTGCTGGCCGGCGTGCCCTGCGAGATCACGTGGGTCGACGAGCGCGAGGCGGAGTTTCCGGACGGGCCCGCCGCCCCCCATGTTCGCCAGGTGTGCGCCGAGCCGGTGGAGGCGGAGGTGGCTGCGGGCCGGCCAGGAGATTTCTACCTGGTGCTGACCCACAGCCATGCGCTGGATCTCGCCCTGGCTGAAGCGATCCTGAGACGGGGCGACTTCGGCTGGTTCGGCCTCATCGGCTCGGCCAGCAAGCGGGCGAAGTTCGAGCATCGGCTTCGCGACCGGGGCATTGGCGAGGCACAGCTCTTGCGAATGACCTGCCCGATCGGGTTGCCCGGCCTCTCGGGCAAGCAGCCTGGGGTGATCGCTGTCGCCGTCGCTGCGCAACTGTTGGCAGTTTCTGAGAATCCTTGACCGTCCATCCCGCGTTTGACGGGGGCGGCGCCAGGGCCGGCAGCGACAATGTGGTCATAAGCAAGGTCGCTTCTGGAGCTTTTGTGAATATTGACGGTTTGACTGCCCTCGCCGGCCTGATCGTAGGCACCATCGTCGGGATCACCGGGGTCGGTGGTGGCGCGCTGATGACGCCTATCCTGGTGCTGGTGTTCGGCATCGCGCCGCAAACTGCAGTCGGCACCGACCTGCTTTACGCCTCGATCACCAAGATGTTCGGCGTGGCCGTGCACCACAACCACGGCACGGTGGATTGGGGCGTTGTCCGCCGCCTGGCCTATGGCAGCCTGCCAGCCGCCGCCGCCACGCTGGTCTGGATGCACTACAGCGAGGCCCACCAGGTCAAGAGCGGTTTCATCATCAGCGCCGTCGCGGTGGCCCTGCTGATCACCGCCGCCGGCATGCTGCTGAAAGACTGGCTGCACCGTGTCGGCCGCAGCCTTCGGGTCACCGACGCGAGCTACTTCAAGCACGTGCAGCCGGTGGCCACGGTGCTCGCCGGTGTGCTGCTGGGCGTGCTGGTCACGCTCACCTCGATCGGCGCTGGCGCTCTCGGCACGGTGATGCTGGTCTACCTGTACCCCATGCGCCTGAACGCCAGCAAGCTGGTCGGCACCGACCTGGCGCACGCCATTCCCCTGGCGCTGATCGCCGGCCTGGGCCACCTGTCACTGGGCAACGTCAACTATTCGCTGCTGCTGAACCTGCTGCTGGGTTCGATCCCGGGCGTGTTGATCGGCTCGGTGATCAGCACCCGGGCGCCGCTGACCTTCATCCGCTATGCGATCGCCATCGTGCTGGGCGCCGTGGCGATCAAAATGTTCACCGTCTGACATGGGGCACCCGGTGCCGGGGTACCGGCCCCACCCGCCGAGCGGGTGCTCAGCCGGCTTGGGAGCGGCCCGGCGCTCGGCTGAGTCGACGGGTTGTCCCAGGCTCTCAAGAACCAGCCAGTTTCTCCAGGGCGCTGCGGTCCAGCACATGGACCGTGTAGCCCGCCACCTGGATGATCCCCTGCCCGGTGAAGCTGCGCATCAGGCGTGACAGCGTTTCCGGGGTGATGGCCAGCTGCGACGCGATGTCGCGCTTGCGCATCGGCAGCTGAACCACACCCCGGCCGGGTGCGTCGGCCAGCGCGTGGCAGTGGCTGTTCAGCCAGGCCGCCAACCGGCCCGGGGCGTCCTTGTGTATCAACTCGTGCGTGTTCGCGGCCAGCGAACGGGCCTCGCGGGCCAGCGCCAGGATCAAGCGGCGGGCCAGCGCCGGGTGGCGCTCCGCCACGGACCACAGCGCTTCGCGCGACCACTCGACCACGGTGACCAGCGTCAGGGCCCGGGCATCCAGCGCGTGCGTTTCGCCCAGCCAGCCGGCGCTCAGATCCAGCCAGGACGGGCCATGCACGTGGCGTTCGGTGCGGAAGCTGCCCTCCTCGCCGCGCATGCCGAGCGCGACATCGCCGTCCTGCACCATCACCAGCGTGCGGGCCGGCTCGCCTTGCTGGAAGACCATCATCCCCGCGGCGACCCGCCGAACCTGCCCGGCATCGTTCAAGGCCTGGGCCTCGGCAAGCGGCACCGGGCCGGCAGCGAACAGCTCGGCCCAGGATCGGGCATCGGGCAGCAAGGCACGCGCGCCCGCCGGGCCCTCGATCGGCGGCGGCGGCGGTGCCGGCCGGGCCGAAGCGCGAAGGCGAGTCAGGGGTGCCCGTTCAGGGGGCGGGGGCAACGTGGCGGCGGTGCTGACGCGGCGGTGTTCCATCGTGCTGGCAATGTTCCTCAGGCCAGCGGAAACGGTGTTGCGCCAGATCAAGCGCCGCCCGTCGGCACCACGCCCTTCGTCAGCCGAACCACCGGCGAGATCACGGTTCGAGGGGTGATGGCGGCCATTTGGTCTTTCCACGGCGGGCTGGTCGCCGCGCTGGCGCTGGCCGAAATCAGAACGGATAGAGCCGCTCGATCGGGATCACCACCTGCGTGCTGGTGCCGGGCGTGGCCCAGCGCAGCTGGACGAGGCCCGCGCCGCTGACGTCGAAGAACTCGACCCGGACAGCGTAGCGCTGCCCTGCCGTCAGCGCGATGGCCTTGGAGGTATCGACCGCCGAGACATGGGCCGTCCAGTGGTCGATCACCCGCTTGCCGTTGACCCAGACCCGCACGCCCTCGTCGGACAGGGTCTGGAACACGTACTTGCCTGTCGACGGGGCCTCCAGCGTGCCGGACCAGCGCACCGAAAACTTGTCGGCGTTCAGGCCGGCGCCCGGCGATCCGGTGCCCCAGTCGAAATCAACCACATCCATGCGCTGCCAGACCGGCAGGCCTTGCAGCTTGGCGTTGTTGAAGTAGCTGCCGACCAGGCCGGTGCCGGTGGCGGGCGCAGCGGGCATCAGCTGGCTCGCGGGCACCGCGGCATGGGACACCATGCCCGGCGGCAACCACAGCAGGCGCATCTGGGCAGTGCCAAGGCGCTCGCGGTACTCCACGACGATGTCCACCGGCACGCCGGCCGTCAACGGCACCGGCTCCGAAGTGTCGGCGGCCAGAGCGTGGTCGGCCCAGTGGTCGATCACCAGGCTCCCGTTGACGCGAACCCGCACGCCTTCGTCGGACAACGTGCGCAACTGGTGCAACCCGCTGGTGGTGGGCAGCAGCTGGCCGGTCCAGCGCACCGAGAAGTCGTCGGCCGGCACCAGGCCACCGGGCGAGCCGGTTCCCCAATCGACGTTCACCGCCTCGTTGCGCTGCAGGATGGGGCTGCCGGCCAGATCCGCATTGGCGAAGTACTGCCCGGTGAGCCCGCTGCCCGGGCCTGCGGCGCCGCCGTCGGGTGCCGAGACCTCCTCATGGCCGATCTCCTTCAGGTAGGCCACGAGGTTGCCCAGGTCGGCGGCCGGCATCGTGACCCCGCGGTGCGCACCCACCGCCGCCTCCAGCGTCGCCGCCGAGCCGTCGTGCAGGTACGGCGCCGTGCGCGCCACGTCCCTCAGCGTGGGCACGTCCAGCCCGGTGAGCGCCGCCCCCAGCCGCTGCCCGCTGCTGGCCTTGAGCGTGCCGATGTCCACCGGCCCCAGCGTGGCCGAGTGGGTGAAGGCCGTGCCGCCGTGGCAGGCCGCACAGTTGTGCGCCAGGAACACCGCCTTGCCCGCCGTGGCCGCCGCGGTGAGGCCGCCGTCGGGCTGCCGGTTCACGCTGGGCTCGAAGGCGTTCAGCGAGGCCACGTAAGCCGCCAGCGCGTCGAGCTCTGCGCTCTGCCCGGCCTTGGCATCGCCCAGCGGCTGGCTGCGCGTGCCGGCGAAATAGGCCGCGTCGCTCATCAGCCCGCTGCCACCGGCCAGGCGCCGGATCTGGCCTTCGAAGTCCTGCAGTTCGTCGAAGTTGGCACTCCAGTGCAACGGGCCCTGGCCCATGGCCGCGCGCCCGCGCAGGTTGACGGTGTTGCGCAGGCCTTCCCCGGCATCGCCAAGATCCCACACCCGGCCGTCGGCCGCGCCGTCGTGGTGGCAACTGGCGCAGCTCAGGTAGCGGTCGCGTGCCAGCCGCGGGTCGCGCGCGTCGTAGAACAGCTGCTTGCCCTGCAGCACCTGCACGCCGAGCTTGTCGGTGCCCACCGCGTTCAGCGTGGCGAACACCGGCAGGTTGAGCTCGCCCCGCTCGAGCAGCGGTTTCAGGTCGATCACGCTGACCGTGCGATCCATGAAGTTGCTGACATACAGGCTCAGGCCGTCGGGCGACAGCGCCAGGCCTTGCGGGGCCCGCCCGACGTCCACCCGCAGCAGTTGCGCCCGCGAGTGCGCGTCCAGCAGGGCCACTTCGCGGCTGGTCTCCAGGGCCACGAACAAATACACGCCGCGTGGGTCGAACAGCGCCGCGCTGGCCACGCTGGCGTTGTCGTGGTCGATCCGCCCCGCCAGGTCCTCCTGCCCGCTGGCCAGCTCGATGCGCGCGCTGATGGCGCGCACGGTGTTCTGGAAGGTCAGCGCCTGCCCATCCCGCAGGGCGCCGCGCAGGATGTTGTCCTGCTTGGCGGGCACGTAGGCCTGGCTGCCGTCCGGCGACAGTGCCACCGCACCCAGGTAGTTGGGAATGCCCCGGCCCTGGGTCTCGAAGTCGGGCAGCTCGGAGTGGCGCAGCACGATGGTCCTGGCCAGGCTGAAGCTGGCGGTGTCCACCAGCACCAGCTCGCCCCCGGTGGCCGGCGTGGGCACCACGCTGACCGTGCCTTCACCCGGCAGCGGCGGGGTGATGAAGCGCGACACGTACAGCGTCGCCCCGTCCCCGCTCAGTGCCAGGTGCCGCGGGTTCGCGCCCACGCCCACGCTGCCCGTCTGCGCGTAGCTCGCCGTGTCCAGCTTCACCACCACGCCGCTCGCCTCCAGGCTCACGTACGCCGTCGAACCGTTCGCCGACATCACGATGCCCGACGGCTGGCTGGCGCGCGGCATGACCACCGTGGCCAGCACGGCCAGGGCGGACGGATCGATCACGCTGAGGCTGTCGCCGCGCAGGTTGGTGACCCACACCCGGCCATCGACCGCACGGGCCAGCGTGCGCGGCGCGTTGCCCACGGGGATCTCGGCGAGAAGGGCCAGGCTCGCCGTGTCGAAGACGCTGACGCTGTCGTTGTCGGGGTTGGCCACCCACAGCCGGCCCGCTTCGGCCAGCAAGGGCGAGGAGGCACCTGCCCGGCCCTCGGCCGGGGGCAGGTAGACCGTCTGCAGGAAGCTCTGGCTGAGCTCCAGGCCATGGGCATCACGCACCGTGACGGTGACGCGGAAACCGCCCGCCGAGCTGAAGGTGTGCGACACATGGGGATCGGGCGACCAGTCGGTCATCGGGCTGCCGTCGCCGAAATTCCAGCGGTACTGCAACTGCTCGCCCTGGGCGCTGGCGCTCAGGTCGACGGCCACCTGCGCCTGGACCGGTGCGATCGGCGCCCAGGGATCGATCACCAGCGGAAGGCTGCCGCTGACGCTCCACACCAGGCTGACGGAGGCGGCGTTGTAGCCGTCGCTGACGGCCAGCACCACGTCGTACTGGCCGGGGGTGTCCGGCACCCCGCTGACGACCCCGCTGTCCGCATCGACGGCCAGCCCGGGCGGCAGGCCTGCGGCGCTGAAGTGCAGCACGTCGCCGTTCGGGTCCTGCGCCACCAGGGTCAGCTCCACTGGGTCGCCGAGCGTGGACGACTGGCTGCCTGGCGAGGCCAGGCTGGGCACCACCGCGGGCTGGGGATCCGCCGCGACGCCTTGGGCCAGGATCCGGGCCACCGACGGAACGCCTGCCGCGTCGAACACGAAGAGCTGGTAGTAGCCGGGCGGCGCGTCGGCGGCGCGGGTGGGTGCCTGCACGTAGAGGCGGTGGTCCTCCGCGCGAAACGGCAGCTCGATGAAACGCTGGTCCATGTTCCAGCCGTGGGTCACCGAGCCGGTCTTGACCAGCGTGACGCGCGAGATCGCGGAGTCCGTCAGCACGTCGATGGCCAGGGTCTTGCCGATCTGCAGGGCGTCCGGCACCGCCGTGATGGCCGGCCGCTGGGCCCATTCGCCTTCGGGCGTGAACAGGTAGGGCGGGTGGTAGATCTCGGCGTTCAGGTTGGTCAGCGGGCCCGGTGCGCCGCCGCCGGCGACCAGCACGGTGGCATCCGGCAGCAGCAGGGCGGTGGCGTGGTACAGGCGTGCCACCGCGCCGCTGGCGCCGATCGACCATTGCCCTGTCTGCGGGCTCCAGATCTCGGCGTTGAGCGCCGCACCGCCCAGACCGTTCCACTCCGGGCTGCCGCCGATCGCCAGCACCTGGCCGTCGGGCAGCACGGTCCCGGTGGTGTAGCGGCGCTGGGACGACAGCGACTGCGTGGGCGTGACCACCGGCGAGCCGCCGGTGATGTCGATCACCAGCGCGCCGGTGGAGTTGCCGCCGTACTGCAGCAGGCGGCCAGGCCGGAACAGCACCGCGCTGCTGTCGGGCCCCCCGTAGGACAGGTCGAACTGGCCAGCGGGCTGCAAGGCCTCGGTGGCCGGATCGAGGTAGTACATCCTGCCGCCACTGTCCACGCCGAACACCCGGCCGTCCGGCGCCACGATGTTGCGCGGGTAGTAGGGGTCCAGCCCCTGGGTGTTGGTCGACAGCAGCCGGAAGCGGCCATCGACGCCACGGATTTCCGGGTGCGCCTCGCCGCCGGAGCCGCCCTGCACCAGCACCTCGCCGTTGACCAGCATGGTGGCGCTGGCGTACCAGCGCGGCAGGATCATGTCGCCATTGCGCGTCAGCGAGTTGTCCGCCGGATCGAACAGGTTGCCGTTGGTGTTGCCGGTGTTGGCGGTGGCGGTGCCGGTCCAGTTGTCGCCACCGGCGATCATCACGCGCGGGCCGGTCGGGCCAGGCAGCAGCAGCTGGGAGCTGCAGAACAGGTCGGTGCCGCTGCCGTTGGGCAGGGTCTGGTGGCCGGCATCGGGCGCCTGGCTGCTGTCCCAGACGTCGTAGCTGAAGTAACCGGTCTGGGTACCGACCGAATCGGTGCCGTAGCTCAGCACCCTGCCGTCGGGCAGCAGCACCGCATGGATGGCGATCAGCGGCCAGTCGTAGAGCGGCGAGAAGACCCCCTGGGTGGCCGCCTCGCCGGTGGCTGGCGTTGCCTCCATCACCCGGGCGCGCCCGGCTGCTCCGGCGCTGGGACGGGGTTCGGCGCTGTCGCCTCCGCCGCCGCAGGATGCCAGCAGGCACAGCAACGCCCACGCCGCGCCAGGATGGCTGCGGTGCTTCGCGGGTGCGGTTTCCGCACGGGCTCGCATGGGACCCCTCCTTGGCCTCTTGCGGGCCTGAAGGAAGGATCGTGTACCTTTTGTTACCCCGCCGACATCCCCAGGATGAGTGATGACCGGCGCCAGGCCACTCAGGGCATGCCGCTCTCGTACCAGCGGCGCAGCAGCTGGCGTTCGTCGTCGGTGATCTGGGTGGCGTTGTTCATCGGCATCAGCTTCAGGAGCACCGCCTGCTGGTGGATCGCCTGGGCCTGGCCGCGGATCAGCGCCTCGGTGTGCAGGGCCACGTTCTTGTTCTGCACCTCGGCGTTGTGGCACAGCACGCAGCGTTGCTGGATCACCGCCTGCACCTGGTTGAAGCGCACCGGCTCTGCCGATGCACCAGCGCGAGACGAGGGCGGCGGCGCCAGCGCCACGGCCACACCGAGCAGCAGCAGCACGCCGACGACAGCGCCCGCCCAGGACACCGGCCGGCCATCCCGAAGCGACGCATGCCGCGCGACGAAGGCGTGCCGGATCAGCGCACCGGCGGTCATCAACAGCAGCAGAACGACCCAGTTGAAGCGCCCCTGCACCAGCCAGCCGTAGTGGTTGGACAACATGGCCACCAGCACCGGCAAGGTGAAGTAGGTGTTGTGGACGCTGCGCTGCTTGGCGCGCTGGCCATGCACCGGATCGACCGGCTGGCCGGCCTTCATCTGCGCCACGACCGTTCGCTGTCCCGGGATGATCCAGAAGAAGACGTTGGCGCTCATCGCGGTGGCGATCGCCGCACCGGTGAGCAGGAACGCCGCGCGGCCGGCAAACCAGTGGCAGGCCAGCCACGCGGTGGCGGCCACCAGCACCAGCACACCGGCCGCGACGATGCGGTCACCGCCCGGCCGCTGGCCGAAGACACGGCACAGGCCGTCGTAGACCGCCCAGAACACCGCCAGGAAGCCCAGCGCCACCGCCACGGCGGACGGCGCGGACCAGTCGAACACCGTCTTGTCGATCAGGAAGCTGCCGGCATTGAACAGGTACAGCACCGTGAACAGGCCGAAGCCGGTCAGCCAGGTGCTGTAGCTCTCCCAGTAGAACCAGTGCAGGTGATCCGGCAGCGTGCGGGGCGCGACGAGGTACTTCTGCGGGTTGTAGAAGCCGCCACCATGCACGGCCCACAGCTCGCCATCGACACCCTGGGCCTTCAGCGCGGGATCGGTGGGCTTCGTCAGGCTGGAGTCGAGGAAGACGAAATAGAACGACGAGCCCACCCAGGCGATGGCGGTGACCACATGGGCCCAGCGCAGCAGCAGGTTGGCCCAGTCCAGCAGGTAGGCCTCCATCAACTGCCCCGGTAGGTGGAGTAGGCCCAGGGGCTGGCGAGCAAGGGCACGTGGTAGTGGGCGGCCGTGTCGGCGATGCCGAAATCCAGCGGCACCTCGTCCAGGAAAGGCGGCTCGGGCAGCACCACGCCACGGGCGCGGAAGTAGGCTGCCACGCCGAAGACCAACCGGTAGCGGCCCGGTGTGAACGCCTCGCCCTGCAGCAGCGGGCCGTCGGCGCGGCCATCGTGGTTGAGCACCAGGCTGCGCAGCGCCGAGGCCTCGCCGACGCGCCAGAGGGTGACGGCCATGCCGGCAGCCGGGCAACCGTTCATGGTGTCGAGCACGTGGGTGGTGAGCTGGCCCATGGGCGTTCGGCTGGGGCGCCGGCGGTGGTTGTCAATGGCGTCAAAGTGTATACACTTTGGCATACACCGCAAGCCACCACGATGCCGCGCAGCAGCCCCAGCCTGAAGGTGATCCGCCCCGCGCCGGCCGGCCCTCGCCCGCCGGCCGGTGGTGGCGACGACGCCCTCACCACCACGCGCCGCATCGTCGACGCGGTCAGCGCGGCCATCGTCGAGCGGCGCCTGATGCCCGGCACCAAGCTGGCCGAGCAACGCATCGCGGACATCTTCAAGGTCTCGCGCACCATCGTGCGCCAGGCGCTGAACCAGCTCTCGCGGGACCGCCTGGTCGCGCTGGAGCCGGGCCGCGGCGCCTTCGTGCGCCAGCCCAGCGCCGAGGAGGCGCGCCAGGTCTTCGAGGCCCGGGCGATGATCGAGGCCGGCCTGGTCAAGCGCTTGTGCGAGGGCCTCACCGACGTCCAGCTCGCCCGCCTGCGCGCCCACCTGGCCGACGAAGCCACCGCCATCGCCCGCACCGACGTGCCCGGCCGCACCCGCCTGCTGGCCGACTTCCACGTGCTGCTGGCCCGGCTGCTGGGCAACGAGGTTCTGGCCGAGCTGCTGGGCGACCTGCTTTCGCGTTCGTCGCTGGTCTCGCTGATGATGCAGTCCGCCCACTCAGCGGAGGCCTCGCACGCCGAGCACGTGGCCATCGTCGACGCGCTGGCCCGGCGCGACAGCCGCGCCGCGGCCCGGCTGATGAGCGGCCACCTGGGCAATGTCGAACGCAACCTGCGGCTGCACCCGCGCACCGGCGACCTGGCCGAGGTGCTGCAGCCACCCCCCGCCCCGAAGAAGAAGCGCGCATGAACTACCCCAGGGACTTGAGAGGCCACGGCCGCCACCCGCCCCACGCGCAATGGCCGGGCCAGGCCCGCATCGCCCTGCAGTTCGTGCTGAACTACGAAGAAGGCGGCGAGAACTCGGTGCTGCATGGGGATGCGGGCAGCGAGCAGTTCCTCTCCGAGATGTTCAACCCGGCCAGCTACCCGGCCCGGCACCTGAGCATGGAGGGCATCTACGAATACGGCGCTCGCGTGGGCGTGTGGCGCTTGCTGCGCGAGTTCGAGCGGCGCGGCCTGCCGCTCACCGTGTTTGGCGTCGCGATGGCGCTGGAGCGCTGCCCCGAAGTCACCGCCGCCTTCGTCGAAGCGGGCCACGAGATCGCCTGCCACGGCTGGCGCTGGATCCACTACCAGAACCTCGAGGAGAGCATCGAGCGGCAGCACCTGCAGCGTGGCATGGAGATCATCGAGCGCCTGACCGGCCAGCGGCCCCTCGGCTGGTACACCGGCCGGGACAGCCCCAACACCCGCCGCCTGGTGGCCGAGCACGGCGGCTTCGAGTACGACAGCGACTACTACGGCGACGACCTGCCCTTCTGGCTGCAGGTGCGCCGTGGCGACGGCACGCTGGCCCCGCATCTGGTGTTGCCCTACACGCTGGACACCAACGACATGCGCTTCTCGCTGCCTCAGGGTTTCAGCCACGGCGACGAGTTCTTCCAGTACCTGTGCGACAGCTTCGACGTGCTCTACGCCGAGGGCGCCGAGCGCCCGTCGATGATGAGCGTGGGCATGCACTGCCGCTTGCTGGGGCGGCCCGGCCGCCTGCGCGCGCTGCAGCGCTTCCTCGACCATGTCGAGCAGCACGACAAGGTGTGGGTCGCCCGGCGCGTCGACATCGCCCGCCACTGGAAGGCCACCCACCCGTTCGACGCCGCCACCGCTTTCGTCTGGGAGTGACACCGTGCTGACCCTGGACACCCTCAACGCCGCCCGTCGCGACGCGTTCGTCGCCCTGCTGGAGGGCATCTACGAGCACTCGCCCTGGATCGCCCAGGCCGCCTGGGCCGCGCGCCCCTTCGCCAGCCTGGCCGCCCTCAAGCACGCCCTGGCGCGGGTGGTGCGCGAGGCGCCCGGCGACGCGCAGCTGGCCCTGATCCGCGCCCACCCCGAGCTGGCCGGGAAAGCCATGGTCAGCAAGGCCTTGACGGCCGAGTCCACCGGCGAGCAGAGCCGCGCCGGCCTCACCGACTGCACACCCGCGGAGTTTGCGCAGCTTCAGCAGCTGAACGCCGACTACAACGCGCGCTTCGGCTTCCCCTTCATCCTGGCGGTGCGCGGGCCGCGCGGCACGGGCTTGTCGCGCCGCGAGATCATCGACACCTTCGCCCGCCGCCTGCACGGCTCGCCGGCCTTCGAGCGTGCCGAGTGCCTGCGCCAGATCCACCGCATCGCGGAGATCCGCCTGAACGACAAGTTCGGCGTGGTGCCGCTGCAAGGCCAGCAGGCCT
>JADMKA010000148.1:50479-53919 GCA_018780145.1 Vitreoscilla sp. | reverse complement strand
CGGCGCCATCGTGCCCTGGAACTACCCGATGATCATGGCCGCCTGGAAGCTGGGCCCGGCCCTGGCCGCCGGCAACTCGGTGGTCCTGAAGCCCAGTGAGAAGAGCCCATTCACCGCCTTGCGGCTGGCCGAACTGGCCGTCGAGGCCGGCATCCCGCCCGGTGTCTTCAACGTGGTGCCGGGTTACGGCCACGAGGCTGGCGAGGCGCTGGCGATGCACATGGAGGTCGACGCGATCGGCTTCACCGGCTCCACCCGCGTGGGCCGCCGCATGTACGAGTACGCCGGCAAGAGCAACTTGAAGCGCGTCTACAACGAGCTGGGCGGCAAGTCGGCCTTCCTGGTGTTCAACGACCACGAGGACATCGCCCGCGCTGCGCGCACCGTGGCCGGCAGCATGTTCTTCAACCAGGGTGAAAGCTGCAACGCGCCGTCCCGCGTGCTGGTGCAGGACGACATCGTCGCCGAGTTTGCCCAGCTGGTGGCCGCCGAAGCGCCCAAGTACGCCCCGGGCGACCCGCTCGACGCCGCCACCGAGCTCGGCGCGCTGGTCGACGAGACCCAGATGCGAACGGTGCTGAGCTACATCGACGCCGGCCACCAGGAGGGCGCCAAGGTGCTGGCTGGAGGCCGCCAGGCGCGTGCCGAGAGCGGCGGCTTCTACGTCGAGCCCACCGTCTTCGCCGAGGTGAACAACGGCATGAAGATCGCCCGCGAGGAGATCTTCGGCCCGGTGCTCGGCATCATCCGCTTCAAGACCGAGGAAGAAGCCGTGGCGCTGGCCAACAACAGCAGCTATGGCCTGCAGGCCAGTGTCTGGAGCCACAACATCAACCGGGCCCACCGCGTGGCACGCGCGCTGAAGGCCGGCACGGTGCACGTGAACCAGTACGACGAAGACGACATCACCGTGCCCTTCGGCGGCTTCAAGCAGAGCGGCAACGGGCGCGACAAGTCGCTGCATGCGTTCGACAAGTACACCGAGCTGAAGACGACCTGGATTCGCCTTGATTGACCTGCAGGAACAGCTGGCAGCGCAGGGCGTGCACACCCTGCTCGCTCAGTTCACCGACGTTCACGGCGTGGCCAAGGGCAAGTACGTGCCCTTGGCGAAGCTGCCCGAGCTGATCGAGACGGGTGCGGGCTTCGCCGGCCCGTCGATCTGGGGCACCGCCCTGCCCCGCACCGGCGCGCGGGCCGAGTACTACGCCCGGGCCACGGCACAGGCCATCCAGCCGATGCCGTGGATGCCCGGCTATGCCCGCGCGGTGTGCAGCGGCTATGTCGACGGCCAACCGTTCGACGCCTGCCCGCGCCAGGTGCTGCAGCGTGCCACCGGCCGCCTGGCCGAGCGTGGCTGGACCCTCAAGACCGGCATCGAGCCCGAGTTCTTCCTGCTCAAGCAGGAGGCTGGCCAGTGGCTGCCGGCCGATGACGCCGACCGCCTGCACAAGCCCTCGTACGACCTGAAATCGCTGCCCCGGCAGGCCGGTTTCCTGCATGCCCTGTCCGACGCACTCACACGCTGCGGGCTGGATGTCTTCCAGCTCGACCACGAAGACGCGCACGGCCAGTACGAGGTCAACTTCACTTTCGACGAGGCCCTGGCCAGCGCCGACCACCTGATGCTTTTCAAGCTGGCTGCCCACGCGTTGGCCGAGCAACATGGCATGGTCTTCTCGATGATGCCGAAGCCGTTTGCGAACCAGCCGGGCAGCGGGCTGCACTTCCATGTCTCGCTGTGGGACGCCGGCGGGCAGTGCGTCTTCGCGCCCGAATCCCAGGCCAGTGGCACCCTGCTCTCGACACTGGGGCGGCAGTTCCTGGCCGGTGTGCAGGCGCATTCCGCCGCCTTGTGCGCCCTGGCCGCACCCACCGTGAACAGCTACAAGCGGCTGGTGGTTGGCGAGTCCTTGTCTGGCACCAGCTGGGCACCGGCCTACATCGCCCACGGCCCGAACAACCGCACCGCGGTGTTGCGCACGCTGCCCAAGCGGTTCGAGTGGCGCTTGCCCGACGCCAGCGCCAACCCCTACCTGGCCACTGCGGCGTTGATCGCCGCCGGCCTGGACGGCATCGACCGCCAGCTCGACCCGGGGCCGGACTGCACCGAAGACCTGTTCTCCCTCCCTCTGGCCGCGATCCGCGAGCGCGGCATCGGCCTGCTGCCGCAATCGCTGGAGCAGGCGGTCGACGCCCTGGAGCGCGACGAGGTGGTCCGTGGCGCCCTCGGCGACACCCTGAGCCGCGAGTTCATCCGCTTGAAGCGTGCCGAGTGGATCGAGTACGCCCGCCATGTCAGCGGCTGGGAACTCCAGCGCTATGCCGCCACCTTCTGACGGCTCGCGACGGCGGCTCCTGCGCCACTTGGCGCTTGGAGCTGCCGCATGCAACCCGGGCTGGACGGGCGCCGCGCCCAGCCAGAAAGACGCGATCCGGCTGGGCCAGTCGGTCCCCCTCTCCGGCCCGGCCCAGCACTTGGGCATCGAGTACCAGCGCGGGCTGCAACTGGCCTTCAACGCGGCCAATGCTGAAGGTGGCATCGGCGGCCGACAGATCGAGCTGATCAGCTACGACGACGGCTACGAGCCAGAGATCGCACTGGGCAACACCCGCGATCTGCTGGAGGCCGACGCGGTCTTTGCCCTGGTCGGCTACGTCGGTGCCGAAGCCGTCAATCGCTGC
This sequence comes from Vitreoscilla sp., assembly GCA_018780145.1. Lineage (GTDB taxonomy): Bacteria > Pseudomonadota > Gammaproteobacteria > Burkholderiales > Burkholderiaceae_C > Ideonella. The sequence continues at coordinate 51,234 of JADMKA010000148.1, read as the reverse complement.
CTGCCTCTGGCGGTGAGAGCCGGCGTGCCCTTCGTGGCGCCGCTGACAGGCGCCGAGTCGCTGCGCCGCAGTCCCACCAAGTGGCTGTTCCACATGCGCCCCGGCCTGCAGGCGGAAACCCGGGTCATCGCCCAGGCCATGCAGACCTTCGGCATCGTTCGCGTCGCGGTGCTGGTGCAGGACGACGCGGATGGTGCCGCTGGGCTGGAGGCGCTGACGGAGTCCTTGTCGAGCCTGAATGCCGCCAAACCCTTGGCCGTGGCGCGGGTGGGCCGCAACTCGACCGGTCGGGTCGAGCTGAAGTCGCGCGACACCCAGGCCGCGGCGCAGGCACTGGCTGGCGTCCAACCCCAGGCTTTGGTGTGCCTGGCCGCCTACGCATCGACGGCCGCCGTGCTGAAGGCCATGCGTGACGGTGGCTTCGCAGGCCCCTGCTACGCCACAAGCCTGTCCAGTGCAGCGGCCATCGCACCGCTGCTGGGACCGCGCACGGCCGGGCTGTACGTCACGCAGGTGGTGCCGTCGCCCTACGACCTATCGCGGCCCACCGTGGCCGCGTTCCTGAGGAGCTTGCAGGCATCGGGCTCGGCCGCGCCGGAATACGTCTCGCTGGAAGGCTGGATCGTGGGCGCCACCGTGGTCGAAAGCCTGCGCCGCATGCCGCGTGGGGCGGGGCGCGAGGCGTTCGTGGCCGCGCTGGAATCCCTGAACGGGTCCGACCTGGGCGGCGTTGCGCTGCGCTGGGACTCGCAGCG
>JADMKA010000148.1:0-50469 GCA_018780145.1 Vitreoscilla sp. | reverse complement strand
CCCCGACAGGTATCCGGACAGGTCAGCCTGACCGTCCTGGATGCGGCCGGTCGGCCGCGGCGCTGATGCCGATAGACCGATCGCCGACACCCTGGCTGGCCTACGCCTGCCTCGCAGGCAGCATGGCCCTGGTTGGCACCTACGTGGGGCTGTCCCGTGTGTTGGTGGCTGTGTTGCCGGTCTTCCTGCTGGCCTGGTTGCGATTCGGCATTGCTGCGGTGGCCATGGTCGGGTGGGTCAGGCGCCCACCCGGCGAGCCAGCGCTGTCCCCACACGACCGCAGGCTGCTGTTCTGGGAGAGCTTTCTCGGTAACTTCCTGTTTTCCATTTGCATGCTGTTCGGCGTGCAGGCGACCTCCGCCGTGGCGGCCGGTGTGGTGATGGCAGCCATGCCGGCGGCGGTGGCGCTGATGTCCTGGGCCTTCCTGGGCGACCGGATCGGCCTGCGTGTCGGGGCCGGCATCGCGTGTGCGGTGGCCGGCATCGGCTTGCTGGCCGGCGCCCAAGGTGGTGCCGCGCAGGGACCTGAAGCACCCTGGTGGGGTTACCTCTTGCTGGTCGGGGCTGTGGTTTGCGAGGCGGCGTACGTGGTGATCGGAAAGCGCCTCACGGGGCAGGTGTCGGCGCGCCGAATCAGCGCCCTGATCAACCTGTGGGGCCTGGCCCTCGTCACGCCATTGGGCCTCTGGCAGGCCACGCGGTTCGACTTCGGCGGCGTTTCGGCCGCGATATGGGGCCTGCTGGTGTTCTATGCCCTGGCCGCCAGTGTGATCACGGTCTGGCTGTGGATGAAGGGTTTGCGCAGCGTCCCCGCACCGCAAGCCGGCGTGTTCAGCGTGATGCTGCCGGTTTCGGCCACCGTGGTCGGCGTGTCATGGCTGGGAGAGAGCCTCACGGCGTCCCAGGCCGCTGCGCTGGCACTGGCACTGGCCGGGCTCTTGCTTGCGACCTGGCCGAGACCGTGGCCCCGTGATCCCGTAGGGCAATCGAACGGTTTGTAACAGCGACCTGTTTTAGTATGCGCCCCGTGGTGTCCCCGTGACGCCGGCCTTGCCACCTGCGCCATGACCGAACCCGATCAGTTTTTCACACGCCCGTACCGCCTGAGCCTCGGGCTGACCCTCCTCATCCTCGCCGCCTGTGGCGGGGGCAATGCACCCGAAGAGACGCCGACCAAGACCGTCGCACAGTCCGCACCGGTGAACTGGTCCGACACCCGCACCTGGGGAGGCGTTCTGCCGCCGCCCGGTGCCGAGGTGGTCATCCCGGCCGGCAAGATCGTGGTCCTGGATGCCAGCATGGGCCCCGTGGGGCCGCTTCGGGTCGAAGGCACCTTGCGTTTCGCCGACCGTGAACTCGAGCTCACCGCCGAGTCGATCACCGTGTCCGCGACCGGAACGCTGGAAGTCGGCACCGTGGCAAAGCCCTTCACCCAGAAGGCCACCATCACGCTGACCGGCGCACCGGTCTCGCCCAACGACGGCGCGTCGCGAGGCTTGCGTGTCCTGGGCGGTACGCTCAGCCTGGTGGCCGTCTCGCCCTCGCCAGCCTGGACGAAGCTCGGCACCGATGCCGCCGCGGGCGCCACCAGCCTGCAGTTGAAGGACACCACCAACTGGCGCGCCGGTGACCAGATCGTCGTGGCGCCCACCGACCACTACGGCTTCGTCGACACCGAGAACCTGACGCTGGCCACGGCGGCCTCTGGCAAGACCTTGAGCACCGGCACCGCCTTGAAGAAGGCGCGCTGGGGCAGGCTGCAGCACATGACGGCCAGCGGGCTGTCGCTGGTGCCGGACCCGGCCTACACCCCACCCGTTTCACCCGCCCCGACGGTGCTGGACGAGCGCGCGGCGGTCGGCAACCTGAGCCGTCGCATCGTGGTCCAGGGCGCCGACGACGACGCCTGGCGCAGGCAGGGCCATGGCGCCCACGTGATGGTGATGGACCTGGCGTCGAAGGTGGTGATCGACGGTGTCGAGTTCCGCCGCGCCGGCCAGGCCGGGCAACTCGGCCGGTACCCGGTGCATTGGCACCTGCTCAGCTACGACGTCACCACCGGCAAGGAGCGCGGCGACGCTGTCGGCCACGTGCTGCGCAACAGCACGATCTGGAACTCCGCCAACCGTTGCGTGGTGCTGCACGCGACCAACGGCGTGAACGTGCAGAACAACATCTGCTACGACATCCTCGGCCACGGCTTCTTCCTGGAAGATGCCGTGGAGCGCCGCAATGTCTTCGACAACAACCTGGCCTTGCGCATGCGCTCGCCAGAATCGAAGAACCTGCTGAAGATCCATGAAAGCGAAGGGCTGCAGGGCGGGCCTTCGGGCTTCTGGATCACCAACCCTGACAACACGGTGACCAACAACCATGCCGGCGATGCCACCGGCAACGGCATCTGGCTGTCGTTCCCCATGCATGCACTGGGCTTGTCGCGCAAGGTCCCGATCTGGCCGCGCTATGTCCCTCTCGGGCTGGTCGAAAACAACACGGTCCATTCGTCTCATGGCCCGGGCATGTTCCTTGAACTGGTGCCCGTGGACGACGACGTCGCCAACCCCGAGGCCACGCTCGGTACGGTGGTGCTTCAGAAGTACGCCCCCATGAAGGGTGGCAAGCCCTGCCTCGACGACTACGGCAACCCGTCCGAATACTGCGAAACACGGGTCAGGTTCACCATCAAGCGGACCACGTCCTTCAAGAACACCGATGGCGCCTACCGCAACCGGGTCTCCTTGCCGGATTACCTCGAGTGGGCCGTGGCCGACAACATCGGCATGGCCTTTGCCGGGGCTGCCGATCAAGGCACCATCCAGCGCGCCTTGATGGTGGGCACCAGCCTGAATCACAACAGCAAGTACTATCCCCTGGGGCTGGCGCCGGCTGCCGGAACCGCGACCTACCACTCCACCGTGTCGTTGGTCGGCAACACGTTCGTCAACTTCCAGTTCGTCGACGGCATGACCAGTGGCGCCTTCAGCACCGAGGACTACTACCTCGTGCCGGTCGGCAAGGGGGCCGTGCGGAACGAGAACAACCGGCTGATCAACAGCGCTCCCGGCTACCGCAGCCTGCAGCCCAACCTGCAGACACCCCACCTGCCGAGCGAGAACTGGGCCATGTCGAGCGCCCTGCTCGACAGCGAGGGCCATTGGGGCGCCGCCGGTTGGTACACCGTGCCCGATGTTCCCTTCCTGACCACCGGGTCGACTTGCACCGACGCCAAGCCGGCAGGTCGCAATGGCAAGAGCTGTGCAGGCCCTTTCTATGGCGTGGCCGACATGCAGACGGACGTCGACACCTCCCGGTTCAACTTCGCGGCGGCGATCGATGTGGCGCGGCTGGACGGCACCGGGCGCGAACTCGGCCACTGGCGCATCGAGGACGGCTACAGCGAGTACTACGACAAGAGGGTGGCCAAGAACTACGCCTGCGACCGTGCGGTGACCCCGCCGCCTGGCAACTTCTGCTCCTGGAAGCTCGGGATCATGCGCCACTTCGCCACCATCAAGGATGGCCGCTACGTGCTCAGCTTCCCGGGCAAGCCCGTCCCGAAGTGGCTGGCGCTGAACATCACCAACGCGGCCAAGGCCAGTGACCGCTTCCTGATGGCAGTCAGCTTCGATGGCCGCTTGACCGCTGCCGCGTACACCGTCGTGGGCACGCAGTATTCGCGGGAACAGGGCACGCTCGATCCGTCCTGGTTGTCGCAGTCCAAGGTGCGTGTGTTCAAGCCGGTGGCGGATCTGGCTGCGGTCAGCAACTCCGCTGGAGATGCGTTCTGGCAAGACCGGGCGAACAACCTGGTCTGGTTCAGACACGTGGGTGGCCTGCCCTATCCCAACGAGGCCGACCTGATCCCCAAGAGCGACGACGACCTGTACCGCTACTACTCGGCCGTGGTCTACCCCCAGGACACCTGCACGGGCGCGTCCAACCTCGAAGCCTGCTTCGCCCGGATCAAGGCGCTCGGCCTGCCGTGATGGGCTCGGGCCCCCGCTGGGCAATGGCCACTCTGGTGGTCGTGCTGGGGGCCGGATGCCGGCCCGAGCCCCCGCCGCCCCGCGACGATCTGGCGGGGCTGGTGGCGCGCTGCGTCGACGCGATGACCCGCGATGCCTGCCTGGCACAACGCGACAGCCGGCCAGACAACCCCGGCGCAGCCCCTCAGGTCTTCGTCGCCGGTGTCGGTGCCATCGATGCCCAGGCTTACCGCGAGATCCGCAGTGCCGGCGAGGCCATGTGCGGCCTGGTGCGCAGCCGCTGCGAGCGGTCCTGGGACGACAGCGCCTGCCAGGCGGCACGCAGCCTCTGGCCCGCCGCCCCGCCATGAGGGCCTGGCGCGCGCCGTCTCGGCCGCGCTAGGATGGGGCGCATTTCCTGGAGACCACACAATGACACTGCGAGACACCCCCCCCTTCCGGGCCGACCATGTCGGCAGCTTCCTGCGCCCGGCCTACCTGCTGCAGGCGAGGGAGCAGGCCGCACGCGGCGAGATCACTGCGGCCGAATTGCGTGCGGTGGAAGACAAGGCGATCACCGAGATCGTGCAGTTCCAGGTCGGCGCAGGCATGCGCTCCATCACCGATGGTGAGTTCCGCCGCACCTACTTCCACATCGATTTCCTGGAGCAACTCGGTGGAGTCAAGACCGACATCCCGGTCACGATCCGAAAGCCGGACGGCACCGAGGAGCTCGCGCCGCCGGTGATGAGGGTGGTCGACAAGGTCCGCCACGTGAAGGACATCCAGCGCGCCGACTTCGAGTACCTGAAGAGCCAGGTCGAATTGCATGCCCCCGGCTGCACGCCCAAGGTGACCATCCCGTCGCCGACCATGCTGCACTTCCGCGGCGGGCGCGCCGGCATCAGCCGCGAGCACTACCCCGAGCTCGACCCGCAGTTCTACGATGATGTCGCCAATGCTTATGGCGACGAGTTGCGCTCGCTGGCGGCTGCCGGCTGCACCTATGTGCAGATGGACGACACCAACCTCGCCTACCTGTGCGACGAGCGCATGCGCGAAGCCGCGCGCCAGCGCGGCGACGACCCCAACGAGCTGCCCCACCGCTACGCCTGGTTCATCAACAAGGTGGTGGCACTGAAGCCGCCTGGCATGACGTTGGCCATGCACCTGTGCCGAGGCAACTTCAAGAGCACCCACGCTGCCTCGGGCAACTACGAGCCGGTGGCCGAGGCGCTGTTGTCGGAGATGAACCTCGACGCCTACTTCCTGGAGTACGACGACGACCGCTCGGGTGATTTCCGTCCGTTGCGCTACCTCAAACCGGGCAAGACCGTGGTGCTGGGTCTGGTGACCACCAAGTTCGGCGAGATGGAGAGCAAGGACGCTTTGAAGCGCCGTATCGCAGAGGCGGCCGAATACGCACCGCTGGAGCAACTGGCGCTGAGCCCGCAGTGCGGGTTCTCCAGCACCGTGCACGGCAACAACATCGCGGTGGAAGCCCAGCGCGCCAAGCTTCGGTTAGTGGCCGAAGTGGCCGCCGAGGTGTGGGGATAGGCTACTGGGCAGCGACGGGGGTCAGCAGGAAGGCCCGGGTCACGCCCTTGTGCTGGCCCGTGCCGACAATCAGGCCCTGGTCGTTGATGGCGCGGGCTTCCAGCATCACCCAGTTCTTGCCGGTCTTCGGATCCAGGCGGGAGTTCAGGTCGACCAGCTGCAGGCCGTCGTACACGAAGGCGCTCCGGTTCCAGCCACCGATCGGGGTGGAGTAGCCCACCATCCAGCCGTTGCGGTTGATGCCCAACGCACAGCTGTCGTCACCACCCAATGAGGGCAAGGCCTGCATCACGCCCTGCCGGACCACGAAGGCCTGGCGCACGATGTCGCCTGCCAGCGTGGAACAACCCACGACCTGCCGCGCCTCGTTGATGGCCAAGGCCGCGGATTGGTCGCCGCCCAGGGTGCCGAGGTCGCTCATCACGCCGTTGCGGTAGAGAAATGCCCGCTGCGCGCCCCCCGGCAAGTGGGCCATGCCCACCACATCACCCTTGTCATTGACGGCGAGACCTTCGCTGTAGTCCCCACCCAAGGTGCCCAGATCCTGCATCGACGGACCCTGAACCAGGAAGGCGTGCACCGCACCGGACATGGTGGTGGCACGGCCGGTGACCTGGCCCAGGTTGTTGACATCGCGGCCATGGCTGTCCAGCGTGCACCCGCCGCAGCCGTCCTCGGGGAAGCTGCCCAGATCCTGGCTGGTGACGCCGTCGAACACGTAGGCGTGTGTGGCCGCGCCGATGAGCGAACTCCCGGTGACCGCCCCCGCGTCGTTGATGCCCCATGGCGTGGTCGCCGGGGCACCCAGGGTTTGCAGTTCCGGCACCAGGCTGCACTGGCCCTTGTTGCAGCGCGCAGCGGCAAAGCCGGCGCCGAAGGTGTAACCGAACTCGATGGCCGTCTGGCCGCTCTTGTTGATGGCCCGGCCGATCGAGTAGAGGCTGTTGTCGGTCTTGGGGCCCACCAGCAACTCGGTGACCCTGTAGACCGGTACCTCGGCGAATGCGCTGCCGGCGGCCAGCAACAGGGCGCATGCCAGGCTGCCAAGGCGCCATTGAACGTTTTGCATGGTGTCCTTCGTCATCGGTTTCGCCGTGCCTCGGCGCTGACTTCGGCCGGCGGCGAGGACTTCAAGGTGTGATCCGACCAGACCTGGCGCCAACGCCTGGCGCCTGGCTCGCCGTGCCGCAGGCCCAGCATGTGCCGTGATGCATGCGACCAGGGAACACCCTGCGCGGCCAACTGGCCCATGTGCTCGACCATGCGCGCTTCGACGTCGTCACGCTGGCGCAGTGCCTGGGGCGCGTCGAAGAAGCGCGCATCCCAGTCGGCCATCAGCCAGGGGTTGTGATAGGCCTCGCGGCCCAGCATCACGCCGTCCACATGCTGCAGATGGCCGGCAATCTCGTCGTTCGTGCGGACCCCGCCGTTGAGCACGATGGTCAGCCGCGGGAAGTCGCGCTTGAGCCGGTGGACAAACTCGTGGCGCAGGGGGGGAAGCTCGCGGTTCTCCTTGGGGCTCAAGCCCTTCAGCCAGGCGTTGCGGGCATGCACGATGAAGACATCGCAGCCCGCCTGCGACACCGTGCCGACAAAGTCGCGCACGAAGTCGTAGCTCTCCTCGCGGTCGATGCCGATGCGGTGCTTCACCGTCACAGGCAGCCCATCGGCAGCGTCCACCATCGCCTTGACGCAATTGGCTACCAGGGGTGCCTCGGCCATCAGGCAGGCCCCGAAGGCGCCTCGCTGCACCCGTTCGCTGGGGCAGCCGCAGTTCAGGTTGATCTCGTCGTATCCCCAGCGGCGGGCCAGCACGGTGGCATGGGCCAGTTCGTGCGGCTCGCTGCCGCCGACCTGGAGCGCCAACGGGTGCTCCTCCGGGCTGAAGTCGAGGTGGCGCGGCTGGTCGCCATGCCGCAGCGCACCGGTGGTGACCATCTCGGTGTAAAGGCGCGTATGGCGGGTGATCAGGCGATGGAAGTACCGGCAATGGCGGTCCGTCCAGTCCATCATCGGGGCCACGCTCAGGCGCCAGGCCGAGACCGGCAAGGTGCCGACAGGGGCCTTCAGCGCAGCGGGAGCAAGCGGGGCATTCACCCTCCGATTATCGCGGCTGACTTACGCCTTGTTTCACGGCGCGACTGGCATTCGCCGTGATGCCCTCCGCAATGCGCGGCAGAAGCGCGAGAGGGAGATCGTGCCCCATGCCCTCGACCCAGTCGCTGGTGGCCCCGGGGATGCGCCGGGCCAGATCCTGCCCGTTCGCCAGCGGGACCAGCGGATCCGCCATGCCGTGGATGACGTGGGTGGGCGCCTGGATACGCGCCAGCAAGGGCGTGCGGTCACCGTCGGCGGCCACCGCCACCAGCTGGCGCAGGGTGCCCGACGGCCGCCAGGCCCGTTGCACGCTGCGCAGGAGGCGCTGGCGGAACGCCTCTGGCTCGGGCCGGTAGGCCGGGCTGCCGATGACCTGGAACACCTTCATCAGGTGATCCGCCAGGGCGCCAGGGTCGCCAGAGGCCGGGCGGTACAGCATGGCACTGCGTGCGGCCATCGTGGCCTGAGGCAGGCGCCGCGAGCCGCTGGTGGTCATCAGCAGGCACAAGCTGCGCACGCGCTGCGGGTACTCGGCGGCCAGATGCTGCGCCACCATGCCACCGAGCGAGGCACCGCAGACATGGGCGCTGGAGATGCCCAGCGCGTCCAGAACCCCCAGGGCATCGCGTGACATGTCGGCCAGGCTGTACGGCGCGCGCACCGGCCAGTGAACGAGGTGCTGCAGACCGGCCAGCGCGATGTTGGGTACGCCCAGATGATCGAAGCCTTGGCTGAGGCCGGCATCGCGGTTGTCGAAACGGATCACGCGGAAACCGCGCGACACCAGATCAGCCACCAGTTCATCGGGCCAGCCGACGAGCTGCATGCCCAGGCCCATGATCAGCAGCAGCGGCTCGCCGCCCGGCGGTCCCCGGTCGTCGACCTCGATGGCGATGCCGTTCGCGCAGACCTGCATCAGGGCCTGTCAACGCTATGGTAGGACTCACGCTCGTGCCTGGCAGGCCACAGGGCGAGGCGCGGCCGAGGCCGTGTGCCTGCGGCACACCACGAGACCGCAACGACGCCCTGTGGCCTGCCAGGCACGAGCCCGCAGGGTGATCCCAGGAAACCAACGCCCTCGGCGTTGCAAATGCTCGCCGGGGGATGAACCCCGGCTGTGCTTTGCGCCTTGATGGCGCCGGTTTCCTGGGTCACGTGAGCCCTCCCATAGCATTGACAGGCCCTAGGCGGCCTGCGCCGTGGTCCTCGCCTGGCTGGTCGATGTCTTGAAGAACCAGCGGCGCGTGCCCTCGGTGTGGAAGCGCTGCCACCCCCCGACCGGCTGGCGCAGGCGGTCGGCGATGGCATAGAGGGTCAGCGGGTTCATGCCCATCCCCACGTGGCTGGCGTGCAGCTCGATGTTCTCGGTGTGATCGAGGCCGGGGTTCAGGCTGCACTGCCAGGCCACGATGCCGTCCGTGCGCGAGTAGATGGAGGTGGTGGGCACCGGCGGCGGCTGGCGGATCTCGTCGATCAGTTGGGGGTCGTGGGCCGACTGCCCGCTGACGAACTCGAACAGGCGCCAGGCATTGGTCGCCCGCGGGTGGCCGGAGAACGGCGAGCCCAGCGTGATGACACAGCGCACCAGATCGGGCAGTTCCTTGGCCAGCTCGCGGGCGTAGATGCCCCCCAGGCTCCAGCCGATCAGGCTGACCTTCTGGCCGTGCCGGTAGTTCAGGGCCTTGAGCTGCTCCAGGCAGGCTTCGAGCACGCCCGCACGGGGGCCGAAGTTGAACCCTTGCCGCCACGGTTGCGGGTCGTAGCCGCGGTCACGCAGGAAGTTGCGCATCGGCACGGTGGAAAAATCCGACACACCCAGGCCGGGAAACACGATGACCGGATGGCCATCGCCCGGCGGCAGGTTCTTCAGCCACGGTGCGCTGGCCAGCAGGGCCGCGAATTCCCAGGGTGCGCGCCCTTCCAGCGCCAGCCTGAGCAGCCCCGGCGGGCGCAGCGTGTCAACGGTGTCTGCCATGCCCCTGATCTTAGCGACTGGCCTTGCGCCTGGCTGGGGCGCTTGCCCTAGTCGGGCCTGTCTCCTTGGCGACATCGGCATGCTTGACCGGCAGGGCTCGCAGTTGCTCGAACGACGCCTTGAGGCCGTCCGCGAAGGCCTGTACATCGGGCATGGCGCCGAGATCGGCCATGAGGCCGAAATCCATGTGCTGGTCGTAGCTCTGCACGGTGACGTTCAGCGCAATGCCGTGCACCACGATGCTGGTCGGGTAGTTGGTCAGCATGTGGGCGCCCGCCAGGAACAAGGGCACCGGCGGGCCTGGCACGTTGGAGATCACCAGGTTGGCCACCTGCGGGATGCGCTCGGCCACCTTGGCCTTGCCGTAGAGCGCGGTCGCTGCCTCCATCAGCCAGGGCACGCCGATGCTCGGAAAGTCGGTGGGCAGCACGCTCTTCAGCGATCCCATGGTGGCCTTCATCGACGCCGACGCGGCCTTGATGTGGGCCAGGCGGCGTTGCGGATCCGCCAGGTGGGTGCCCAGGCTGATGAAACTCATCGAGGCCTGATTGTCCGACCGGGTGTCACCGGCGGAGCGCAGAGAAATCGGCACCGCCGCGATCATCGGCTTGCGCGGGATGGCCAGTTTGTGGGCGGCGTAGTAGCGCCGCATCGCGCCGGCGCACAGCATCATCACCACGTCGTTCAGCGTGGCGCCATGTTCGCGGGCCAGCTGCTTCATCTCGCCGATGGGCAGCGACAGGCTGGCGAACGCCCTGCCCGGCCCCACCGACACGTTCAGGGGCGTGCGGGGTGCTAGAGCCAGGTTGCTGACCTTGCCCTTGGACTTGCCGAGCAGCGAGGTGTTGGAGACCACCGCGCCGGCGGCTCGCGTCAGGGTGCCGACGGTGGCCGGCAGCTCGCGGATGATCTGCCCGACCTGCAGGACCTCGCTGGCCAGGGCGCCGCGCAGCATCTCGGTCATGTGCAGGCGGAAGGTCTTGGTGCGTTGCGAGGGCCGAGCCTCGATGCTGCGAGGCTCGGGCGTGAGGTCGAAGATGATGTTGGCCAGCGCCACCGCCGCCTGGCCGTCGACCGCGGCGTGGTGCACCTGGCTGTAGAGCGCCACCCGCTTGCGGCCCCCAGGTAACGGGGCCAGCCCTTCCAGCACATGGAAGCGCCACAGCGGCCGGCTCCTGTCGAGCAGGCGCGGGTGAAGTTCGCCGACAGCGGCGTGCAGTTCGGCCATGCCGTCGCCCTTCTTCGCGCTGGCGGGCAGGCGGATCTCGACGATGTGCTGGTCGAGATCCGGTTCCGCATCCACCCAGGCCGGGTTGGCCAGGTTCAAGGGCATCCACCACAGGCGTCGGCGCAGCGCGGGCATCAGGGGCAGGCGCGCCTGCATGTGCTGGCGCAGATCCTTCACGAACCGGCCGCGGTAGCCTTTGGGCAGTTCCAGCACGTGCAGCGCGCCGACATGCATCGGCATCGCCGCCGACTCGATGAAGAGAAAGGTGGCATCCAGCCCGCTCAATTGCCGCATCGGGGTTCCCGCATGGTTGATCTCACGTCGGCGATGCTAGGCGCGGCGGCCATGCCGGCCGCTCGGGTCTCACCCTAGCGCAGTGCGGTCGGGCGGCGGTTGAGCAGCGCAGCCAGTTCGTTGGTGGCCAATGCGCCGAGCACCAGCGCGCCACCGCCGATGACGGCGATCGACGGCGCCTCGCCTGCGCCCAACCAGGCCCAGACGACGCCGAACAGCACCTCCAGCAGTGCCAGCAAGGCAACTTCCGGTGCCGCCAGTGTGCGGGCCGCCGTGACCGCCATGACGCAGGGGATGGCCAACTGGCCGACCCCGAGGGCGGCCAGCCAGGCCACGTCCGTACCGGAGGCCTGCAGCGGCCAGGCCAGCGGCAGGGTGGCCATCGCCGACAGCACGGCGCCGATGAGCAGCGCCGGCAGCATGTCCGAGGGCGTCTCGCCACGCGCGTCGTGCTGAATCAGCGTCCAGTTGAGGGCTGCAGCCAACGGAACCCCCAGCGCGACCAGCGTGCCGAGCACGTGCTGCCCGCCCGCGGCACTGATGTCCGCGCCGTACATCCAGGCGATGCCGGCACCGGCCACGATGATGGCGAGCCAGGTTCGCGCCGGCAGGCGGTGGTGCAGCGCGAAGCGCGCGAGCAAGGCGGTGAACAGTGGCGCGGTGGCCATCACGACCAGCACATTGGCCACGGTCGTCAATGTCATGGCCACCATGAAGGCGGTGAACATCACGCACCAGCACAGGCCGGAGACCCACATCGACCGACCGCCGGATCGAAGCCGTTGCAGCAGCACCGGTGGCCCTCGCAGCCAACCCAGCAACACGACCAGCCCGATCGCGTTGAACAAGCTGCGCCAGAACGTGACCTCGAAGGAGCGCGCGGCTTCAAGCTGCCGCGTGACGACCCCTGCGGTGCTCCACAGCAAGGTCACCGCCAGCATCACCAACACGGCACGACGATGCGTCATGCCCCTTCGCGGGAAGCACGCTTGCGGTCGTGTTCCGACAGGTGGCGCTTGCGCACACGGATGCTCTTGGGCGTGATCTCGACCAGCTCGTCGTCGGAGATGAACTCGACCGCATACTCGAGCGTCAAGTCGATCGGCGGCGTGATCTTGATGGCGTCTTCCTTGCCACTGACGCGGAAGTTCGTCAGCTGCTTCATGCGCGTGGCGTTGACGACCAGGTCGTTGTCGCGGCTGTGGATGCCGACGATCATGCCTTCGTAGACCGGGTCTCCCGCCTTGACGAACATGCGGCCACGGTCGTCCAGCTTGCCCAGGGCGTAGGTGAAGATTTCGCCAGCGTCCATGCTGATCAGCACGCCGTTCTTGCGGCCTTCGATTTCGCCCTTGTAAGGCTCGTAGCCGTCGAAGATGTTGCTGATGAGGCCGGTGCCGCGCGTCAGGTTCATGAACTCGTTGGAGAAGCCGATCAGGCCTCGCGCCGGGATGCGGTATTCCAGCCGCACGCGGCCGTTGCCGTCGGTCTCCATGTTGACCAGCTCGGACCTGCGCTCGCCGAGCGCCTGCATCACGGCACCCTGGTGGGTGTCTTCCACATCGGCGGTGACGAGTTCGATCGGTTCGTGGCGCTCGCCGTCGACCTCGTGGAAGACCACGCGCGGCTTCGACACGGCCAGCTCGTAGCCTTCGCGCCGCATGTTCTCCAGCAGGATGGTCAGGTGCAGTTCACCGCGGCCGGACACCTCGAAGATGCCGTCTGCATCCGTCTCCTTGACCCGCAGCGCGACGTTGGATTGCAGTTCCTTCTGCAGGCGGTCCCAGATCTGGCGGCTGGTGACGAACTTGCCCTCGCGGCCGGCCAACGGCGAGGTGTTGACGCAGAAGTTCATCGTCAGCGTCGGCTCGTCGATCTTGAGCATCGGCAGCGGCTGCGGATCGAGCGGGTCGGTGATGGTCACGCCGATACCGATGTCCTCGATGCCGTTGATCAGCACGATGTCGCCCGGGCCGGCTTCCTCGGCCTGCAGGCGCTCCAGGCCCTCGAACTTCAGCACCTGGTTGATGCGGCCCTTGACGGTCCGGCCATCCGGGCCTTCCATCACTAGCACGTCCATCATGGGCTTGATGGTGCCCGAGTTGACGCGGCCCACGCCGATGCGACCGACATAGGTGGAGTAATCCAGCGACGAGATCTGCAGCTGCAGCGGGGCCGCGGGGTCGCCCTCGTGCGCCGGCACCTGCTCCAGCACGGTGTCGAACAGGGCCGTCATGTCCTCGCCCCACTGCTCGCCCGGCTTGCCTTCCGTCAGCGAGGCCCAGCCGTTCAGGCCCGAGGCGTAGACCACCGGGAAGTCCAGCTGCGCTTCGGTCGCGCCGAGCTTGTCGAACAGCTCGAAGGCGGCGTTGATCACATAGTCGGGGCGTGCGCCGGGCTTGTCCACCTTGTTGACCACGACGATGGGTTTCAGGCCCAGTGCCAGCGCCTTCTTGGTCACGAAGCGGGTCTGCGGCATCGGGCCTTCCTGGGCGTCGATCAGCAGCACCACGCCGTCGACCATCGACAACGCGCGCTCGACCTCGCCACCGAAGTCGGCGTGGCCCGGGGTGTCGACGATGTTGACGTGCGTACCCTTCCATTCCACGGCGCAGTTCTTGGCCAGGATGGTGATGCCACGTTCCTTTTCGATGTCGTTGCTGTCCATCACGCGTTCGGCCACCTTCTCGTTCTCACGGAAGGTGCCGCTCTGGCGCAGGAGCTGGTCCACCAGCGTGGTCTTGCCATGGTCCACGTGGGCAATGATGGCGATGTTGCGGATCTGTCGGGTCATGACGCTTTCTTTCAAGTATTCAGCAAGGCCTGGACCTCGATCGGGCTCAACAGGCGGTCGGCGATCAGTTCGCCGGCGGTGATGTGGGCGCTGCCCAGGAAGGCAGCCGGTTCGGGGCCATAGACGCGAACCGCGGGCCGGTCGGGCTGGTCGACCCGGCGACGCAGACCGGATAGGAAACGCGCCGCTTCGGTCTCGGCCAGCCGCAGCAATGGCCAGTCGCCGACCAGGCAGTCCGGCGGGTGCAGCAGCGCATCCCGCCCGGCCTCATCGAGCGCGGCCAGGGCATCCAAGGTGATGGCACCATCGAGCGTCAACGCGCCGGTCTCGGTACGCCGCAGTGCCGCCAGATGGGCACCGCAACCAAGCCGTTCGCCGATGTCTTCGGCCAGGGTGCGGATGTAGGTGCCCTTGCTGCAGCGCACGCGGATCGTGAGTTCCAGCGCGGCATCATCCCAGCCCAGCATGTCGATGCCATGAATCGTGATGCGGCGCGGTACGCGATCGACCTCGATGCCGGCGCGGGCGTACTCGTACAGCGCCTTGCCGTCCTTCTTCAGTGCGGATTGCATCGGCGGGATCTGGTCGATCTGGCCGACGAAGGCTGCACAGGCCTGCGCCAACGATTCGGGCGTGACCGCGACCGGGCGCTCGGCGATCACCTCGCCCTCGCGGTCGCCGCCCACTGTGCGCTGGCCCAGCCGCAGCACGGCGGTGTAGGCCTTGTCGGCGTCCAGGCTGGCCTGCGAGAACTTGGTGGCGGCACCGAAGCAGATCGGCAGCAGGCCGGTGGCCAATGGGTCCAGCGTGCCCGTGTGGCCGGCCTTCTCCGCGCGGTAGATTCGCTTGACCTTCTGCAACGCGTCGTTGCTCGACAGGCCCAGCGGCTTGTCGAGCAACAGCACACCGTGCAGGGCACGGCGATGCAGGCGATGGCGTTGCGGCGGGTTCACGATGAACTCAGTCTTCCTTGGCGCGCGTGGCGTTGGCCTTCTGGATCAGCGAGCTGAGTTCCAGCGCGCGCTCGGTGGTCTGGTCGAACTTGAAGTGCAGCGTGGGCACGGTGTGGATCGCCAGGCGCTTGAACAGGCCGTTGCGCACGAAGCCGGCGGCCTCGTTCAGGGCCACTTCGCACTCGTGCGGGTCACCCACCAGCAGCGAAAAGAACACCTGGGCGTGCGCATAGTCCGGCGTGACCTCGACCGCATTGATCGTGACCAGGCCAATGCGTGGATCCTTCAGCTCACGGATCAGCTCGGCCACATCGCGCTGGATCTGGTCGGCCACCCGGAAACTGCGGTTGGGAATGGTTCTCTTGTGTCGCATGGTTGTGTCCTCGCCTCGCCCCAAGTAAAAAACCCCGCCGTTTCCGGCGGGGTTTCGGCTGGTTGAAGCCTGTCCCGCCTTACAGCGTGCGTGCCACTTCCTTGACCTCGAAGAACTCCAACTGGTCGCCCTCGGCGATGTCGTTGTAGTTCTTCAGCTTGATACCGCACTCGAAGCCTTCCTTGACCTCGCGGACATCGTCCTTCTCGCGGCGGACCGAATCGACCTCGCCGGTGTAGATGACGATGTTCTCGCGCAGCAGGCGGAACTTCGCGCCACGGCGCACCAGGCCGGAGGTGACCATCGAGCCGGCCACCGTGCCGATCTTGGAAGCCACGAAGACCTTGCGGATCTCTGCCGTGCCCAACGCCTCTTCGCGCTGCTCGGGGGCCAGCATGCCGCTCATCGCAGCCTTCACCTCGTCCACGGCGTCGTAGATGATGTTGTAGTAGCGCAGGTCGACACCATTGCCCTCGGCCAGCTTGCGCGCACCGGCATCGGCCCGGGTGTTGAAGCCGATGATGATGGCCTTGGAGGCGATCGCCAGGTTGACGTCCGATTCGCTGATGCCGCCGACGGCCGCATGCACGATCTGGACCTTGACCTCGTCGGTCGACAGCTTGAGCAACGAGGAGGCCAGGGCTTCCTGCGAGCCCTGAACGTCCGCCTTGATGATCAGCGCCAGGTTCTGCGCCTCGCCCTGGCCCATGGTCTCGAACATGTTCTCGAGCTTGGCGGCCTGCTGGCGGGCCAGCTTGACATCGCGGTACTTGCCCTGGCGGAAGGTGGCGATCTCGCGGGCCCGGCGCTCGTCCGACAGCACCATGAAATCGTCGCCGGCCTGCGGCACCTCGGTCAGGCCCTGGATCTCGACCGGGATCGACGGGCCGGCCTCGGCGGTGTTCTTGCCGTCTTCGTCCAGCATGGCGCGCACGCGGCCGTAGCTGGCACCGGCGAGCACCACGTCGCCACGCTTCAGCGTGCCGGATTGCACCAGCACGGTGGCGACCGGGCCGCGGCCCTTGTCCAGACGCGCTTCGATCACCAGGCCCTTGGCCATGGCGTCGGAGGCCGCCGTCAGTTCCAGCACCTCGGCCTGCAACAGCACCTGCTCCAGCAAGGCGTCGATGCCCTGGCCGGTCTTGGCGGATACGGCCACGAACGGCGACTCACCGCCGAACTCTTCCGGCACCACCTGCTCGGCCACGAGCTCGCTCTTCACGCGCTCGGGGTTGGCATCGGGCTTGTCGATCTTGTTCATCGCCACGACGATGGGCACGCCCGCCGCCTTGGCATGGTGGATCGCTTCCTTGGTCTGCGGCATCACGCCGTCGTCGGCGGCCACCACCAGGATGACGATGTCGGTCGCCTTGGCACCACGAGCCCGCATGGCGGTGAAGGCCGCGTGGCCCGGGGTGTCCAGGAAGGTGATCATGCCGCGCGGGGTTTCCACGTGGTACGCGCCGATGTGCTGGGTGATGCCACCCGCCTCGCCGGCCGCGACGCGGCTGGTGCGGATGTAGTCCAGCAGCGAGGTCTTGCCGTGGTCGACGTGGCCCATCACGGTCACGACCGGGGCCCGCGGCAGCTGCTCGCCACCGGCGGCGGCTTCTTCTTCTTCCGAGAAGGCCTCCGGGTCGTCGAGCTTGGCGGCGAAGGCCTTGTGGCCCATCTCCTCCACCAGGATCATCGCGGTCTCCTGGTCGAGCTGCTGGTTGATGGTGACCATCTGCCCCAGCTTCATCAACTGCTTGATGACCTCGGACGCCTTGACCGACATCTTGTGGGCGAGATCCGCCACCGAGATGGTTTCAGGCACGTGCACTTCCTGGGTCACCGGCTCGTTGGGGGCCTGGAAGTTGGACGCGCCGGCACCGTCGCGGCTGTCGCCACGGCGGCCACCGCGCGGCGCGCGCCAGCCCGGACGGCCCGCACCGCTGTCGGTGCGGCCCTTGGCCGCGGCACCGCGCTTCTTGGCATCATCGGCCCAGCTGGACGAGAGCTTCTCGGACTTGACCGACTTCTTGTCGCCCGGCTTGGCTGCCGTGGCGGCCGTGGTCGGCGCGCCCGGGACGGCCTTGGCCTTGTGGATCGTGCCCTTGATGCCTTCCTTGGTGGCCTCGACAGGCTTCGGCGGCTCCTCCGGCTTCTTGGCGATCATGACCTTGCTCTTGCGAGCCATCATGTCGCGGATCGCGGCGGCTTCGGCCTCGGCGGCATTGCGGCGTTTGGCCAGGTCGGCCAGGCGCTGCTTCTCCTCGGCATCGGTGTCGGCCGCCTTGATCACGCGCAGCGCGGGCTTGGGCGGTGGCTCGGTGGGGGCTGGCGCGGGCGCAGGCACCGGAGCGGCCGGTGCCGGGGCCGCGGCGGCTTCGCTGCTGCCGGCGGCTTTCGCCAAGGCGGCCTGGGCCTGGGCAGCAGCCTCGGCAGCAGCCTTCGCGGCGGCGGCCTCGGCGGCAGCGCGCTCGGCAGCCTCGCGTTCGGCACGCTCACGCTCCTCGCGCTGGCGGCGCTTCTCGGCCAGCTCTTCTTCCTGGATGCGAATCTGCTCGGCCTGGTGACGCGCTTCTTCCTCGCGGCGGGCGAGCACGTCGGCTTCGTCCACCACCGGGGCGGCGGGGGTGACTTCTTCCTCGGCGGGGGCCCCGGGGGCTTCGTCACGCTTGACGAACACGCGCTTCTTGCGCACCTCCACCTGGATGGTGCGCGCCTTGCCGGAGGCGTCGGCCTGCTTGATCTCGCTGGTCGACTTGCGCGTCAGCGTGATCTTCTTGCGGTCGCCGCCGGCGGTGCCGTGGGCGTTGCGCAGGAAATCGAGCAGGCGCTCCTTGTCGGACTCGTTCAACGCGTCGTCTGGCGAAATCTTGGCGACGCCGGCCGACTGCAACTGCTCGAGCAGCGTCGCCGCGGGCCGGTTCAGCTCGGCGGCGAGTTGGGCGACGGTGGTCACTGCCATTCTTGGGTTCCTTGGGCTTGAGGCCGGTATCGTGGGCGCGGTGGGAGGCGGTCTTGGTTCAGGCGTTGAACCAATGTTCGCGCGCCTTCATGATCAGCGCCTTGGCCTGCGCGTCATCCACGCCGGTCATCTCGATGAGTTCGTCGACGGCCAGGTCGGCCAGGTCGTCGCGGGTGTGCACGCCGCCGTCGGCGAGCTTGGAGATCAGCTCGGGCGACAGGCCCTTGCCGTCGTACTCGAGGTCGCGAAGGTCCTGCGAGACTTCCTCGACGCGTTCCTCTCGGGCGATTTCCATCGTCAGCAAGGCGTCCTTGGCACGGGTGCGCAACTCGCCCACCGTGTCCTCGTCGAAGCCTTCGATCTCCAGCAGCTCCTGTAGCGGCACATAGGCCACTTCTTCCAGGCTGGTGAAGCCCTCGGCAATCAGGATGTCGGCGACTTCCTCGTCCACGTCGAGCTTGTCGACGAAGAGCTTGCGGATGGAGCCCGACTCCTCGGCCTGCTTGGCGGCCGATTCCTCGGCCGTCATGATGTTGATGCGCCAGCCGGTGAGCTCGGACGCCAGCCGGACGTTCTGGCCGCCGCGGCCGATGGCGATGGCGAGATTCTCCTCGTCGACCACCACATCCATCGCATGCTTTTCCTCGTCGACGACGATGGACTGCACGTTGGCCGGCGCCAGCGCGCCGATCACGAACTGCGCTGGGTCTTCCGACCACAGAACGATGTCCACCCGCTCGCCGGCCAGCTCGTTGGTCACCGCGGTGACGCGCGAACCGCGTACGCCGACGCAGGTGCCGATCGGGTCGACCCGCTTGTCGTGCGACACGACGGCGATCTTGGCGCGGCTGCCCGGGTCGCGGGCGCAGCTCTTGATCTCCAGCAGACCTTGTTCGATCTCGGGCACTTCCTGGGCGAACAACTCGACCATGAAGCCGGGCGCTGAGCGCGACAGCATGATCTGCGGGCCGCGCGCCAGGGTGTCGATACCGGCCATGAAGGCACGGACACGGTCACCCGAGCGCAGGTTTTCCTTCGGGATCATCTCGCTGCGCTTCAGGCGGCCTTCGACTCGGCCCGACTCGACGATGATGTCGCCCTTGTCCAGGCGCTTCACGGTGCCGACGAAGATCCGCTCGCCACGCGAGAGGAAGTCGTTCAGCAGCTGCTCGCGCTCGGCGTCGCGGATCTTCTGCAGGATGACCTGCTTGGCGGCCTGCGCACCGATGCGGCCGATGGGCACCGAATCGATGGCTTCCTCGATGTGGTCGTCGACCTCGATGTCGTCGATCTGCTCCTTGGCCTCGAACAGCAGGATCTCGGCGTCGGGGATCTGCAGGCCGGCTTCGTCCGGCACCACGTGCCAGCGACGGAAGGTCTCGTATTCGCCGGTTTCGCGGTCGACGGTGACGCGGATGTCCACCTCGCCGCCGTGCAGCTTCTTGGTCGCCTGGGCCAGCGCCGCCTCGACGGCGCCGAACACGACATCGCGCTCGACGCTCTTCTCGCGCGAGATCGCGTCCACCAACATCAGCATTTCGCGGTTCATTCTTCTAGACCTCCGTCAACCGTTTCGCCGGCCTGGCCCTCTGGTGCCAGCGGCGCGCCCTTGCCTCGGCGCCCCTTGAAATCGAGCACCGGCACGAGCCGGGCTTCGCGAACTTCGTCGAACGCAAAGTCGAGCACCTGGTCGACCTTGCCATCGTTGAAGACCAGTTGCCATCCCGAACCTTGCGGTGCGGCCTGCAACAGGCCTTGGTATTTCTTGCGGCCCTGGAACGGCAGCTTCAGGGTGATCAGCACCTGCTGGCCGGCAAAGCGGGTGTAGTCTTCGACGCGCTTGAGCGGGCGATCCAGCCCGGGCGACGAGACTTCGAGCCGCGCATAGTCGACGTTGCCGACTTCCAGCACATACTGCAGCTGGCGGGTGACCGCCTCGCAGTCTTCCACCGTGACGAACTCGTGCTCGCCGGTCGGGTAGGCCTGGCCGGGAATGCGGTCGATGGAGACGCGCAACAACCCGCCTGCCGATCGCTCGACATCGACGAGTTCATAACCCATACCGGTCACCGTCTTCTCAACGGCTTGGCTCCAGCTCATCAGGCGGCAGTACCCTTTTTCAAGCCAAGACACCCTCATTCGAGGACGCCAGGGCGCTCAAGCAGACAAAAAAGCGATCACGCAAAAAAAATGGGCTGGATGAATCCGCCCACTTGATCAGTGTGTTCGCGCATTTCTAGCGAAGCTGGCATTGTAGCCTGCAAGAGATGTACCCGCAACCGGCTCGTGTCAGAATCCGCCCTTGACGCCACAACACCCCTCGGAGACTGCATGGGATTCCTCGCTGGCAAGCGCCTCTTGATCACCGGACTGTTGTCCAACCGCTCGATCGCCTATGGCATTGCCCAGGCTTGCCGGCGAGAAGGCGCCGAACTGGCGTTCAGCTATGTCGGCGAACGCTTCAAGGCCCGGATCACCGAATTTGCCGCCGAGTTCGATTCCACGCTGGTGTTCGATTGCGATGTGGGCGACGACGCGCAGATCGAGAAACTCTTCGTGGACCTGAAAACCGCCTGGCCCGAAGGCTTCGACGGATTTGTCCATTCCATCGGCTTTGCGCCGCGCGATGCCATCGCCGGCGATTTCCTCGATGGGCTGACGCGCGAGAACTACCGCATTGCCCACGACATCTCGGCCTACAGCTTTCCGGCGCTGGCCAAGGCCGCCCTGCCCAGCCTGCGCCCGAAGGCCGCGCTGGTGACGCTTTCCTACCTGGGCGCGATGCGCTACGTGCCAGCCTACAACACCATGGGCCTGGCCAAGGCCTCGCTGGAGGCCAGCGTGCGCTACCTGGCGGCCAGCCTCGGGCCCAAGGGCATCCGGGTGAACGGCATCTCGGCCGGCCCCATCAAGACCCTGGCGGCCTCCGGCATCAAGGGTTTCGGCCGTCTGCTGGAATTGTTCGCCAAGAACGCGCCCCTGCGCCGCAACGTGACCATCGAGGACGTCGGCAACGTGGCGGCCTTCTTGCTCTCCGACCTGGCATCCGGCATGACCTCGGAGATCACCTACGTGGACGGCGGCTTCAGCCACGTGATGGTCGGTGCGATGCCGGGCGACGAAGGTTGACGTTGACGGGCGCGCGAAGCGCCGCCCCCTTCAAGTGGCGTGCGCGGATCCGGCTTCGCCGGTCCGCTGCGCGAGCCCCCTCGGGGGGCAGCCCCCGGGAGGGGGCGTGGGGGCCTCAATCTCTGACACAGTCGACGCCGTAGCGTTTGTCGCCGTTGGGCAGGTCCTCGGCCACCAGGCCGTGGACATCGGTGTCGAAACCCGGGAACGCCTTGTTGAACTCGCGGGTGAAACGCAGGTAATCCACGATCTTGCGGTTGAAGCGCTCGCCCGGGATCAGCAGCGGGATGCCCGGCGGGTACGGCGTCAGCAGCGCGGTGGTCACCCGCCCTTCCAGCGCGTCGATCTCCACCCGCTCGGTCTTGCGGTGGGCGATGTAGGCGAAGGCATCGCTCGGCTTCATCGCCGGCTGAAGGTCTGACAGGTACATCTCGGTCGTCAGCCGCGCGATGTCGCCCTTGGCATACATCGCGTGGATGTCCTGGCACAGGTCCTTCAGGCCGATGCGCTCGTAGCGCGGGTGTGCGGCACAGAACTCCGGCAGGATGCGCCACAGCGGCTGGTTCCTGTCGTAATCGTCCTTGAACTGCTGCAGCGCGGTCAGCAAGGTGTTCCAGCGGCCCTTGGTGATGCCGATGGTGAACAGGATGAAGAAGGAATACAGGCCGGTCTTTTCCACCACCACGCCGTGCTCGGCCAGGAACTTGGTGACGATGCTGGCCGGGATGCCGCTGGTGGCGAACTTGCCCGACACGTCCAGCCCGGGCGTGATGATGGTGCACTTGATCGGGTCCAGCATGTTGAAGCCGGGCGCCAGCTTGCCGAAGCCGTGCCAGGTCTCGTTGGCCTGAAGGATCCAGTCGGCGGGCTGGCCGATGTCTTCCTCGGCCAGACGGTCGGGGCCCCAGACCTGGAACCACCAGTCCTGCTCATACTCTGCATCGACCTTGCGCATCGCACGCCGGAAATCCAGCGCCTCGCGGATGCTTTCCTCCACCAGCGCCGTGCCGCCCGGCGGCTCCATCATCGCCGCCGCCACGTCGCATGACGCGATGATCGCGTACTGCGGCGAGGTGGATGTGTGCATCAGGTAGGCCTCGTTGAACAGGTGCTTGTCCAACTGCACGGTCTGCGAGTCCTGCACCAGCACCTGGGAGGCCTGGCTGATGCCCGCCAGCAGCTTGTGGGTGGATTGCGTGGCGTAAACCATCGCCTGCTTCGGCCGCACCCGGGCCTTGCCCATGGCGTGGAAGTGGCCGTAGAACTTGTGGAACGCAGCGTGGGGCAGCCAGGCCTCGTCGAAGTGGATGGTGTCGACCCAGCCGTCGAGCTTGGCCTTGATCGTCTCGGTGTTGTAGAGCACGCCGTCGTAGGTGCTCTGGGTCACCGTGAGAATCTTCGGGCGCACGGTCTTGGCGTCCACGCCCTGGAGCAGCGGGTGCCTGGCGATCTTCTTCTGGATCGAGGCCTTGCTGAATTCGCTCTCCGGGATGGGCCCGATGATGCCGTAGTGGTTGCGCGTGGGCGTCAAGAACACCGGCACCGCACCGGTCATGATGATCGAGTGCAGGATGGATTTGTGGCAGTTGCGATCCACCAGCACCACATCGCCCGGCGCCACCGTGTGGTGCCAGACCATCTTGTTGCTGGTGCTGGTGCCGTTGGTGACGAAGAAGCAATGGTCGGCATTGAAGATGCGCGCGGCATTCTTCTCCGAGGCGGCCACCGGGCCGGTGTGGTCCAGCAACTGGCCGAGTTCCTCGACGGCATTGCAGACGTCGGCGCGCAGCATGTTCTCGCCGAAGAACTGGTGGAACATCTGGCCCACCGGGCTCTTGAGAAACGCCACACCGCCCGAGTGGCCCGGGCAGTGCCACGAATAGGAACCGTCTTCCGCGTAGTCGAGCAGCGCCTTGAAGAACGGCGGCTGGATGCCTTCGAGGTAGCTCTTGGCCTCGCGGATGATGTGGCGCGCCACGAACTCCGGCGTGTCCTCGAACATGTGGATGAAGCCGTGCAGTTCGCGCAGGATGTCGTTCGGGATGTGTTGCGAGGTGCGCGTCTCGCCGTACAGGTAGATCGGGATGTCGGCGTTGCGGAAGCGGATCTCGGTGATGAACTTGCGCAGGTTCAGCACTGCCGGATCGAGCTCGGGGCCGGGCGTGAACTCTTCGTCGTCGATCGACAGGATGAAGGCGCTGGCCCGGCTTTGCTGCTGCGCGAACTGCGACAGGTCGCCATAGCTGGTGACGCCGATGACCTCGAAGCCCTCCTTCTGCATGGCGTCGGCAAGCGCACGGATGCCCAGGCCCGAGGTGTTCTCGGAACGGAAGTCCTCATCGATGATGACGATGGGAAAAGAAAAGCGCAGCATGGCGGCGGCTCCGGATCGGGGGGCAGAAATGGCGAGGGCGAAGTGTAGGGCCGAACCCTGCGCAAATCGGTGACCGTGCGGCCCAGTCGCTACACTGGCCGAACGGATCTCCGGGAGCGTGAACCATGGAATGGGCCGATGCAACCGCCTGGTGGGTGGCCACCGGGGTGCTGGTGGCGGTGGAGCTGACCTCGGGCACCTTCTACCTGCTGATGCTCGCCATCGGAACGGGGGCCGGTGCGGTGGCCGCGCATCTGGGCGTCTCCTTCCCTGCCCAGCTGGTCGCAGCGGCGCTGGTGGGTGGTGCGGCCGTGGTGGCCTGGCACCTGCAACGGCAACGTCAAATGGCACGCTCGCCTGCGGCTGCCCGGTCTGCGATGAATCTCGATACCGGCGCGCCGGTTCAGGTCGACTCCTGGGACGCCGACGGCCGCGCCCGGGTGCACTACCGCGGCAGCGAATGGACCGCCCGCTTCGCCGGCCCCGGCGCGCCCGAACCGGGCCGCCATGTCATCGTCTCGTCCGAGGGCAGCCAGCTCGTCCTGGGCCGCCCTGCCCCCTGATTGCCGGCTTCCGACAGAAAGCACCCATGGAAATCACCGCGACCATCCTGTTCGTCATCGCCATCCTGTTCATCGCCCGCTCGGTGCGGGTCGTGCCACAGCAGACGGCCTATGTCGTCGAGCGCCTCGGCAAGTACCACAGCACCCTCGCGCCCGGCCTGAACTTCCTGGTCCCCTTCGTGGACCGGCTGGCCTACAAGCACTCGCTGAAGGAAGTACCGCTCGATGTGCCCAGCCAGGTCTGCATCACCAAGGACAACACCCAGTTGCAGGTCGACGGCATCCTGTACTTCCAGGTGACCGACCCGATGCGCGCCAGCTATGGCTCGTCCAACTATGTGATGGCCATCACCCAACTGGCCCAGACCACGCTGCGCTCGGTGATCGGCAAGATGGAGCTGGACAAGACATTCGAGGAGCGGGAGACGATCAATGCCTTCGTCGTCAACGCGCTCGACGAGGCGGCGCTCACCTGGGGCGTGAAGGTACTGCGCTACGAGATCAAGGACCTGACCCCGCCGGCCGAGATCCTGCGATCCATGCAGGCCCAGATCACCGCCGAGCGCGAAAAACGTGCCCTGATCGCTGCCTCGGAAGGCCGGCGTCAGGAGCAGATCAACATCGCCACCGGCGAGCGCGAAGCCTTCATTGCCCGCTCCGAGGGCGAGAAGCAGGCCGAGATCAACAAGGCCCAGGGTGAGGCCGCCGCCATCGCCACCGTGGCCGAGGCCAGCGCGGAGGCGATCCGCAAGATCGCCGCGGCCATCCAGTCGCCGGGCGGCGAGCAGGCGGTGCAGCTCAAGGTGGCCGAAAAGGCCGTGGATGCCTACGCCCAACTGGCGCAAAAGAACAACACCATGATCGTGCCTGGCAACATGACCGAAGTGGCCGCGCTGGTCGGCAGCGCGATGAGCCTGATGCGAGGTGTGGGCCCGTCAGCGGGCCCCAGGTGAGGCCAGCCCTTGGCGTCGGCTAGAATGCCCGGCTGTCCCTGCGGAGGGATGGATGAGCGGTTTAAGTCGCACGCCTGGAAAGCGTGTGTGGGTTAACAGCCCACCGCGGGTTCGAATCCCGCTCCCTCCGCCACATGGCACGTCGCCTATGCGCGCTGCCTTCGACTCGCCTTGCGGACTGCAGGTAGCATCGGGGTGGACCGATGGGAGTTGGAAGGGATGACGAACAAGAACCTGGGTGCCGAGATCGCCTGCGATGCCGCGTGCGATTCCGCGCGGCCGGCAAGCTCCGCCCCGATTCGATTTGCGTCCAGCGGCCAGGCGGCTGACCTGGACGTGATCATCGTCAACTACAACACCGGCCACCTGCTTGAGCGGTGCATCGGCAGTCTCCGCCTGGCCGCCGCAGGCCTGAGCGTTCAGGTGGTGATCGTCGACAACGCGTCGCGGGACGATTCGTTGAGCATCATTCGGCAGCGCCTGCCCGATTGCACGCTGATCGCCAACGCGCAGAACGTCGGATTCGGCCGCGCCAACAACCAGGCCCTGGCGGCATGCCACGCCCCCTATGTCCTGCTGCTGAACACAGACGCTTTCGTGTCGACGGACACCTTGGTGCGCAGCCTGACCTACATGCAGGCGAAGCAGCACATCGGGGTACTCGGTGTCAGCCTCCACGACGAACACGGGCACGGGGTCAACGCCGGCCGCGTCTTTCCGTCGCCCTGGCACACCTTCTTGCTGCAGACCGGGCTCTTCAAGCGCTTTCTCCAGGAGGAGGACGCTGTCCTCGCCGCCCGGGAGAAGCCCGGCGTGCGCGAGTGCGACTGGGTCGTCGGCTGCTACTACCTGATCCGGCGCAGCGTGATCGACCGGGTCGGCCTGTTCGATCCGCGCTACTTCCTCTACTTCGAAGAGGTCGATCACTGCCGCGCGGTATGGAAGGCCGGCTGGACCATCGAATGCCTCACCACGACGGGTGTCATCCACATCGGCGGGGCCAGCGCCAAGTCCGAAGGTGAACTGAACGTTGGCAGGCAGATCCCCGAATTGCAGATCGAGAGCGGGCTGCTCTACTACCGCAAGCACGATGGATTGCCCGGCGTGCTGTTCAGCGCCGGGCTTTCCTTCCTGACCGATCTCATCCTCATCGTGAAGCACCTCGTCAAGCGCCGCCCATTGGCCGGGCTGGGTGTCTTTGCACGCCACTCGGCGGCCGTGGGCCGCCTGCTGATCCAGACCCGGCTGGGCACGCGCCCGACCCGCTAGTGCCATGACCGAAATCACTACCCCTGTCTACCGTGCTGCCGCACAGGCTGGCGCGGGGCTGCGCGGGGTGCCGGGATGAGCCAGGCGGGCGTGGTGGTGGTGGCCATCGGCCGCAACGAGGGCGAGCGCCTGCGGCGGTGCCTAGCCTCGCTGGCGGGGCAGGCCGAGCTGGTGGTCTATGTCGACTCGGGCTCCACCGACGGCTCGCGCGAGTTGGCCGCCTCGATGGGGGCCGAGGTCGTCGCCCTCGACATGAGTGTGCCGTTCACCGCTGCGCGTGCCCGCAATGCCGGCTTCCAGCGGGGGCGCGAACTGGCACCTTCTGCAGCCTGTGTCCAGTTCATCGATGGAGACTGCGAGTTGCGTTCGCAGTGGCTGGCCACGGCCGCCGCCTTCATGGCGGCCCATGCCGAAGTCGCTGCGGTCTGCGGCCGTCGGCGAGAACGCCACCCGGAACGGTCGGTCTACAACCTGCTGTGCGATGTGGAGTGGGCCGTGCCGCCGGGGCCAGCCCGCTCCTGTGGCGGCGACGCGATGTTCCGTTCCGCAGCCCTGGCCGATGTGGGAGGCTACAACCCCGGCATGATTGCCGGGGAAGAGCCCGAGTTGTGCGTTCGCTTGCGGCAGCGCGGCTGGGGTGTGCAGGTGCTGGCGGTGGAGATGACCCTGCACGACGCCAACATGCTGCGCTTCAGCCAATGGTGGATCCGCAGTGTCCGGTCGGGCTATGCGTATGCCGAAGGTGCCGCCCTGCACGGTGGCCCACCTGAGCGGCACAACGTTCGCGAACTGATGCGCTGTGTCGGTTGGGGCCTGGTGTTGCCGCTGTTGACGCTCCTGGGCCTGGCGCTGTGGGGCCCTTCGGCGGCCTGGCTGCTGGCGCTCTATCCCGCACAGGCCTTGCGGCTGTTCATCCAGGGCAATGGCACATGGAGGACACGTCTGCTGCGGGCCACCTTCCTCGGCATCGGCAAGTTCGCCGAGGTCACAGGCGCCTTGCGCTATTGGCGGCTGCGCCTGCTGAAGCGGCGCGCCACCCTCATCGAGTACAAATAGCGCGGCACCAGCCGAGCGCCGGGCCGCCCCGAGCCGGCTGAGCACCCGCTCGGCGGGTGGGGCCGGTACCCCGGCACCGGGTGCTCCATCTCAGCGCACCCAGGCCACGGCGCCCAGCCAGTCAGGGCCGAGGTCCAGCGAATGCACCTCCACATGGGCGGGCCAGCCCGGGGTGCCCATCCGAACCATCCGGTTGCATGGATCCAGACCGGCTTCGAAGGTGGCGGGCTCCACCGACAGCCCCGAACCGATGGCCTTGAGGCAGGCCTCCTTGCGTGTCCAGCCGCTCAGGAACGCGCGGGATTGCAACGGCTGCGGCGTGCGGAGCCATTCCTCCTGCTCGGCCGGTGTGAACACCCGTGCGGCAAGCACTGCCGCGTCGTCCAAGTCGCGCGCGGCCTCCAGGTCGACGCCGACCTCCGGGCCGGCACTGAGTGCGATCAGCGCGCCGCCCTGGCTGTGGCTCAGGTTGAAGTGGGGGCGGGTCGGGTCGGCAAGCCTGGGTTTGCCGTGCGGGCCCGCGGCGAAGCGCAGCGACACAGGCTCGCAGCCCAGGTGCCTGGCCAGGATTTCGCGCAACGCCGCGTGCGATGCCACGTGGCGCT
This sequence comes from Vitreoscilla sp., assembly GCA_018780145.1. Lineage (GTDB taxonomy): Bacteria > Pseudomonadota > Gammaproteobacteria > Burkholderiales > Burkholderiaceae_C > Ideonella. Next base: position 22,328 of record JADMKA010000148.1, on the reverse strand, counting down.
GCCTGTCCAGGTCGAACACGAAAGAACAGGCCCGCTGCTGCTCATCCAGCGACACCGCGGACCCGTCCGCAGCCGGGTTCCGGCCATCGAGCGAAACCCACCAGACCTGAGCCGGCCCCTGACAATGGACAGCCCGCATGCCAGACCTTCAGCGCGGTGTGCGCAGCAGCGCCGCAACGAACGCACGGACCTCGTCGTCCGTCACCGGGTCGATGGGCACCTGCAGCGCCGAGCGCAGCAGGCCGACCAGTTCCTGCACCCACAGGACGTTCCACACCAGGCCGGCGTGGCCGTTGGCGATCACCGAGTTGCTGGGCGCATCGCCCGCGGTGTTGGTCACTTGGAGCACATCACCGATCACCACGGTCCGGTAGGCGGGCTGCCCGGCCGGATCCCGCCCACCCCAGTGCTTGGAAAACCAGGCTCGGTCGTCGAAGAAGGCCACACCGGGCTGCTCGCCGGCGAAGGATCGCAAGGCATTGTCGAAGGCATCCAGCCCGTCGTCGATGCGGCGCAAGGCGTCGGGCGCCTGGAAGCGGGCCAGGTACTCAGGCCAATGCACGTTGTTGAAGATGCCCACGACCACGATGCGCGTGTCCACATGGCGTTGGCGGATCAGGCGCACGGCCTCGCGGATCTGGCGCACGCAGGCCTGCATCTGGCCATGCACGGAGGGCGACGTGCTGTCGACAGCCAGCAGATCCAGCGACTCCTTGCCGAAGTCATTGACACCGATGCGGATCACCACCACCCCGCGGCGCCAGGCCTCGGGGTCCTCGTCCATGATGTCCACGAGCCGCTGGGTCTGGCGCCACGGGCGCTCGTTCAGATCGTCACAGCCGCTGGGCCAGGCGAGGTTGTGCCGATAGTCCTCCTTGCGGGGGCCGCGCCAGCGCAGGGCCAGACCATCGCGCACCCGGGCCATCGACAGCCATCGCGGCAGCCCCCAGACCCCCCACTCCCCCAGGTCGACCTGCCCTGGCCGAAGCCGGGCCAGCACCTCCGGCCATTGCAGCGTGGTGGCGTGGAAGGCTCCGCCCGCAGATGTGCCGGGGCTCCCGATGGGAATCCGGCCCTGGTAGGACTGGCTGTCCGAGTCACCGAGGATGCCGATCGGCACGGCCTGCGCCGCGCGGGCACCCTGGCGTGCCCTGCCGACCCCGCCATAGGCCAGAGCCACCGCCACCGCCACGGCGAGCAGCAGGGCGAGGCCGACTGCCAGCAGGGCGACTCTCATGGGGCCGTCAGGGCGACAGGCCCATGGCCTCGTCGACACAGGCTTGAAGCTGCCGGGCCAAGGCGTCGGCCTGAGGCTCCTGCAGCATGCTGGAATGGCCGCCAGCCATCTCGAACAAGCGGACCCGCCCCTGGATGCGCGCGGGCCAGCCGAACAGCGGATCCTGGTAACGCTCGACGAACGGGTCGTCACCTTCGCCGGTCAGGTTCTGCGTGGCGCGGAACAGCAACACATCACCCTGCAACGGGCCGGTGCCGGCCAGCGCCTGCTCCGAGCAGGACAAGATCTCGCGGACGCTGAGTTCGCGCAACGAGCGGGGGGGCGTGGCCCTGCGGTCGAGGTACCAGCCGAGCAGGCGCACCTGCACACGCAGCGTGGCACGGCCCAGGGTCGACGAGATCTTGTAGGCGACGAAGCCCTTGATCTTTCGCAGCAGGCCCGGGATGGCGGCAAGCGCCGATGGCTTGTCACCGCCGGCACCGGGCTGGAACAGGGCCGTGGCGCGCTGCACGCGTTTGCGCATCAGCAGGCCCGGCTTCCAGGGTGCGGCGATGTCGGCCGCGTCGAACAGGGCCAGCGCAGCAATCGTCTCGCCCTGGGTCTGCAACTGGCGCGCCACCTCGAAGGCGATGGTGCCGCCGGCGCACAGGCCACCCAGGATGTAGGGCCCATGCGGTTGCACGCTGCGGATCTTGGCCACGTAGTGCGCCACCATGTCCGCCATGCGGGTGTGCTGCACCACCTCCTGCTCGTCCACGTGCGGCTGCAAGCCGTAAACCGCATGACCGGGATGCAGGCGCATCGCCACGTTGCGGTAGAGCAGGATGGCGCCGTCTGCATCGTGGATGAAGAAGACCGCGGGCCGGCCCTCGCCGCTGCGCAGGCGCACCAGCGAATTGCGGCCGGCCATCTGGTCCAGCACGGTGGCCAGCTGGCGGATCGTCGGCGCCTCCAGCAGCACGGCCGGTTTGACCCGCTTGGCCAGGCGCGCCTCGATGTTGGCGATGAGCTGCATCGCCCGCAGCGAGTTGCCGCCGATGTTGAAGAAATTGTCGTGCACGCCCACCTCGGGCAGACCGAGCAGCGACTTCCACAGCTGCACCAGCTCTGCCTCGGTGACGCTGATGGCCATGGTGGCCTGGGGCGCCGGCTCGGGCGCCGTGGGTGCCGCGGTGAGCGCTGCGTTGGCCGTGGCCTGGGCATCGGCACGCCGTTGGCGCAGATAGCGGCCCGGCTCTGACGCCGTGTCGTCCAGCAGCTGAGCCAGTGTGGCCTGCGGGTGGTCCGCCAGGCGGGCCAGCAGTTCCAGGTAGCGCAAGCGGAGCATGCGGGCCGTCTCGGCGGCGTAGATGTCGGCGTTGTAGGTGAAGCCGCCGAGCAGGCCGTCATGCACCTCCATCAACCACAACCCCAGGTCCTCGGTGGCGCCCTTCTGGAAGATGGCGATCTGCTCGTGGGCCAGCGCGCCCCATTGGCGCTTGCGGTCCCGGGCATCCTGGAACGAGAACAAGGCCTGGTACAGCCCGGCATGCTGCGACGAGGCCGCCAACTCGGGCTCGGCGGCGAGCCGCTCGAAGGCGATGTCCTGGCGGCCCAGGGCCTCCAGCAGGTCGCGGCGCACGTCCTTCAGGAACTGCATGCAGCCCTGCGCAGTGTCTGCGGTCACCGGCAGCGGCAGCAGGTTGTTGAAGAAGCCCATCACCGGCTCGACCTCGGCCATCAGCCGGCCGCGCACGGGGATCGCCACGACGATGGACGGGCTGTCGATCACGCTGACCATCATCGCGGCATAGACCGCGTAGGTCAGCATGTTCAGTGTGGCGTCGGCACCGCGGGCGATCTCCCGCAGGCGCTCGGTCAGGCCATGATCGATGCGCACCCACTCGGTGGCACCCTCGCCGGTCATGCCGGCGCGGCGCGGGTGGTCGGTCCACGGCGCCCGGGGCACCGGCGCCTTGGCAAAACGTTGCTTCCAGTAGGCCAGTTGCTGGGCGGCCTCCTCGCCGTTCAGCCACTTCAGGTACCACTCGGCGTAGTCACCGTAGCTGACCGAAAGGGCCGGCAGCGGCGATGGCCGGCCATCCTGGAGGGCGCCGTAGAGGGCCGAGACTTCCTCGTAGAACAGGTCGAAGGACCAGCCGTCCCACACGATGTGGTGCGGCATGAACAGCAGCGCATGCTCCTGCGCCGCCAACCGGTACATGACGGCGCGGAACAGCGGCGCCTGGTGGATGTCCATCGGCTGGTCGACCACGCGCTGCATGCGGGCCAGCAGTTCCGCTTCACGCAGGTCGGCGGGAACCCCGGAAAGATCCTCCAGCGGCAGCGCGAAAGGGACGCTGTCGAGCACTTGCTGCACCGGCGTCTGGCCGTCATCGCCCAGGGCGATCTGGGTGCGCAGCGCGGGCTGCCGGCGGATGACCTCGCGCAGGGCCTCCTCGAACTTGCCCAGGTCCATCGGGCCTGTCAAGCGGTGGCCGGATGGCGTGTTGTAGAGCACCCGGCCCGGGTGCATCTCCTGCACGAAGCGGATGCGTTCCTGCATCGGCGTCAACGGCGCCGAGCGCCGGCCCGCAGAGGCCACGAGCGGTTCGCGCCGCGGTACGCTGGACGACTGCATCGCCGTCACGGCCAGGGCCAGGCGCTCGGCGGTGGGGGCCTCGAACAGCGTGCTCAGCGGCAGGTTGATCTCGAACTCGCGGTTCAGGCGCGAGGTCAGCCGCGCTGCCAGCAGCGAGTGGCCGCCGAGCGCGAAAAAGTCGTCGGTGACCCCCATGCCGGGCAGGTTCAGCACGGCCTCCATCGCCGCGAGCACCCGTTCCTCGGTCTCGCTGCGCGGCGGTACGCGGTCGGCGCTGTCGCGGGCCGGTTCGCGCTCAGGCGCGGGCAGCGCCTTGCGGTCAACCTTGCCGTTGGGCAGCAGTGGCATGGCGGGCAACACCATCAGGTGCTGCGGCAGCATGTAGTCGGGCAGCTTGCTGCGCAGGTGGGCACGCAGCGCCGCCTCGTCGAAAGTGCCCCCTGGGGCCAGCACCAGGTAGGCCACCAGGCGCACGTCGGCCGCATGGTCCTCGCGCGCCAGCACCACGCATTGGGCGACACCCGGCACCTCGGTGCAGGCGGCTTCGATCTCACCCAGCTCGATGCGGTAGCCCCGCACCTTGACCTGGAAGTCGAGCCGGCCCTGGTGCTCCAGCAGGCCGCTGTTGTGCCAGCGGCCGCGGTCGCCGGTGCGGTAGATCAACCCACCGGGCTGGAAGGGGTCGGGCAGGAAGCGCTCGGCGTTCAGCTCCGGCCTATCCAGGTAGCCCAGGGCCACGCCACTGCCGCCGATGTAGACCTCGCCGGACACGCCCACCGGCACAGGCCGGCCGGCCTCGTCGAGGATCCAGACCGAGGTATTGGCAATCGGCCGGCCGATCGACATGCCGTGCGCCGAGAGCCACTGCGCGTCCACGCGCCAGACGGTGGACCAGATCGTGGTCTCGGTCGGGCCGTAGAGGTTCCAGACCTCGCCAGCGCGTTCGAGCAACTGGTTCGCGACGTCGAGCGGGAAGGCCTCACCGCCCACCAGGGCCTTGAAGCCGGGGCCTCCCTGCCATGGCGTGTCCAGCAGCAGGCGCCACAGGCTGGGCGTGCCTTGCATCGCGTTGGCCCGGTGGGTGTGCATCAGCTGGCGCAGGCGCTCGCCGTCCATCACCACCTCGCGCGGAACCACCAGCACCTGCGCGCCCACGGTGAGCGGCAGCATCCATTCGAGCACCGCGATGTCGAAGGACAAGGTGGTCACCGCCGCCAGGCAGTCGCCCTGCGCGAGGCCGGGCTCGCGCCGCATGCTGGCCAGGAAGTTGACCACCGAGCGGTGCGGGACGCAGACGCCCTTGGGTTTGCCGGTGGAGCCCGAGGTGTAGATGATGTAGGCGGCGTCTTCCGGCTGGGCATCACCCGGGCCGGAGGCCAGCGGAGCAGCGGGATGCTGCAGCCAGGTGGCCACATCGTCGAGCCGCAGCAGGCGCTGGCCCGCGTCCGCACACCAGGCGGTCGGTGCCGTGGCCAGGGCCGGGGCGTCGAGCACCAGCAGGTCGAGGCGCGCATCCTCGGCGTAGTAGGCCAGGCGGTCGGCGGGGAAACCGGGGTCCAAGGGGATGTAGGTGGCACCGGCCTTGAGCACACCCAGCAGCGCCACGACCATGTCGGCATTGCGCGCCAGGCACAACCCGACCCGGCCGCCGCGCTGGATGCCGCGGGCGCGCATGGCCTGCGCCAGGCGGTTGGAGCGCTCGTCGAGCTCGCTGTAGCGCAGGGCTGCGCCGCCGTCGGTGACAGCCGGCAGTTCCGGCGTCAGGCCACACTGGCGCAGGAAGGCCGAGTGCATCAGGTCGGTGGCCGACAGCGGTGTCGCAGGGACCTGCAGTGCCCGCAGTTCCTGCATGGCGGACTCGGGCAAGGCGTCGAGCCGGCCCAGCGGCACGGCGGGCGTCGCCACCGCGGCGCGCAGCAGTGCTTCGAAGCAGGCCAGCCAGCGCCGCAACGTGGCGTCGTCGAACAGGCCGGTGTTGTACTGACACTCCAGCCGCAGCGCACCCCCGACGGGCACGGCGTTGACGAACAACTCGAAGTTCTCGTAGTGGCGCGGGTTGGCCGACAACCCGACCTGGAGTCCGGGGTACGCCTCGTCCAGGCCCTTGACCGCCTGGTCGAGGTTGAACATCACGCTGACCAGCGGCAGCCGGCGCGGATCGCGCTCGACCTGCAGCTGTTGCAGCAGGGCCCCATAGGTCAGGGTCTGGTGGTCGAAGGCATCGAGCACCCTGCCGCCGCAATGCCCCACCAGCGAGGCGAAATCCTGCTCGGCGTTCACCGCGGCCCGCACCGGCAACAGGTTCACGCAGTGGCCGACCAGGCCGGTCAGGCCACTGGCTGCCTGGCCGGCGGAGGGCACGCCGATCACCAGGTCGTCCTGCGCGGTCAGGCGCGCCAGCAGCGCGCCGAAGCCGGCGAACAGCGTGGCGAACAGGCTGGCCCCTGCCTTCGCGCCGGCCTTTCGGACGCTGGCCACCAGGGCCTCGTCCAGCACATGGTCGATGCGCAGTGACTGGAAGCCCCGCAGCGCCGGGCGCGGACGGTCTGCCGGCAGGTCCAGCACCGGCAGGCTGCCGCTGAACTGTGCAGTCCAGTAGCGCTCGTGATCGCGCATTGCCGGGCTGGCCGCCTCGCGGGCCTCCCACTCGACGTAGTCGCCATAGCTCGGCGCCGGGTCGGGTTCCGGCGCCATGCCCAGCAGTTCGGTGTACAGAGCACCCAGGTCGTGGCTGATCACCCCCCAGGACCAGCCGTCACAGACGATGTGGTGCGCCGTCAGCAGCAGCGCGTGCTCGTCGTCGGCCAGCCGGTACAACGCCGCGCGGAACAGCGGCCCGCGGGCCAGGTCGAAACGCTTCTCGACCGCCTGCGCGGCGGCACGATCCATGGCCTGGCGGGAATCGGCCGGCGCCATGGCCCGCAGGTCGAACACCGGCAGGTCGACGAGCACCTGGGCCGCGACGAACTGCTCGGTGCCGTCCGGCCCGAAGGTGCAGCGCAGGGCGTCGTGCCGCGCGACCAGGCGCTGCAGGGCACCGGTCAGCGCATGGGCGTCCAGCGCGCCGTTCAAGCGCAACGTGATCGATTCGTTGAAGGCCAGCGAGGCCTGGGCGCTGAGCTGGTCGGCCAGCCAGACTTCGCGCTGCGCCTCGCTGGTCGGGAAGACACGAGCCACCTCACCACTGGCGAAGGGGTCGAACTCGGTGGTGTCGATGACGGCGGAGTTCATCGGCGGTGCTCAGTGGTCCAGCTTGACATACTTGCCGGGCGTGGCGGCATCCGGCACGAACCAGGCCGGGCGGCCCTCCTTGTCGCGGCCCAGCTTGGCATTGGGCACCGGCGGGCGCGTGGCGTCGAAGACCGCTGCCGCGTTGGCGCTGCGTGGCAGGAAGCCGGCCTCCTGCAGTTCGGCCACCGACTCACGGAAAGCCGACTTGATGACGGCGATGTCATCGGCCGTGTGGGCCGTGGTCATGAAGCAGGGGAAGTTGTCGAGGATGTGGACACCCCGGCTGCGCATCATCGCGAACAGCAGATCCTGCAGGGGGTGGTCTTCCAGCCAGGAGACGCGCCACAGCGACGCGAAGTGGCGGATCTCCAGCGGCGCGCCGGCCTCGCGGCAGTAGGCGTTCAACTCGTCGGCCATGGCGGCGGTGTGCAGGTTCAGCTGGGTCTGCAGCGCGTTGCCGGCGTTTTTCAGGTGTAGCAGCGAGGCCTTGGCCGCAGCCAGCGCCAGCGGGTGGCGCACGAAGGTGCCGGCGAAGTAGGTGACGCCGACCGTGGGGATGGAGTCGTCGCCGTACTGCCAGGCGCCCCCGTCCAGTGCGTCCATGTAGTCGCGCTTGCCGGCGATCACGCCGACCGGGAAGCCGCCGCCGATCACCTTGCCATAGCAGGCCAGGTCGGCGCGGATGCCGAACACCGCCTGCATGCCGCCCAGGTGGGCCCGGAAGCCGGTGATGACCTCGTCGAAGATCAGGCAGGTGCCGCTGTTCTCGGTGATCTCGCGCACCTCGCGCAGAAACTCGCGCGGCTGGAAATCGGGCCGGCGGCTTTGCACCGGCTCCACCAGCACGGCGGCCAGGTCGCCGGCGTTGTTGCGGATGAACTCCAGCGACTCGTCGGTGCCGTACTCCAGCACCCGCACGTCGCCGAACACCCCGGACATGATGCCGGGGGCTGCCGGGATCCCCTTGGCATTGCGCCCTGCCCGCACCAGCACCTCGTCCATCGTGCCGTGGTAGGAGCCGGTGAACAGCACCAGGGTCTTGCGGCCGGTGACGGTGCGGGCGATGCGCACCGCTGCCATCACCGCCTCGGAGCCGGTGTTGCACAGGCCGGCACGGTCGAAGCCGGTGAGTTCGCAGACCAGCTCGGCCACCTCGCCGGCCAGGGGGTGCTGCGGGCCGATCTCGTAGCCGAGCTCGAGCTGCTCGCGCACGGCGGCCTGCACGAAATCGGGCTGCCAGCCGAACATGTTCATGCCGAAGCCGTTCAGCACATCCACGTACTCGTTGCCGTCCAGATCCCACATCCGCGAGCCCTTGGAGCGCTCGACGACGATCTGGTACGTGATCTCCTTGGTCATCGGCCGGAACCCGTTGACCACGCGGGGGTCAGCCAGGCGGCCGCGGTGCTCGGTGGTATAGGCCTTGCTGCGCTGGGTGCGCTCGGTGTAGCGGCGCATGAAGGCGTTCAGGCGAGCGCGCTGCCGGTCGGTCAGCTCACTGGGCTGGGTATGGATGCGGGCAATGGCGCCGAAAGCCTTCTTGACGTCGTAGCGGACCGCACCGCCCTCCTCCGCCGCCGCTGGCTTGGCCGGGAGAGCACCGGCTGCCGGGGCCGCCATGACGGCAACGGCCGGTGCCTGTGCAACAGGCATCGGTGCCCCGCCGCGCAGCATCGCCAGCTGCTGCGCCATCAGCTGCATCTGCTGCTGGATCACCTGCTGCACCAGGTCGCCGCCAGCCATCGGGCCACTCATCGCCGGCATGGCGGCCATCGTGGAGGCCATCGCCGGTGCTGTTGCCACCAACGGCGCGGCGGCGGCCGGGGCGGCCTCGGCAGGCAGCACGCTGTCCAGGTGGCCGGCCAGGGCGTCGATGCTGCGGTACTTCTCCATCAGCTGGCGGAAGCTGATGTCCACCTTGAACTCGCCCTTGACCTGCAGGGCAGCCTGGGTCAGCGTGAGCGAATCCAGCCCCAGCTCGACGAAGCCGCTGGACAGATCCACCTCGCCGAAATCGGAGCCGGAGATGTCCTCGAACAGCACGCGCAGTCGGGCGGCCAGCTGAGCCCGGCGGGGGCTCGACGCGTCAGCAGAGGCGATGGTGGTCATGGCGGTCGGTCCTGATGCGGGAATGGGGGTGTCGGGTGCAGCGGCTGCGGGGAGTGCCGGCGGCGCGGCCGCGCTCACCGCGGCGGCACGCACGGGCGCATCGACCCAGAAGCGCTTGCGTTCGAAGGGGTACGTGGGCAGCACCACACGGCGCCGGCCCGTGGCCGGGAACGCGGCGGATTCGCGCGGGTCGTGCCCCAGCGTCCAGAGATGGCCCAGCGCCAGTTGCCAGGCGTGGAGTTCGTCGGAAGGGTTGTCCGCCAGGCTGGCCACCGCCACCGGTGGCGGCCGGCCGGCCTGGTTGTGCTGGCGGGCCAGGGCGGACAGCATGGCACGAGGGCCGAGCTCCAGGAACACGGCCGTGTGCTGCTCCAGCACGGTGAGAACGGCCCGTGAGAACTGCACCGTCTCGCGCAGATGGCGCGCCCAGTAGCGCGGATCCGTCGCGTCCTCTGCACGCATCCAGGTGCCGGTCAGCGTCGAAGCAATCGGCAGGGTCGGGGCGCTGAGCGCCACCCCCTGAAGCTCCTGCGCAAAGGCCTCGACCGCCGGCTCCATCATGGCCGAGTGGAAGGCGTGGGAGGTGTGCAAGGCTCGGGCGACGATGCCCTCGGCCTCGAGTTGCGAGGCCCAGGCGGCCAATGCCGGACGGGGCCCGGCCACCACGCAGGCCATCGGCGCGTTCTCGGCGGCCAGGGACAGCTCGGGTGGCAGCCGGGCCTCGACCTGCTCACGCGGCAGGCGCACCGCCAGCATGCCGCCGGGCGGCTGGGCTTGCATCAGGGCGCCGCGCCGCGCCACCAGCCGGGCGGCATCGGGCAGGCTCATCACCCCGGCGATCACCGCCGCGGCGAACTCGCCGACGCTGTGGCCGATCAACGCCACCGGGGCGCCCACGCGCGACATCCAGGCACGCGCCAACGCGTACTCGATGCAGAACAGCGCCGGCTGCGTGACCGCAGTGTCGACCAAGGCCGCATCGTCGCCCTCGAAGATGCGCGCCTTCAGATCGACCGCCACCACGCCCCGCATGGCGGCCAAGGCCTCGTCGAGGGCCGCCTTGAAATGGCTGTCGCGTTCGTACAGGGCGCGGCCCATGCCGCCGTACTGGCTGCCCTGGCCAGGGAACATCCAGACCATGGCGCGCTGCTGGCCCCCCAGGGCGCGGGCCACTCGCCAAGGTGCATCGGCCGATGCCAGTTGGGCCACGGCCTCGTCAACCGAGCCGGCGGCCACGGCCAGCCGGTGCACGAAGGCGCTGCGGCCGGCTTGCAGGGTGTGCGCCACATCGGCGAGGTTGAGCGCCGGATCGCGGCCCAGGTGCTCGGCCAGTCGCGAGGCCTGCGCCGCCAGCGCCGCCGCGGAGCGCGCAGACAACATCAGCAGCTGCGGCCCGACGGCCGGCACCGACGGCACCTGCACCGGCGCCTCTTCCAGCACCGCATGGGCATTGGTGCCGCCGACACCGAAGCTGCTCACGCCGGCCCGGCGAGGGGCCCGGCCGCGCGGCCACGGTTCACCGACGGACTGAACGCCGAACGGGCTGGTGGCGAAGTCGATCTGCGGGTTCGGGCTGTCGAAATGGATGCTGGGCGGCAGGTGTTCGTGGGCCAGGGCCAGGGCCGTCTTGATGACGCCCGCGGCACCCGCGGCCGTGACCATGTGGCCGACGTTGCTCTTCAGCGAGCCGATGCGGCAGAAGCCGGTGTCGGCGGTCTGCTGGCGGTAGGCGCGGGTCAGGGCCTCGACCTCGACCGGGTCGCCCATGGGCGTGGCAGTGCCATGGGTCTCGACGTACGAGATGCTGCGGGCATCGACTTCGGCTGCGCGCAAGGCCGCCGCGACGACGGCCGCCTGGCCATCGACGCTCGGCGCGGTGAAGCTCGCCTTGTCGCGCCCGTCGTTGTTGACGGCCACGCCGCGGATCAGCGCCCAGACCTGGTCGCCATCGGCCAGGGCATCGCTCAGCCGCTTCAGCAGCACCACGCTGGCTCCGTCGCTGAAGACGGTGCCACGCGCCTGGGCGTCGAAGCTGCGCGTGCGGCCGTCCGGCGACAGCATGGCGCCGTCCTGGTAGAGGTAGCCGCTGTTCGGCGGGCAGGTGATGGAAACACCGCCGGCCAGCGCCATGTCGCACTGCCCGGCTCGCAGGCTGGCGACGGCCTGGGCGATGGCCACCAGCGAGGTCGAACAGGCCGTGTGCACGCTGACCGCGGGGCCGGTGAGGTTCAACCGGTGCGCCACCCGGGTGGCGATGTAGTCCTTCTCGTTGGCCAGCATGACCTGGAACTCGCCGAGCCTGGCGATCAGGTCCGGCCGGTGCAGCAGATGCCGCTGGAAGTAGCTGGCGTTGTACATGCCGGCGAAGACACCCACCGGCATGTGGGTGGCATCCGGCGCATGGCCGGCGCGCTCCAGGCACTCCCAGCAGACCTCCAGGAAGACCCGCTGCTGCGGATCCATCAACTCCGCCTCGCGCGGCGAGATGCCGAAGAAGGCGGCGTCGAACTGGTCGACCTGGTCGATCACCCCGCGGGCGCGCACGTAGTCGGCGTCGGTGGTCAATTCCGCCGGCAGGCTGGGGTCGAGTTGCTCGGGGCTGAAGGTGGTGATGCCGTCCTGGCCGTCGCAGAGCATGCGCCAGAAACGATCGACGTCTGCAGCCCCCGGGAAGCGCCCGGCCATGCCGACGATGGCGATCGGCTCGGCGGCGGTGGTCGCGGCGCGGCGCGCCAGGCGCTGCCCGTCGACGCCGCTGCCACCGGCTCCGCTCAATTCACGTGCCAGGCCTGCCGGCGTGGGCAGCCGGAAGAAGGCCTTGGGCGCCAGCCGGGTCTCGCCATCGCGCGCCAGCCGGGCCAGCACACGCAGCACGGCCAGCGAGTTGCCGCCGAGTTCGAAGAAGTTGTCCTGCCGGCCCACCGACTGCAGGCCCAGCACCTCCGCAAAGGCCTGGCACACCCGCTGCTCGGCAGGGGTCGCGGGGGCTTCGTAGGGCACGCTCAGGTCGGGGCGCTCGACCGACGGCGAAGGCAAGGCGTGCCGGTCGAGCTTGCCGTTGGCGGTGATCGGCAACGCCGGCATCCACACATAGGCTGCCGGCACCATGAATTCGGGCAACCGGCTGGCCAGGTGGCTGCGCAAATGGGCGGTTGGGGCCGGCTCGCCCGCAGCGACCAGGTAGGCGACCAGCCGGGCCTGACCCGCGGCGTCCTTCATGGCCAGCACGGCGCAGCGCTGAACGGCCGGGTGGCTGGCCAGTGCCGATTCGATCTCGCCGAGCTCGATGCGGAATCCGCGCACCTTCACCTGGCCATCGGCGCGGCCGATGAACTCGATCACGCCATCAGGGCCGATGCGCGCCAGATCGCCCGTGCGATACAGGCGCTCGGTGGTGTCACCGAAACGGTGCTGCACGAACCGTTCGGCATTGAGCTCGTCGCGACCGAGGTAGCCGCGCGCCAGGCCGCGGCCGCCGGCATGCAACTCGCCGACCAGGCCCTCGGGCATCAGATGCCCGCCAGGGCCCAGGATGTAGAGGTGGGTGTCGGTGATCGGCCGCCCGATGGGCACGGAACGCGCATCGGCCGGCAGGTCAGCCGGGATCGGGTGGGTGGCGATGAAGGTGGTGCACTCGGTGGGCCCGTAGCCATTGATGAGCGTCATCTCGGGCAAGGCCTGCAGCGTGCGGCGCACGTGCGGCACCGACAAGGCCTCGCCACCGATCAGCAATTGCTTCAGGCCGCGCAGGTGCTGCGGCCCCTCGTCCACCACGGCATTGAACAAGGCGGCCGTCAGCCAGGCGGCGGTGACGCCTTGCCCGCTGATCGTGCGCGCCAGGCCTTGCGGGGTGGGCAGTTCCTCGTCGTGGATGACGCAGCAGCCACCGTTCAGCAGCGGGCCCCAGATCTCGAGCGTCGACGCGTCGAAGCCGATCGGCGCGGCGTGCATCATCCGCACGGCCGGAGAGAGATCCACGTAGCGCGCACCAACCACCAGCCGAAGGATGGCGCCGTGCCCGATGGCGATGCCCTTGGGCACGCCGGTCGAGCCCGAGGTGTACATCACGTAGGCGAGTGCCTCGGTGTTGCCTCCAACGGGCACCGCCCCACCCGGGTCGACCCATGCATCAGGGTCCCAGACGGCCACATCGGAGGGCCACGCCGTGTCACCCGCAGCGGCCAGCAGCCGTTTCACACCCGCGTCGCGCAGCATGAAGGCCAGGCGCTCTTCCGGGTAGGCCGCGTCCACCGGCAGGTAGGCCGCACCGGATTTCAGGATGGCCAGCAACGCGACGATGGCCCGCGGCGACCGCTCCAGCGACACCCCCACCAGATCGCCCGGGCCTACGCCCTGTGCCACCAGGGCGCGGGCCCATGCGTCCGAACGGCGGTCCAGTTCGGCGTAACTGAGGCTGCCCCCCGCCCAGGCCAACGCGGTGCGGTCCGGCGCCGTGAGGGCCTGCTGGGTGAAAGCGCCGTGAACCGTCTGGCGGGGGTCGATCGCTCGCAGCGGCTCGTTCCAGACACCCATCCAGCGATCGCGCTGCGCGTCGGTGAGGCTCTGGACCTCGCGCAGCGGCTGGCTGCGATTCGCCAGCAGGCTGCCGAGGGTCTGACCGAGCGCCTCGGCCACGACTCGACACCGTTCGGCGCCCGCCCAGGACGGCGCAAAGTCAAGCACCCAGGCACCGGAATCACCCGGATCGACGCCCAGCATCAGCGGCGCCTTGGCCTGCGCGGCCGGCGTCGGCCCGCTGCACCACAGGCTGTCGCCCATGGCCGCCGGGTCGGGTGCCGGCCGCCCTTCTTGGCGGCGGCGATCCACCGCATCGACCCAGGCCTGCACGGCCTGGTGGGTGTCCACCGGGTGCCAGCACTGGGTGGGGGTGGCACCTGCGGCGCACTCCGCCTGGCGCACCTCGGCGCCACCGCACCAATGGTGTTGCAGCAGCAGCCAGGCGGCCAGACCGGGTGTGTCCTCCGCCCAGCCCGACTCCCGCGCCCAGGCCTGGGCTGCCGAGGCCAGGCCCACCGGCAGCGCCCATTGCCGCGCCGCCCGCTCGGATCCCACCTGCCCATCCACGGCCGGCGAAAAGACGTCGCGCAGAGTCAAGCCACTGGCGGGCGGCTCGGTGGGTGTCGGCTGGGGCGATTCCATGCGCTTGGCTTCAGGGGGCAGTTCAACCGATCGACGCCGAGGCGTAGGGTGCCGAGTCGACCGGCCGCTGGCCGCGCCCACCCAAGCGCCAGATCGAGTGGACCAGGGTATCCAGAGCCGGCCTGTCACCCACCTTGGAGGGCGTCAGGCCATAGCCACGCATCCGCTGATGGGCACTGTGCAGCGCCGCGTTGCGGCGGGTCGAGTCGGTGTAGTAGGTGAAGCTGATGGTGACCGACGGATCCGGGCCGTTCTCGACCATGTGCGGGCTGGTCGACGGCATGTAGGCCCCCATGCCGGGCCCGACATGGAACACACGGGCACGCTGGCGAAACTCGTCGCGCCAGGTCACCAGATCCCGGCTGTGGGTGGCATGGAACAGGTCGCGGGCCTGTTCGGAAGCGACCTCGGTGTCGTCCGGCTCCCAGACATACAGGGTCTTGCTCCCGCTGATCTGCAGGATGAAGTTGTGCTCCTTGTCCATGTGGAAGGGAGTCACGGTGTTCGGCGAGGTCAGGAAGATCCAGCCACCCCGGTAGCACATGCCCGGGTCCTTCAGGTCGATCAGCGGCTTGACGTCGTCGAGCACCTCGTCGACCAGCTTCCGGTAGATCGGGTCGGTCTGGACATTCAGCAGCGAGGTCCAGGCTTTCGCCTCGCGCAGGTTGCCAACCGTTTGCGCTGCGGCTTGCTTGTTGGGGAAGATCACCGGCGCATGGTTGAAGGACGTTCCGGCCTGGGCACCGCTGCCATGCGAGCGAACGCTGCCGCGCTGCTCCATGCGCTCGGCCAGGGCAATCAGCGCATCGCTCTGGAGCAGCGGGTGGTCGCCGAGACGGTGCCTGACCTCGGCAATGCGCCATGGGTTGAACGATGCCGCATCGACATCCAGCAGTCGGAACTGACCTGACAACATGATGAATCCCTTGTGCCCCTTCACTTGGCTGAAAGGTGGCTTCTTCTGTGTGGCCGCGTCGACAGGCACGTGCGCAGAGCACGTTCGAAGACGTCTCGCAATATTTGAGCACAGCGCTTGCTTGCGCGCGCGGCGAGTGGCGCACAGACCGCACGCATCTCGCCATTTTTTGACCGAATCGGCCCCGGTGGCCTCCGCAAGACCTGGACTCAGCGTGTCAGCCTGAAGGCTGCCCCGTGGTAGCGGTCCAGTGAATGCGCCGGATCGAACGCAACCCAGCACTTCTTCTCCAGGTTTTCCCACCGGTCTTCAACCTGGTAGCCCAAGCTTGCCAGACCATCGAAGAACTCGCTGTCGCGTTGAATCCGATAGGGGCAGAACGCCGTGCCAATGCTCTGAACCGTCCAGTAGCTGGCCTCCCGGTGCAACGGCAAGAGGTTGACCAGAACCCAGCGGGGCAACCTCCGCAATGCCGCCAACTTCTCCGGCAGGGTCTCGCGGAGGTATTGAAGGCACCCGGCGGTGAAAAGCACATCAGCCCCGTCTGCCGCGGCGAACTCGTCCTCGAAGCCCAGGCGGCCAGACCGATCGCGGCTCTCGGCCTCGACCTTGCCTGCTGCCATCACCGACGGTACGTCATGGACACGCCAGCGCAAGCCGGGAGGGTAGACCAATGCCTTTTGGTAGGTGTAGTAGGACAGCCCGATGTGCCCCCCAAGATCGAAGATGTCCCGGGCACCGTCAGCCATGGCCCTGCCGAGCCAGACAGCCATCGGGTAGTCGCCTGGATAGAGCGAATCCAGCCGATCACGGTACATCCTGCCGCCGTCGTCGTGATCGTACCCAAGTGGCCGACTCCGAGGCGTGGCCGCTGCGGCCTGCTCGTAGTCCGCATAGTGGCCGCGGAAGCAGCCAACCGCCTGCCCTGCCTGGAACGCCTTCTCGAAACGGGCCATGCGCCAATGGCGCCATCCCGGCATCTGATTGACCTGCTCGACCAACCGCTGAACGCGCCCCGCCATCCAATCCCCCTTCTGATCCTTTGTCGACCTCGATTGCATCACAGTTGTAACCGGCAAGAAAAAGGCCGCCCGAAGGCGGCCTGGACGGACGTGAGGTTTGCCCGGGTTCAGCGAACCACGGCGATCTGCTCGCGCTTTTCACCCTTGTAGGTGAACAGGGTCAGCGCGCCGTTCTTGATGTCGCCCTTCTCGTCGAAGGCGATGGTGCCGGTCACGCCGTTGTAGCCGGCCGTCTTGGCCAACACGGGCAGGTACTTGGCGGGCTCGGCGGAGCCGGCCTTGACCATCGCGTCGACCATCACCATGGTGGCGTCGTACACGTACGGGGCGTAGATCTGCACATCGGCGTTGAACTTCTTCTTGAAGTCGGCCTTGAACTTCTCCATGCTGGCCTTCTGCGCGCCTTCGACGCCACCGGCCTCGGCACACACCACCTGGCCGTCGGCCATGGCGCCAGCGGCCAGCTTGGGCAGCTCGCCCGAGCAGATGCCGTCGCCGCCCATGAACTTGGCGCTGATGCCCAGCTGCTTCATCTGGCGGATCATCGGGCCGGCCACGGCGTCCATGCCGCCGTAGAAGACCACGTCCGGCTTGGCCGCCTTGATGCTGGTCAGGATGGCGGTGAAGTCGGTCGCCTTGTCGTTGGTGAACTCGCGCTTGGCGATCGAGCCGCCCTTGCCCTTGACGCCCTTCTCGAACTCGTCGGCCACGCCCTGGCCGTAGGCGGTGCGGTCGTCGATCACCGCGATCACCTTGCCCTTGAGCTGCTCGACCGCGTAGCGGCCCAGCGTGCCACCCAGGTGCACGTCGTCAGCCACCACGCGGAAGGTGGTCTTGAAACCCTGGCGGGTGAACTTGGGGTTGGTGGCCGACGGGCTGATCTGCGGGATGCCCGCGTCGGAGTAGACCTTGGAGGCGGGGATCGAGGTGCCCGAGTTCAGGTGGCCCACCACGCCGTTGACCTTGGAGTCGACCAGCTTCTGCGCGGCCGCGGTGCCCTGCTTGGGGTCGCCTGCGTCGTCTTCGGCCAGCAGCTCGAATTTGGCCTTCTTGCCGCCGATGGTCACGCCCTTGGCGTTCAACTCGTCGATGGCCATGCGCGCGCCGTTCTCGTTGTCCTTGCCCAGGTGGGCAATGCCACCGCTGGTCGGCCCCACGTGGCCGATCTTGACCACCAGCTCCTGCGCTTGGAGTGAGCCTGCCAGCAGGGCAGCGGCAGCCGCGACGACCACATTCAGTTTGACTTGCATAGGTACGAACCTCCAATAGGGGTATGTTGAGATGTGAAAACGTGAGGGGTTCTCAACGGGCGAGACAATACTCCAAAAAGACCTCGACCCGATGGGGAACAAGCCCGGGGCAAACCCGGTTTGCGCCTGTCGCACGTGCTGTCTTGAACGCGGCCCACGGCACGCCGGATGACCAAGGCGCGCCAAATCGGAGCCCTTGGGCGTTCAACCCACCGCGTGGTTGCTCATCACATGGCCCTGGGCCTTGTAGTGTTTCCAGCGTTCGCGCCCCGCCGCCTTGTCGGCTTCGTCGCTGGAGACGATCTCGGCGACGCGGGCATGCAGGCGGGTGAGATCCAGCCCGTCGCACCCCAGGTTGACACCGTTGGTGCAGCCCAGGCCATCCATCGGGGTGCTCAGCAGCCACAGTGGGGTCTTCTCCAGCACCGCTGGATCGGGCAAGCCAGCGCCGCCGCGCAGCCAGCGGTGCGGCGTGAAATCCAGCGACTCCTTGACCCACAAGGCCTGGTCCAGGCGGGCCAGCGTCGCCGGGCTGCCGTAGACCGCCACTCGTTCGCCCTGCAGGTACTTCTTGCGAAGCAGCCGCACGGCGTAGTCGACCACGTCGGCCACGCCGCTGAGGAACATGACCTCGGCCATGGGCCTGGCTGGCCTCAAGCCTTGCGGGCAGCGCGCGACAGCACGAAGTGCGTCAGCAGGCCGACCGGCCGGCCGGTTCCGCCTTTGGCCGCTCCGGAACGGTTGGCCACGCCGGCCACGTCCAGGTGGGCCCAGGGGTAGGCCTTGGTGAAGCGCTGCAGGAACTTGGCCGCCGTGATGGCGCCGCCGGCCCGCGAACCGACGTTCGCCATGTCGGCGAAATTGCTCTTCAGGCCCTCGTCGTACTCGTCGTCGAGCGGCATGCGCCAGCAGGGATCGTCTGCGCTGCGCGAGGCGGCCAGCAGATCACCGGCCAGCGAGTCGTCCGGCGAGAACAGGCCCGCATGGTGGTGGCCCAGGGCGACCACGCAGGCGCCGGTGAGCGTGGCGATGTCCACCACGGCCGCCGGCTTGAAACGCTCGGCGTAGGTCAGCGCATCGCACAGGATCAGGCGGCCTTCGGCGTCGGTGTTGAGGATCTCGATGGTCTGGCCCGACATGCTGGTGACCACATCGCCCGGCTTGGTGGCCAGGCCGCTGGGCATGTTCTCGCAGGTCGGGATGATGCCGACCAGGTTGACCTTGGGCTTCAGCTCGGCCACGGCCCGCATGGTGCCGAGCACGCTGGCCGCGCCACCCATGTCGAACTTCATCTCGTCCATGTCGGCAGCGGGCTTCAGCGAGATGCCGCCCGTGTCGAAGGTGATCCCCTTGCCGACCAGCACGAGGGGCGCATCCTTCTTGGCAGCCCCGTGGTACTGCATGACGATGAAGCGCAAGGGCTCCTCGGACCCGCGCGACACCGAGAGGAAGGAGCCCATGCCCAGCTTCTCGCAGGCCTTGCGGTCGAGCACCTGCACCTGCAGGCCGAACTCCTTGCCCAGGCGCTTGGCTTCCTCGCCCAGCCAGGTGGGGGTGCAGTGGTTGGCGGGGCGGTTGGCGCACTCGCGGGCCATGGCCACGCCGGCGGCCACGGCCTGGCCCTGCGCCAGGCCGTGCTTGGCGGCAACCAGCGCGTCCTTGTCGACGACCAGGCTCACCTTGCTCGGCATCGCCACCGTTTCGGCGCTCGGCTTGGTGTGTGTGTAGACATAACCCGCCTGGTCGACCGCCAGCGTCAGTGCCTCGGCGTGCGTCGCGTCGGCGGCGCCGACGAGCCGCACCGCAAGGTGCTTCACTGCGCGGTTCTTCAATGCCGCCAGGCCGGTGCCCACGGCAGCCCGGAAGGCCTTGGCCGACCCGTCGCGGGCGACCGCAAGCACGACGCGTGCGGCCTTGACGCCAGGCACCCCGTGCAGATACAGCGTACGCCCGGACTTGAGCTCGAAGTCGCCGCCCTTGGTGGCGGCAGCAATGGCGGCGTCGAGTGGCTTGTCGCCGGTCTGCGGCTTGCCGTCCGCCGGCAGCACCACGACCAGGGCATCGGCCACCAGGCCGCCGAGGCCTTCGGCCGGCGTTGCCAGAGCATGAAAGTTCATAATCCGTCTCGAATGAAAGTGATCACTTGATGTTATTCGATTCGACTGTCCGCAAGGAGCTGGCGCGCAGTTTCGGGGCCACCCTGGTGGTCATCCTGACCATCGTGCTGACGATGATGCTGATCCGCACGCTGGGGCTGGCGGCGAGCGGCTCGGTGGCCCCGCAGGACGTGGTGCTGCTGCTGGGCTACACGGCGCTCGGGCAGTTGCCGATGATGCTGGCGCTGTCGCTGTTCATTGCCACCGTGCTGAGCCTGGGACGCATGTACCGCGACAGCGAGATGGCCATCTGGTTCAGCAGCGGTGCCGGGCTGGCCCGCTTCGTGCGGCCGGTGTTGCGCACCGGTTCGCCGGTGCTGGCGGTGGTGGCCTTGCTGGCGCTGTTCGTCTGGCCCTGGGGCAACCAGAAGACCACCGAACTGCGTCTGCGCTACGAGCAGCGCTCCGACCTGATGCGGGTCGCCCCGGGCAGCTTCCAATCGTCTGCCGACGGCAGCCGGGTGTTCTTTGTCGAGCGCGAGGGCGACGTCGCCGGGGCCGCACGCAATGTGTTCCTGCTCGGCAAGAGCGCCGAGCGCGAGAGCGTCACGACCGCCCGCGCCGGCCGCCTGGAAACCGAAGGCGAGGACCGCCTGCTGGTGCTGGACGCAGGCCACCGCAGCGAACAGAACAACGAGACCGGCGAGCATGCGCGGCTGAGCTTCGAGAACCTGCGGATGCGCGTGGATGCGGGCAAGGCCCGCACTGCCGATGCGGTGCCGCCCAAGGCCTTGAGCACGCTGGCGCTGCTTCGCGAGCCACTGGCCAGGAACCATGGTGAGCTGACCTGGCGCCTCGGCCTGCTGTTCGGTGCAGCCAACCTCGTGCTGCTGGGCGTCGGCCTGGCGGCCAGCAACCCGCGCCGGGCCAGCAACTGGAACCTGCTGTTCGCCTTGCTCGCCTTTGTCGTGTACTACAACCTGATCAATCTCAGCCAGGCCTGGGTCGGCGCCGGGCGGGTCGGGCTGGGCGTGGCCGTGGCGTCGCTCCACGGCGCGGCGTTCATCACCGCGCTGGCGTTGATCTGGTGGCGCGACCATGCCACGGTGCTGCGTTGGTGGCCGATGCGCGGCGCCGGGGCGCCGGCATGAGAACAGTCCGCCGCCTGCTCTACCGCGACGTGGTCTGGTCGGTGGTGTTCGTCGCCATCGCCTTCCTGTCGTTGTTCTACTTCATCGATTTCCTCGAGGAGCTCGAAGGCGTCGGCCGGCGCGGCTTCACACTGTGGCACGCAGCGCTGGCCGCCCTGTACGAACTGCCCGGGCGCTTCTACGAGCTGTTTCCCATCGCGGTGTTGATCGGCACCATCTATGCCATGGCCCGGCTGGCCCAGTCGTCTGAGTTCACCATCCTGCGCACCGGGGGTCTCGGCCCGGGCAAGGCGCTCAGCCTGTTGCTGACGCTGGGGGTGGCGATGGGCGTGCTGACCTTCGTGGTCGGCGAGTACGTGGCACCGCTGGGTGAACAGCAGGCCGTGAACCTGAAGGCGCGCTTCCGCGGCGGCCAGGCGCTCGGCAAGACCGGCGCGTGGCTGAAGGAACGCCAGGGCAGCGGCGATGCCGAGCGCAGCCTGTCGATCAACGTGCAGGGCACGGATACCGACGGCCGCATGCGCGACATCCGGATCTTCGAGCACGACACGGCCGGGGTGCTGCTGCGGCGCATCCAGGCGGCTCATGGCCGTGCAGAGAGCGCAGGCGGTGTGCCGGTCTGGCGCCTCGAAGACGCCCAGATCACCGAGTGGCCGGCCGGCGAGAACGGTGTGGTCCGCAGCCGGCGCGAAGCGCATGTCGACTGGCCGACCACGCTGGCCGAGACCGTCGTCGCTGCAGCGATCTCGCCGATCAAGAGCATGTCCACAGTCGACCTGTGGCGCTACAGCCGGCACCTGGAGCTCCAGGAGCAGGCCGCCCAGCGCTACGAGCTGCAGTTCTGGCGCCGCGCCTTCTACCCGCTGGCCTGCATCGTGATGGTGGCCCTCGCCCTGCCCTTCGCCTACCTGCATGCCCGGGCCGGCGGCATCAGCCTGAAGGTCTTCGGCGGCATCATGCTGGGCATCAGCTTCGTGCTGCTGAACAACGTGGTCGGCCACCTGGGGTTGCTGCGCGACTGGACCCCATGGATCGCATCGGCGCTGCCCAGCGGGGTCTACCTGCTGATGTCCTTGGCAGCATTCGGCTGGCTGGTGAGGTACCGTTGAGCCGATGCAACAAGGCCTGATTCTTTTCGCCCATGGAGCCCGCGATCCCCGCTGGGCCGAACCGTTCGACCAGGTGGCGGCGCGCGTGCGCGAACTGAGGCCGGGCCAGCGGGTGACGATGGCCTACCTGGAGTTCATGGCACCCGACCTGGATGCCGCCGGCAATGCCCTCGCCGAGGCCGGCTGCCAGCGCGTCGAGGTGCTGCCGCTGTTCCTGGGCGCTGGCGGCCATGTGCGCAAAGACCTGCCCGAGCGCCTCGCCCGGTTGCGCGAGCGGCACCCCACGGTCACCTGGACCTTGCACGCCGCGGCCGGCGAGTCCCCGCGGCTGGTGCAGGCCCTGGCCGACATCGCCGCCGAGACCTTGGCCCTGCCCGGCCCGGAGCAGCCATGAACCTGCACCAGTTCCGCTTCGTCCAGGAGGCGGTGCGCCGCAACCTCAACCTGACCGAGACCGCCAAGGCGC